>JAXDQI010000318.1:0-22432 GCA_034667965.1 Gammaproteobacteria bacterium
TCGGCGGCGGCACATACTCGGCCAGCTGCTTTTTCCACAGCGTATTCGCGCGCTTGGTCATGTCGGGCGAACCCTCGGCCTCCCATTGCTCGTAGCTATTGTTGTCGGCCAGCGGCGAGCGGTAGAACGCGTTCTCGAAATTGGCTTGCGTGTGGGCGCAACCGAGGAAATGCTTGCCCGGACCGACCTCGTGCATCGCGTCGAGCGCCTGGCCGTTCGACGACAAGTCAACGCCCGCCAGCAGCGTGTGCATCATGCCGGCCTGGTCGACGTCCATGACGAACTTCTCGTAGCCCATGGCCAAGCCGCCCTCGAGCCACCCCGCCGTGTGCAGCACGAAATTTACGCCGGCCAGACAGGTCGGCAGCAGTGTGTTTGCCGACTCGAAAGCCGCCTGAGAATCCGGAATCTTCGATGCGCACAGGCTGCCGCCGGAACGGAACGGTACGCCCAAGCGGCGCGCAAGGGCGGCCATCGAATACAGAACCAATGCCGGTTCAGGCGTACCGAAGGTCGGAGCGCCCGATTGCATGGAAATGGAGGATGCAAAGCTGCCGAGCACCACCGGTGCCCCCGGATTGACCAACTGCACGAAGGCGAGACCTGCCAGGGCTTCAGCCAGGGTCTGAGCCACCGTGCCGGCGACCGTCACCGGCGACATGGCGCCGGCGAGAATGAAGGGTGTGATGATGGTGGCCTGATTCGCGCGCGCATACACCTTCGCGGCGCCCAGCATGGTGGCGTCGTAGGTCATCGGCGAGTTGACGTTGATGAGATTGATGATCGTCGTCTTGGGTCGGCCCGTCAGCGGATCATTCAATTCCCCGCCGAATACGATATTCGCCATGGCGACGGAATCCGCCGCCCGTTCGGGCGCCGTGACGGACCCCATGAACGCCTTGTCGCTGTACTTCAGGTGGCTGTACACCATGTCGAGATGGCGCTTGTTGACCGGCAGGTCCACGGGCTCGCAGATCGTGCCGCCCGAGTGGTGCAAGGAGCCCGCCATGTACGCGAGCTTGACGAAATTTCGGAAATCCTCGATGCGCGCGTAGCGGCGGCCCTCGTCCAGGCTGCGCACGAACGGCGGCCCGTAGGCCGGCGCGAATACGGTGTTCTTGCCGCCGATGACCACGGTGCGCGCCGGATTGCGCGCGTGCTGGGTAAACTCGCGCGGGGCGCTGCGCTGAATGAGCGATCGGCACATGCCGCGTGCGAAATGCACTCTCTCGCCCTTGACGTCGGCGCCGGCGGCGCGCCAGATTTCGAGCGCCTCCGGGTCGTCGCGAAAATCGATGCCGATCTCCTCGAGAATGGTGTCGGCGTTATGTTCCATCAGCGCCAGGCCTTCTTCGGACAACACCTCGTAGTACGGAATCTTGCGGGTGATGTAGGGAATCGACGATGCAGCCCGTGCGGCACGGGACGCCCGCTTCGCGTCGCGGCCGCTCGGCCGCCGCGCGTGGCCCGCTTGCGATAGCGATTGGGTTTGTGGCTCGTCCATCGTCGTACTCCCCGTTGCCGGCGCGGCGTTTCTCGGATCCAGCGGTGAAGTATGGTCGCTGACGATGCGTTCGGCTGATAAATTTGCGTCGCCGGCTTAGCCAGACGCGCCATTTTCCGGGTTGCCAGGTCTCCGGCGGACATCCCCTCGATTCACGATGCGCCCCAGTCCTGTTCGGCGAGCCAAACATCGAACTCGTCTGGTACGACCGGCTTGCGCGCGTAACCCACCGCATGGCGGATCTCGTCCTCGCGAATCCGTTGTCGCCGGAGTTCTGCCTCGAGTGGGTCGATATTCACTCGTCTAGTTCCACGAAGGGATTATGCACTGTGATGCCGGGACGCTCAAAATCCTTGGTGTTGCCGGTCGCGACGGCGAGGGTGTGGCGTGCAATGGCAGCGATGCAACCGTCCTCCACGGGCGAGCGGACCCCCTGTCAAACTCTACGGTATCGATGTCAATACGTCTGTATTGACATCGCGGCGCCGCTCGCGGATGCTTGTACGATGAGCAAGCCACCGAAAACGGCGCAGATGCAGATTCGTGTATCCGCCAATGAGAAGACCGCGATTCAGCGCGCCGCCTCGCGGGCCGGTATGGACATGTCGGCTTACGTACTGGCCCGAGTCCTGCCGGTGCCGGCTGCCCAGTTTCGCGATCGTATTCGGGACTGCGCCGACTCGGCGTCGCCTCGTTTCGCACTGGCTGAGCTCAACTCACTGCTCTCGGACCTCTCCGCAGGTGAGCTGCGCGATGCGATCGCGGCGCCTCCGCCACCGGGCCTATCGCCCTTTCTCGAAAATTACATTGCCGCGATGGTCGAGTACGCTTGCGAAGCGCGCGCAGTCGCGGTCCCCGCATGGACGCGCGCAATCGCACCGCTGTCTGAGCCCGTATTCGGCTCGGAGCTTCAGAGTCTGCGCCTGTATCTACTGACGCATTCGCCACCGCCGTTCCGCGTCCGCAATATCTTCGTCGATTCGACACTGGGCGACCGAGTCTGAAGGCGTGCCGCTGACCCAGGCCGATTTGCGCAGATTGTTCGAACTCCTGAATAAGGAACTCCGCCGGTCCGGGACGCAAGGCGAGCTTTTCCTCGTTGGCGGCGCCGTCATGTGCCTCGCCTATGCGACCCGGCCGTCCACTCAGGATGTTGACGCCTTGTTCCGCCCGCCAACTCAGGTGCGCGAAGCCGCGGCGCGTGTAGCAATCCAGGCCAAGATGAAGGCGGATTGGCTCAATGACGCCGTTAAGGGTTTCATGAGTCCACGGGGAGATTTTGCGGCCTTCCTCGAACTAGACCACTTGCGAATCATGATGGCGCGACCCGAGTATCTACTCGCGATGAAGTGCCTGGCGATGCGGATCGGAGCGGAGTTTCACGATGAGGATGATATCCGCTACCTGTTGCGACTCCTTGAAGTCCGCAACCATGAAAAGGCTGTGGCCATCATCACGAAGTACTATCCGCTTGAGCGTTTTCCACAGAAGACGCTCTATGCGCTTGCCGAGCTGTTGCCGAAGCCGGACAAGTAGTACGAAGACCACATGACGCCCGGTGCCAAACTCGTCTTGACCGCCCTGCTGGCGGCCGGCATCGCCGGCGGGCCTGCCTCGGCGGCCGGCCACGTCGATCCACCGCTCCAGCGCAAACGAGTCGGCACCGTCGACCTGCACGCCTGCAGTGGTGCCGCTGCCTATTGCGGCGATGTCGAGCGTCCGTTCGATCCCGACGACGGGGCAGCTGGATCGATCATCATTCATTTCGAGTTCTATCCGCACTCCGCTGCGGGCAAATCCGCGGGAACTCTCGTCGCGACCGAGGGCGGTCCCGGCTATCCAGCCACCGGCTCGCGCGAGGATTATCTGGCCTTGTTCAAGCCGCTGATGCCGGACCACGACGTTCTGATGATGGACAATCGCGGAACCGGGCAATCCGGCGCCATCGACTGCCATGAACTGCAGACGGGTGAGAAATGGACCGTCGAATCCGTGGCTGACTGCGGTGCATCGCTGGGCGAACGCGCGCCGCTGTACAGCACCGTGTACGCCGCCGACGACCTGGCGGCGATCCTGGACGCCCTGGGCCTTGGCAAAATCGACTTGTACGGCGATTCCTACGGCACCTACTTCGAACAGGTGTTCGCCGCGCGACATCCGGACGCGCTGCGCTCCATCGTTTTGGATGGCGCGTACCCTCTCTCCGGGCCGGACTATGCCTGGTATCCCACGTACGCGGGCGCCATGCGCGACAAGTTCAATCTGGCCTGCGCGCGTTCCCCGGCGTGCTCACAACTGCCGGGCACGTCGTTGGATCACATCATGCCCGCTCTCGACGAGTTGCGCCGCTCGCCCTTTTCGGCTCGCGCGTACGATGTCGACGGTCGCGAGCACGGCTTTACCGCCGATGCGCCGCAACTCGCAATCGTCATGATGGGCGGCGCCCCTTCCCTCACCACGGTCAGGGAAGTCGACGCCGCCGCGCGCGCATTCAAGGCAGGCGATCGGGTGCCGCTGATGCGGCTGATGGCCGAAAGCATCGCGGCCGTCGATTCCCGCGATCCCACCGGAGATCCGACGAAATGGAGCGCTGGCCTGGCCGCCGCCGTGCTGTGTCATGATCCGCCGCAGATATTCGACATGCGCCTGACGCCCGCCGAGCGCCTGCGGGACCACGATCGTGTTCTGGCCGAGCGCCGGCGTTCGGCCCCGAATACATACTCACCGTTTACCATCGATGAATATCGAGCCATGCCTCTCGATTACAGCTTCATCGACGAATGCGTGGGATGGCCGGTAGCGCCCCCATACCATCCCGCCTCTCGAGTCGGGGCGAACGCCGAGTATCCCGACGTGCCGGCGCTCATCATCTCAGGCGAACTCGACAGCATCACCACGATGGCCGACGGTGCAGCGGTTGCCGCCGCTTTCCGGCACGGCGTGCAGGTGCGGATTGCCAATAGCTTCCACGTCAACGCCCTGCCCCGCGCCCGCAGTGACTGTGGCGCGGAACTCGTCCGCCGGTTCATCACCACGCTGGCTGCCGGCGACACCTCGTGCGCATCACGAGTACCGTCGGTCCGACTCGTGCCGCGGTTCGCGGCGACGGCGCACGATCTCGAACCGGCCGCCGAATTGCCGGGCAATTCAGCATCGCCGCGGCAGTTGCGAATCGTGAGCGCCGCGCTGCAGACCGCCGGCGACCTACTGGCGCGGGTCGACGCCAATTCGACGGATCATGGCCGGGGCTTGCGGGGCGGCACCTTCCGGCTGAAGCGCAGCGGCGCCGGGGTGCGTATCGAGCTGCATCAGGTGCGTTGGACCCGCAATGTTGCGGTCAGCGGCAGGATCTCGAGGCCCCGGGGAAGGCATGGCATGGTCCGCGCGCTTCTACGCGTGTGGTCTCCCGAGGATCCGATCGGCCGGCTCACCGTGGAGTGGCCCGAAGGTGTCGATCACTCGGAAGCGCAGATTCGCGGCACTTTCGGAACGAAGCAGGTTCTCGCGAAAACCGCTGCGCCGTAGTTCCGCGGTGCCTGCATGCGTTTCCGCGGAAACGCGTTCTCATACAGGCTCAGGGAGCTGCCGGCACGTAGCGTTCGAGCCAAGCCGACATACGGTCCGCCAGATCCTTGACGAAGCTGGGCCGCGTGAACACATGGTGCTGCTCGGGATAGACGACCAGCTGCGCCGGCACTCCAAGTGTCTTCAGCGCCTGGAACATCTGTTCGCCGCCGCTCACCGGAACATTGAAGTCTTTTAGGCCGCCCAGGAACAGGGTGGGCGTGTGGATTCGGTCGGCATGAAAAAACGGATACGACACCTTCATCCAAAGTGCCGTGTTGCGCCACGGTGGTCCAAGTTCACTGTTGTATTGAAGGACATATTGATCGACACCGTACATCGATGTTTGGTTCGCGCTTCCGGCGCCGCTGATGGCCGCCTTGAAACGGCGATCGGTGGCTATGGTGTAGTCGGTCAGGATGCCGCCATAGCTCCAGCCGCCGATCGCCAGCCGTTCCCGGTCCGCGATGCCCTGGCTGACGAGGTAGTCGACGCCGGCCAGCAAATCCTCCACTTCCTTGTGTCCCCAGTCGGCGGCGATGGCCTGTGCATAGGCGGCGCCGCGACCGCTGCCGCCACGGTAGTTGACCCGCAGCACCACGTAGCCCTTCGCCGCGAACAGCTGGTGCTCAAACTGATATCCGTCGATCACCAACGCATGCTCGTCCCCTCCGTTGGGTCCACCATGGATCCACAGCAGAGTGGGATATTTTCGGCCCGGCACATAGGACGGCGGCTTGACCAGGAGCGCGTGAACATCGGTTCCGTCCCGGCTCTTGAAGCGGATGTCGTCGACCGCGCCCAGCTTGAGCTCGCCGAGAAACGCGTCATTGTGCGCGGTGAGCTTGCGCAGACGGCCGCTCTCCAGGGCATACACCTCGGCTAGCGAGTGGTCGTCGGCGCGCAGCAGCGCCGTATGTCCGGCCTGCGATGAAAGCGATGACACGACGAAGGGACCGGCCGGCGCTTCACGCGTCATCTTGCCGCTGTCCGCATCGAGAAGCGCCGGATACGAAGTGCCGTCATCTTCCAAGGCGATCGTGATCGACCGCCCGCCGGAGAATGCGTACGAAGTCACCGCTCGATCGAGCTTTCCCGTCAACTCGCGCGGTTCGCCTCCTGCGGCCGGCATCGCCACCAGATGATCTTGTATGTAGGCATTGAGTTTCGGGGGCAAGCCCCGCAGGTACGTAATGAGCTTCCCGTCCGGGCTCCAGGCAAGCCTTTGAAAGTTAGGCGCGTAAGGCCGAGCCAGGGTGCGGGCAACGGCCCCCGCCCTGGCGTCGATTACGTCGATGTCGCTGCGGCCGTCCTGGTCCGCCCCCAGTTCCCGGGTGCGGGTGAACAGGATACGCCCGCCGTCCGGTGACCACGTCGGCAGGTCCTCGTCGTACTGGGAATCCCCGGTCAAGGCCTCGAAGCCTTTACTCTCGACGTCGACCAGGTACACATGCCGCTGACGGCCGTTTCCACGATAACCATCTTCGTCATGCTTGAAGTGCATCGCGTCGATCACGATGGGTTTCGGCGGCTTCGTCGAATCACCGGGTTGGTCCATCGCCAGGGCAACCCGCTTGCCGTCGGGCGACCACGCATACTCGCGGATGTCGCCGGTCACCGTGGTCAACTGGCGAGGCTCCCCGCCGCGGCGGTCGAGCAGCATGAGTTGCAGCTTGTCGGAACCCGCCGGCGACGTCAGAAAGGAGAGATATCGCCCGTCCGGGCTCCACCTGGGTTTATCGGTATCGCTCGCGGCGGCGGTCATCGCCAGTTGCTGAGTCCCGTCCCAACTCGCCATCCATATTGCGCTCCGCGGCTCGTCGGCGTCACGGTCGCTCGTGGTCACGACATACGCCACCCATAGACCATCGGGCGAGACCTGCGGATCGCTCAGAGCCTGAACCCGATAGAAATCATCGGAGCCGAAGGGTCGGCGAGCCGGTGCGTCCGCAGCCCATGCCTGCGCCGCGACCAGCGACAACATTAACAACAGGCGTGCAGCCGCCGGGGGAGGTGTCTTCATACGTGTGAGCACGGGCTACTCGCCCCCGCTTCCCTTTCCCCATCGGTAATTCAGACGAACACCGAAGACACGCGGTTCGTTCCGCGTCTGGCGCAGATCGAAGTTGCCCTCGTTGGTGTAGATGACTGCGTTCTTGTTGGTCAGGTTGGTGACGTACAACTCCGACATCCAACGGGAGCCGGTTTGACTGAGCCCCAGCCGCACGTTCATGACGGAATAACCGGGTTGAAGGACACGCGGCAGGCCGTTGCTGCCCGATACTTGCAGGGAGTTCCACATGTCGCCCTTGTGCGCGATGTCGTATTGAACGTATCCCCGGACGCTGTCGTTGAGCGGCGCTTCGTAGCGGGCATTAGCGCTGTAACTGAAGTAGGGATCGTAGGGCAATCGCTCTCCAGGCGCCACGGCGAAACTGGCGTTTTTGAAATTGTTGGTCAGTACACGCGCATCGTTGTAACTTGCCGATAACTCCAAGCTAAGAAACGCGCTCGCCTGGTACTTGACGTTGGATTCCATGCCGTAGACCCGGGCATCGCCGACATTGGCGTTGAAACTGCTCGAGGGGCAGAGCTCGGGATCGAACACCAGCGACTGAAGATTCTTCCAGGGCATGTAATAAAGGGCGCCGTTCCACAGCAGATGATTGTCGAGCATCGTCGACTTCCAGCCGACCTCATAGTTGGTCAAAGTGTCCGGTTCGAACTTTGCGGGGACACCCACTTGTGGAACACCATTCACGGGCGGCGGATTTGTGCATCCGGTGGGTATACCGCCATTGGTGCCGCCATCCCTGAACCCCTGGGCCGCGTCGGCGTACACCAGGAGATTGTCCAACGCCTTGTAACTGATGCCCAACTTGCTGTTCCACTTATTGGATGAGCCGCTGGAAAAAGTGGCTGCTCCGGGGTCGTACCAGAAGCCTCCATACCCGCTGTAGGTGGAGAAGGTGGAGTGAAAATGCACCGTGCCCGCCTCGATATGGAGTCGCGGTGTAATGTCGAAGGTGAAGTTGGCGAACTCGGTCGTTTGCAGATAGTCGGAACGATTCTCATAGCTATACCAATCATCCGGCTTCGGCGGCAGAGCGCCCTGGTGGTAATAATAGGCGGCTGTGGCCTGCCACTGCTGTCCCGCGGTCTGCAGGCCCGGCATGTGGAAGTAGTCGCTGTAGGGATCGCGCGTCTTTTCCCAGTACACGCCGCCGAGCCAGTGAAAACGGCCGCCCTCCTTCGATTGCAATCGTAGTTCGTTGGACCAGCGCTCGGTATGATTGATGTAATCGTAATATTGAACCGACGGATTACAGCCGCTGAATCCGGTTCCATTGAAAGGGTCCGTGAGACAGTTGAATGCCTGCTGAGTGGATGCGTTGAAGGAAGTATTCGGGGGGTTTGCATACTGATTCAGGTACTGCATGTACTCCGAATATTCATTGACCCATCGATCGTCCTGCGCCCAATAGGTGCTTGCGTAAACCAGATCGCCGATGCCGACGTCGCCGTCGAGATGAAAATCCAGCGTTTTCGTGTAGTACTGTTTGAACTCCGGTCCGAAGCGCACCACGTTGTTTCTGCCGAGGGGGCGCGCAGGACCGTCGACCAGATTGCCCAGATAATCGCGCGCACCGCCGATGGTCGGATCTTCATCCCAGGCGCCGTGCGTGAGCTGCCGCTGATAGCTGTAGGTCAGCGAGGCCTTCCAGCCCTCGAAAAATTTCTGTCCGAGGGCGATGCGGGCGCCGGTGACCTTCTCCACGTTGTAGTTCTTCCCCGCCCACGCCGAATTGTCCGACACCGCCCCGTTGACCCACTGGCGGGTAGTGAGAAGATTATTGATGAAGCCGCCGTGATAGTCGCGGTATGCGGAGATCCGCAAAGCCGTCCAGTCCGGAATGATCGGCAGGTTGACGAAACCCTCGATGGTGGCATTGTGGCTGCCGCCATCTATTTTGCCGCCGTCGAGGTCCACGCCGGCGCTGAACGCCGTCGCATCGGGTTTATTGGTGATGAACCGCAGGGCGCCGGCCATGGCTCCGGCGCCGAAGGTCGTTCCCTGCGGGCCGTTCAGAACCTCGATGCGCTCCATATCGTAGAAATGCAGATCGGGGGTCGTTCCGTAGTAATTCATCGACATGTCATCGAGCATGAAAGCGGTCGTGGCAGCGTTCGGGTAGTTCGGATTGGTCCCATCCGACACGCCGCGCATGCTGAACGTCTGTGTGCCGGGTCCGGCACTCACGAAGGAGATGGACGGCGTCTTGGTGACGTAATCTTCGAATTGCGAGATCGCTTGATTCTGCAGGTCCTTGGCGGTAAAGACGTCGATGCTGATGGGAACGTCTTGAAGGTTTTCCGTGCGCTTGCGGGCGGTGACTATGACTTCCTCGAGGGTCGTATCGGAGGCCGCTCCCGCCGCCGCCGGCGCAATCTGCATCGCCACGGTGCCCGACAACGCGGCAGCGATGGCGAAGCTGAGCTTCGAGCGTGAACCGTGCGGTATGGCGATCGGTCCGCAGCCTCGATGTTTGGCTGCGGAACGCGCTGCTGTCGTACGCATCGCTTCATCCCCTTTTATCCGAAATCCCGAAGGCGCGCGTGCGCATCCCTGGTACCCCGGATCATGTCTTGCAAGGCCGCAGCCTGTCAATGATTACCGGCGCGGCGCTGATCGAACGTTCAATAGGCGCCGAGATGCACGGCGGCAGCGGACTAGCCTGCGTCGGCGAAACGCTCCATGCTGTCGCCCAGAGCCAGTCGCAGGGGTTCGAGCTGCGGCTCGAAATGCTTCCAATAGCCGATCCCCGAGGCGTATAGCGGTTGACGCACCTGCTCGGCGCTGGCCGTGCGGACGGGCCGCTTGGTTTCATGAAACGCGAGGCAAGCGGGCTCGAAGTTGAGCCCGCAATGGGTCAACAGGCGGCGGATGCTCGTCTCCGGATCGAACACCAGCTCCTCGTATTGCAGGTGCAGCACTTTGCCGGGCAATGCCTCGTCCCAATGATCCATCAGGCTCAAGTAGCACCGAAAGTAGCGCCCCAGGTCGTCGAGGTCGTAGCTGAAGGACTGGCCCTCGGCAAAGTGCTGCTTGTAAGTGCTGAAGCACGAGTCCATGGGGTGACGGCGCACGTCGACGATGATGGCGTTCGGCAGCATGGCCTGGATCAGGCCGACGTGGCTGAAGTTGTTCGGCATCTTGTCGATGAAGCGCGGCCGTCCGCTGCGAATCGGCGCCGTCTCTTCGATGTAGCGGCGGCCGAGACTCGCGAATCGCTCCAGCGGGACGGCGCGCACGGTCTCCGGGTACGCGTCATGCTCCGAATCGGCGTGATCGAACTCCCGGACGATGGTCAGGATGTTCGGCAACTCAAAGGTCCCCTCGACGCTCGAATGACTGGCGAGGATCTGCTCGACCAGAGTCGAGCCGGATCGCGGCAGCCCGACCACGAAGATGGGCGCCGGATCGCCGTACCCGGCCTTTGCCCGCTCCGCGAAGAACGCCCTGTCGAAACAAGCGGCCACGCGCTGCGTCTTGTTTTCGAATAGCTGAATATCGAATGCGACGGTTTTGCGGCGCCGCGCATTGCCGGTCGCGTAATGGTCGAACGCCGTCGCATAGTCTTTCCTATGTTCAAACGCGCGCCCGAGGGCGAAGTGCAGGTGCGCCTGGTCCACATCGTCGCCCCCGTCGCCCTTGATCAGGGCCTGCATTGCCGCGATCTCGCCGTCGCTGAACAGGTAGGTCTTGAGATCGGCCAGACTCCAATACGCCTCGCCGAATTTTGGATCCCTGCCGAGGCACGCCTTGTAGGCCGCCTCGCATTCGCGGCGATGGCCCAGAGTCTTGTGAAGATGTCCGATGGAGAGTTGCAGGCGCAGTTCGTCGGGGTTGAGCCGCGCCGCCTCCTGGAAAGCGGTCAGAGCGTCCGGCTGCCGCATGAGCCGGGTGCACACATTCCCCAGCTGCACCCAGTTCTGCGGGTTTTCCGGCTCGATCTTCAAAAGATGGCGAACCGCTGCCTCCGCTTCAGTGAGCCTCCCGAGATCAACCAGCGCCTGGCACAGACCGCGCCAGGCCAGCGGCAGGTGCGCCGATTGCTTGAGGGCGTGGCGCAGCAGACGCAGGGCATCAGCGCCGCGGCTGACCGTGAGCGAGATCGCCGCCAGACCGCACACGGCCGCTACATGGCCCGCGTCGGCCTTCAAGATGTCGCGAAATATGAGCTCGGCCGTCTTTCGGTCCTCGGCCACGAGCGCGGCGGTCGCCTCCTCGATACGGCGAGCGTAGGGGTCGCACCGTCGCGCACGCTCATACGCCACTCTCGCATCCGGATATTTCTGAAGATCGACGAGAACATCGCCGTAGGCAAGCCATGCAGCCTCGAGCGTAGGCGCAGCCGAGACGATGCGCTGAAGTTCCTCGCGTGCCGCCTCCAGCCGACCGGCAACACGATACGCGCGGGCGAGGTCGGTGCGTGCATGCCAGAAGTGCGGGGCTGCGGAAACAGCGCGTTCGAGAGTCTCGAGGGCGGCCGACACCTTGTCTTGATCGAGGAGCGCGACCCCCAACAGTCGCATGCTATTGACTTCGCCGGGAGCGGTGGCTTGAATGGCGCGCAGCTGCCGTTCGGCGGTCGCGGCACGCCCGGCGCGCAGCGCCGACCACGCTTCACCGTACGCTCGGCGCAAATTGGCTTGAGTCTGCTCCTCCATGCGATTCCGTATTGCCTCCGCCGTGGGTATCATGGCGCGATGGAATTCAATACTTCGCATACTTACATATTGACGGCGACATGCACCAGCCGCATGGGAACCACCGCCCGCGTCACCGGATTCATCGCCGCGCACCGGCTATATATCATGGAGATGCATCAATTCGATGACGTGATGACGAAGCGTTTCTTCGTCCGGGTCACGTTTTGCGGCGTCACCGGAGAGCCCGTCGATCTCGCGGGCTTGCGCAAGGATTTCATCGCGGTCGCCGATGCCGAACAGATGCAATGGGCCATCCACGACGGCGCCTACCGCAGCCGCGTCATGATCCTGGTGTCGAAATTCGATCATTGTCTCGAGGATCTTTTGTACCGCCATCGCACCGGCGAATTGAAAATGGACGTCAGCTGCATCGTTTCGAATCACCCGGATATGCAGGTAATCGCCGACCGCCACGGAATTCCGTACTTCTTCATGCCGGTCAGCGCCGCCACCAAGGCGGCTCAGGAAGCCCGCCTGCTCGCGCTCATCGACGAAACCGAATCCGAACTCGTGATCCTTGCCCGGTATATGCAGATATTGTCGGACGACACCAGCAGGCGCCTGCACGGCCGCGCGGTCAACATCCATCACTCGTTTCTGCCGGGTTTCAAAGGCGCCAAGCCGTACCACCAGGCGCACACGCGCGGCGTGAAATTGATCGGCGCGACCGCCCATTACGTAACCGGTGATCTGGACGAAGGCCCGATCATCGAACAGATCGTCGAGCGCGTGGATCACAGCTATACGCCCGAAATGTTGAGTGACGTCGGACGCGACTCCGAGCGTCGCGCGCTGTCGACCGCCGTGCGCCTGCTGCTCGAGCACCGCGTCTTTCTCGACGATCAAAAGACGGTGGTATTCAAATAAGGGCTTCGATCGACGGGACAACGCCTCCCGGCTTGCGCTCGGAGCTCGGCGGATAGCCGAACTGGTTGCGGTAGCACTTGGAGAAATGCGGCGGCGATTGAAAGCCGCAGGCCGCGGTGATCTCCATGATGGGCATCGACGTCTGCAACAGCAGCTCGCGGGCGCGCCTCAGCCGCATTTCCAGGTAGTACCTCTTGGGAACGCAGTTGAGGTCGCGCTTGAACAGGCGCTCGATCTGGCGGCGCGACAGTCCGGTTGCCTTCGCGATCTTTTCGAGCGACAGCGGCTTCTCGATGTTCTCTTCCATGAGTTGCGCGACACGCAGCAGCCCCCGATGCGATGTGCCGATTTGCGCCCGCAGCGGCACGTACTGGCGGTCGGTGTCCTTACGGACGCGCTCGACGATGAATTGCTCCGACACTAGTTGCGAGATGCGCGGCCCAAGCTTCTGCTGTATGAGATTGAGCATGAGATCGAGCGGCGCGGTTCCGCCGGAGCAGGTGTAGCGGTCCCGGTCGATGGTAAACAGCTGGTCGCCAATGCGCACCCGCGGAAACTCCTCGCGCAAGGCGGAGAGATTCTCCCAGTGAATCGTGGCGCGAAAATTATCGAGCAAGCCGGCACGCGCCAGCGCGTATCCCCCGGTGCACAAGGCGCCCAAGGGCACGCGGCGATCCGCGAGGCGCCGGAGGCCCGCGAGAAGTGCCGGTGATACTGCTTCGCGCACGTTGATGCCGCCGCACACGAAAAAGATGTCGACCGGCCCCAATTTGTCCAGAGCACCGGTGGGCGACAAACTAAGCCCGCTGCTGGCGTCGGTGGCCTGCCCGTCCAGGCTGATGACGGACCATTCGTACACGTCTCGGCCGACCAGACGATTCGCCATTCGCAGCGGCTCGATGGCATTCGCCACGGCGATCAAAGAATAATGCGGCAGCGTCAGGAAGGCGTACCGGCACTTCCGCAATACAACCGGCGAATCCAAAGGGCCTCCGATTCGAAACTGGCGGAACCGGTCTCGATTATGCCACCGCCCGACCGACCATGCCTAAATCCGACAAAATTCCGTCGCTTCTGGATAGGCGGCGCCGCTTCCGCCAACCCATCCTCCCCCCTCCCTCCTGAGGTTTGGCGCGTTTCAACACGGGGCTGTCGCAATTAGCCTCATGTTTGGCCTATGGGTGGTTACACTGCCTGGCGCATTTGCGTTGGGAGATAGCTTCAGTGAAAACTCATGCCCGCGTGGTTGTGATTGGCGGCGGAGTGGTGGGCGTCAGCACGCTCTATCACCTGGCATTGAAGGGATGGTCGGATGTCGTTCTCCTGGAGCGCGCCGAACTGACTGCGGGGTCGACCTGGCATGCGGCGGGGCTGCTGCCGCTGTTCAATATGAGTTACACCGTCGGGCAACTCCACAAGTACTCGGTGGATCTGTATAAGCGGCTCCCCGCGGAAACCGGCCAGGATGTCAGTTTCCATGTCACGGGAAATCTGCGGCTCGCCACCAATCCCGACCGCATGGACGAGTATCAGAAGTACTGCGGCACCGCGAATACCATCGGCGTGCCGTTCCAAGTGATCGGCCCGAAAGAAGTCCGCGATCTCTGGCCGCTGGCGGAGATCGGCAACGGAGCCGACACGCAGAACATCATCGGCGCCCTGTATCACCCCGACGACGGCCACATCGCGCCGGCCGACCTTACCATGGCGCTGCGCAAGGGGGCGCGAGCCCGCGGGGCCGAGATCCATGAGCAGACCGAAGTCAGCGCCGTCAAACGCACGCCGTCGGGCGAGTGGCACCTGACCACCAACAAAGGCGACATCGTTGCCGAACACGTCGTCTGTGCCACGGGCAATTACGCGCGCCAGACGGGCCGACTCTTCGGCCTCAACGTGCCCTCCATCCCCGTCGAGCATCAATACATCGTTTATGACGAATCGCCGGAATTGAAAGCGTACCGCCAGAAAGGCGGCCGCGAACTTGCCGTGCTGCGCGAATCGGACCAATCGTACTATTTGCGCGAGGAGCGCATGGGCTGGATTCTAGGGGTCTACGAAGCCGGCGCGCCGGCGCGATTTGCCGACGGCGTCCCGGATTGGTTCGGCAAGAGTTTGTTCGAAGGCGACTTGGAACGCCTGCTGCCGCATGTCGAAGCGGCACAGCGCCGCGTTCCGTCGCTCGCCAACTGCGGCATCAAGGACATCGTCAATGGGCCCATTGCGTACACGCCGGACGGCAGCCCGCTGGTGGGCCCCGCCTGGGGCGCGAAGAACCTCTGGCTCAACGAAGGTCACAGCTTCGGCATCACCGCCGCCGGCGGCTCGGGCTGGCAACTCGCGGAATGGATCGTCGAAGGCGAACCCGGCATCGACATGATGGCCGTCGATCCGCGGCGCTATGGTCCCTATACCAGCAAGCGTTATGTCGTTCAGAAGAACGAGGAAACGTACCGGAACGTTTTCGTCATTCATTATCCGGACGAAGAGCGCGCCGACGCGCGGCCCGCGAAGACCAGTCCGATCTATGACAAACTCAAGCGCATGGGTGCGGTTTTCGGCCAACGCTACGGCTGGGAACGCGCCAATTGGTTCGCGCCGCCGGGCATCGCGCCGAAAGACAAGTGGAGTTTCCGGCGTTCGAATTACTTCGAGCATGTCGGCAACGAGGCGCAGCGCTTGCGCCGCCATGTGGGGGTGATCGATCTGACGCCGTTCACCAAGCACGAAGTGACCGGCCCGGGCGCGGAGGCGTGGCTCGACGGTCTGGTGGCGAACAAGGTGCCCACCAAGATCGGCCGCATCGCGCTTTGCCATGCGCTTACGCGCCGCGGCGGAATCCGCTCGGAATTCACCATCACTAAAATCGCCGAACAGCACTACTACGTCGTCAGCGCCGGCGCGGCGGAACGCTACGACAGCGACTACCTGCAACAGATGCTGCCGCACGCCGAAGCGGCTTCCGGCGCCGCGGGCGGCGGGGTTTCGTTGCGCAACATCACAGGCAGCCGCGGCTGCTTCGTGCTTGCCGGACCGCGGTCGCGTGACGTACTGGCCAAGATCACGGATACGGCGCTGGATAACGCCGCCTTTCCGTGGCTCACCGGTCAGGTCGCCGAGGTCGGGCTCGCCGTGGATGTGTACTTGCTGCGCGTCAATTTCGTCGGAGCGCTGGGTTGGGAGCTGCATTTCCCCATCGAGTACGCTCATCATCTGTTCGACGCGATCTTCGCCGCCGGTGAGGAATTCGGCATCGGGATGGCCGGCATGCGCGCCATGGAGTCGCTGCGCCTCGAGAAGTCTTACCGCATGTGGGGCACCGACCTGAGCCCCGACTACACGCCGTACGAGGCGGGACTCGACCGCTTCGTGCGATTGAACAAGGGTCCTTTCATCGGCAAGGAGGCCCTCGAGAAACAGCTCGCGAACGGCGTGCCGAATCGTTTCATCACCTTCGAGGTGCATGGAGTCACGGATGCCGACGCGCTCGGCAACGAACCCCTGTTCGACGCCAAAGGCAATCTCGTAGGCCGCGCCACCGCCGGCTACTATGGGCACGCCTTGGGCAAGAGCTTGGGATTGGGCTACGTGAAGCCCGACTTCGCGGGCGTCGGCGGCGAGTTGCAGATCGAGATCTTGGGGGAACGCAAACGCGCCACGATTCTCGTGGACTCTCCGTACGATCCCGATAACAAGGAACTTCGGGCCTGAGCCGGCGCGGCATTCATGAGCAGACAAGCATTTTCAGCGCTGGCGTTGATCCGCCGCGGGCTGTCCGGCCACCTCGGATGGCAGAAGCAATGGCGTAAGGCCGAGCCCAAGGGCGCTTACGATGCCGTCATCGTGGGCGGCGGCGGACATGGATTGGGGGCGGCGTACTACCTGGCGAAAGAGCACGGCCTGACCAACATTGCGGTGCTCGAGAAAGGATGGATCGGCGGAGGCAACACCGGCCGCAATACCACCATCATCCGCTCCAATTACCTGTTCAACGAAAGCGCCGCTCTCTACGATCATTCGGTGAAGCTGTGGGAAACGCTGTCGCAGGAACTCAACTACAACGTGATGTTCTCGCCCCGCGGCGTGATGATGCTGGCGCACACGGTTCACGACATCCAGGTGTTCAAGCGGCACGTGCACGCGAATCGCTGCAACGGCGTCGACAACGAGTGGCTGGAGCCGGAACAGGCCAAGGAGTTCTGTCCGCCCTTGAACATCGGCGACAATATCCGCTATCCCGTGCTCGGTGCGGCCCTGCAGCGGCGGGGCGGGACGGCGCGTCATGATGCGGTGGCGTGGGGCTATGCGAGAGCCGCCGACGCGTTGGGCGTCGACATCATCGAGAACTGCGAGGTGACCGGCATCCAGCGGGACGCCGGCGGCGCGGTCGAAGCGCTGGAAACCTCGCGCGGCCTAATCCGGACCCGCAAGGTGGGCGTCTCGGCGGCGGGCAACACCAGCGTGGTCTTGAGTCTGGCCGGCGTCCGCCTGCCGCTGGAGAGCTATCCCCTGCAGGCCCTGGTGTCGGAACCGATCAAACCGATTTTCCCGTGCGTGGTGATGTCGAACACCATCCACGCCTACATCAGCCAGTCGGACAAGGGTGAACTCGTGATCGGCGCCGGGACGGACGCCTACACCTCGTACACGCAACGCGGAGCGCTGCACATCAACACCCATACCCTCGATGCGATCTGCGAATTATTTCCGAACTTCAGGCGCATGCGCATGTTGCGCAACTGGGGCGGCATCGTCGACGTCACGCCGGACCGGTCGCCCATCATCGCCAAGACCCCGGTTCGCGGCCTGTACGTGAACTGCGGATGGGGCACTGGCGGCTTCAAGGCCACGCCCGGATCGGCGCATGTGTTCGCGTGGACCATCGCGCGAGACGAACCGCACCCGATCAACGCACCGTTCACCATCGAGCGGTTTCGGGACGGCTACCTGATCGACGAGGCCGCGGCGGCGGCCGTGGCGCACTGAATGCTGCTCATCGTCTGTCCCTACTGCGGAAAGCGTCCCGAGATCGAATTTACCTACGGCGGCCAGGCGCACCTTGCCCGCCCGGTGCGGCCCGCCGAACTCGACGATCAGTCGTGGACCGATTTTCTATACATGCGCACCAACACCAAGGGCGTCTACGCCGAACGCTGGCGGCACGCACGGGGCTGCGGCCGCTTTTTCAATGCCGTGCGCGACACGACCACGGATCATTTCTTGTGCTTCTACAAGACCGGTGAATCACAGCCGACACCGCCCGCCGCCGCCGCGCGCGCGCCGGCGGAGAACCCGAAGTGAGTTCCGCCGCGGCAGGCAATGGCATGCGCACCGCGAGCGGTGGCCGCGTCGACCGGTCGCGGCCCTTGCGGTTCAGCTTCGACGGCGAGTCCTACCGCGGCTTCGCGGGCGATACCCTGGCCTCGGCGCTGCTCGCCAATGGCGTGCATCTGGTCGGGCGCTCATTCAAATACCATCGCCCGCGCGGCTTCCTGGCCGCAGGTGTCGAGGAACCGAGTGCGCTGGTCACCGTCAGCCGCGATACGGCGCGCTATACGCCGAATCTGCGTGCCACCCAGGTCGAGTTGTACGACGGTTTGGTGTCGATGAGCCAGAACCGCTGGCCGAGCCTGCGCCATGACGTAGGGAGGGTGAATGACTGGCTTTCGGCCTTTTTCCCGGCGGGCTTCTACTACAAAACGTTTATGTGGCCGAAGACAGCCTGGAAGACGCTGTATGAACCGGTAATTCGGCGGGCCGCCGGTCTGGGAGAAGCCCCCGCCCTCCCCGATCCGGACCGCTATGCGCAGCGCTACGCGCATTGCGACGTACTGGTGGTGGGCGCGGGACCTGCCGGAATTGCGGCGGCACTGACGGCCGCGGATGGCGGCGCCCGCGTCATGCTGTGCGACGAGCAGGCGGAATTCGGCGGCAGCCTGTTGGGCGACCTCGCCGCACGCATCGACGGCGACTCCGGCGCCACCTGGGTGCAACGTTCCATCGCGTCGTTGCAAAGCAATCCCCGGGTCACACTCCTCGCCCGTACGACGGCCTTCGGCTATTTCCCGCACAATTTCATCGGTCTGTGCGAACGGCTGGGCGATCACCTTCCCCAACCGGGTTCAAGCCAACCGCGCGAACGTTTATGGCAGGTTCGCGCACGTTCCGTGGTGCTGGCCACGGGAGCGATCGAGCGGCCCATGGTTTTTCCGGGCAATGATCGGCCGGGAATCTTGCTCGCGGGAGCGGGACAGACCTATCTCAATCGCTATGGCGTGCTGGTCGGCAATCGAGTGGTGATCGTGACCGCCGACGACGGCGCCTACCAGACGGCGCTCGACCTCCATGCCGCCGGCGCGACGGTCGCCGCCGTCGCCGATGTCCGTCCAGCAGCGGCGGGTGCGCTCCCCGAAGCGGCGCGGCGGGCGGGAATCGATGTCATCCCCGCTTCCACGGTGTTAGGCACCAGCGGCAACCTGCGGGTAACCCGCATCGCTCTGGGACGGGTCGCAGACGGCGCGGTGAGCGCCGCACGAAGCATCGAGTGCGACGCCGTGTTGATGTCGGGCGGCTTCACGCCGAGCGTTCACCTGTTCTCGCAATCGCGCGGCAAGCTCGAGTGGAACGAAAAGCTGCAAGCCTTCCTACCCGGGCGGTCGGCGGAGAACGAGCGTTCCGCCGGGGCGTGCCGCGGCGTCTTTGCACTATCCGATGTGCTGGCCGACGGCTCCGCGGCCGGTGCCGCTGCAACTTCTGATCCGAGTCCGCCACCGCGGCGTTTCGGGGTCGAGGCGGCGGCGCGCGGTACCGATGGGTATCTTGGCGCCCTGCCGGCGACCAAACCTCAGTCCACGGCAAAGTCGTTCGTCGATTGGCAGCACGATGTGACGACCAAGGATCTGGCGCTGGCCACTCGCGAGGGCTTCCAGTCCATCGAGCACGTCAAACGCTACACCACGACCGGCATGGCCACCGATCAGGGCAAGACGTCGAATCTCAACGCGATGGCCATCGTCGCGCAAAAGCTCGACGTCCCCATTCCGCGCGTGGGCCTCACCACGTTTCGGATGCCGTACACGCCGGTGAGTTTCGGCAGCTTCGCCGGAATCTCCCGCGGCGATCTTTTCGACCCCGTGCGCACGACGCCGACCCACGGATGGGCGGCGGCGAAGGGCGCCGTCTTCGAAAACGTCGGGCTGTGGAAGCGTGCGCGCTATTTTCCGCGGGCGGGCGAAGGATTGCACGAGGCGGTGGCGCGCGAGTGCTTGAGCGTGCGCAGCGCCTGCGGTATTTTCGACGCATCGACGCTGGGCAAAATCGAAATCGTCGGTGCAGACGCGGCCGAGTTCATGAACCGGCTCTACATCAACAATTGGACGAATTTGGGCGTCGGACGCTCGCGCTATGGAATCCTCTGCCGCGACGACGGCTTCATCTATGACGACGGCGTGGTGGCGCGAACGGCCGCCGATCGGTTCCATGTGACGACCACCACCGGCGGCGCGCCTCGCGTATTGGCGATGATGGAAGACTACCGTCAGACGGAATGGCCGGAATTGAAGGTATGGCTGACATCGACCACGGAACAGTGGGCCGTGATCGCCGTGCAGGGACCCAAGGCACGCAGCGTCCTCGAGCTGCTGGTGGAAGGAATCGACATCGGTGCGGCCGCGATGCCGCACATGGCAGTGGGACGCGGCTCGATCTGCGGCGTTCCGATGCTGTTGTTCCGGGTCAGCTTCACCGGGGAGTTGGGATTCGAGGTCAACGTGCCCGCGGATTTTGGCGCCGCGGTGTGGGAGGCGATTTACGCCGCCGGACAGAAGCACGGCATGATGGAATACGGCACTGAAACCATGCATGTGCTGCGCGCGGAGAAGGGTTACATCATCGTGGGTCAAGACACGGACGGCACGGTGACGCCCGACGATGCCGGCCTCTCCTGGGCCATCGGCAAACTCAAGGCCGATTTCGTCGGCAAGCGCTCCCTGGAGCGTGCCTCCATGAAGTCTGCGAACCGCAAACAACTCGTCGGATTGCGCACCCGCAATGCCGGAACCGTGCTCGAAGAAGGCGCCCAAATCGCCGCCAAGGCGGGCCAACGGCCGCCCATGGAATTGATCGGGCACGTGACCTCGTCGTATGCCAGCAGCGTGCTTGGGATTCCGATCGCACTTGCCTTGGTGGCCGGGGGTCGCGCACGAATGGGTCAGACGCTCTACGTCCCCATGCCCGGCGGCGACGTCGAGGTCGAAGTGACCTCGCCGGTCTTCTACGATACGGAAGGAGCGCGAATCAATGGTTGACCAGGCCACCCGTCGCGTGCCCGCCGTGCCCTCCCTCGACTGGCTCAAGGGGCTGCCGCCGGTGGCGCGTTTCGCATTCCACGGCGGTGCCTCGGCGCGAGCGGCGGTCCACCCCGTTTGGGGCGTGGCATTCTCGGAGGAAGCCTGCCGGGCGCATGCGCATTCGACACGGGCGACGCTTTGGATGGGTCCCGACGAATACCTGCTGCTGGATTTTGCGGCGGGCCAATCGTCGGCCGGCGCGTCGGCGTCGACCGTCTTCGACGCGCTCGAGGGCGCGATGACGGATGTCCCGCACGCGCTGGTGGACATCAGTCACCGGCAATTCGCCTTCGAAATGAGTGGAGCCAACGCCGCAACCATCTTGAGCGGCGCCTGCCCGCTCGATCTGGACCTCGCGGAATTCCCGGTGGGCATGTGCACCCGCACGGTTCTGGCCAAAGCGGATGTCGTGCTATGGCGAACGCGGACGGATGCCTTTCATCTCGAAGTCTGGCGTTCGTTCGCGAGTTATGTCACGGGGGTTCTGAGCGAGATCGCAGCGGAGTTTTACCCGCGAGGATGATGGACTTGGAGTTCAGTGCCTCGGACGTCAACGTCTCGCGCGTCGCATCGGAAATGATCTTGGCCAGCACAACATTGCCCCAGGCCGACGGATGGACGCCGTCACGATAGAGTGAGTCGGTCCAAGCGGAATTCTGAGCAACATCGACGAGAGCCAGGCCGTATTTTCTCGAGATTGCCTCCAAGTCCTTTCGTTCCGGCAACCATTCCGTTGAATGCCGAGCCATCAAAAGATCCTTTTTTTCCGGATAAAGAAATATCATTCCGGGGTGCTTCAGACCGGCGCTCTTCGCCAGAGCCGCCACCTGGGCATCGAAGTTGGCCAGGTAACGATCGTTGACTTTTCTGATTGGCGGCGGCAACTCGCTCATGTTCAGCGAGAAAATTCGAGGCAGCATATATCGCCGAAACGCATACCATGTCGCCCACACCGGCCGTTCCTTGGGAAATACGTAGTCCCCGCGCCACTCACTCAGCCCGCTCAGTCCGCCCGGCATGTATTCCCAGATGAAAAAGTTCGTCGACTTCACGACATCCGGATTTCTGGCCAGATAGGCCATCTCGTTTACATTTGTCCATCCGCCGATTCCCACAGGCCACACCGAATACCTTGAACCCAGGTCTTTCTCGATTTGCGGAATCAGTTTGTCCTTTTGGTCCAACGGATTTCCACCCATGATGATGCTGTTGCCGATCACCACGATATTCATTGGTTTGGTGGGTTCCCACGCTTTTTCAGTGGGCATGCTCTTGCTGTTGAATGCCCATGCGTTCTTGTTCAGGAACCGCCCGGATTGATTGGGCTTTACGATGTATCCGATTTCACCATCGGCCGTATAGGCAGGAACGTCCGTCA
>JAXDQI010000319.1:0-31906 GCA_034667965.1 Gammaproteobacteria bacterium
CACAGTCGCAGATCTTGGGCTCGCTCGGCACGCTCGATCGCGGCTCGCAGGAGGCCGTGGTATCTCACTACAACGTCCAGCCGGTGATCGATATCTTCGGTTCGGTCCAGGGGCGAGATCTCGGCGGCGTGGCGCGTGAGATCACCGGCTTGGTCGATCAGGCGCGAGGTAGTTTGCCGGCGGGTTCCAGCATCGTGGTGCGGGGGCAGGTCCAGACCATGCAGTCCTCGTTCACGGGCCTCCTGACTGGGCTCGGCTTCGCCGTGCTGCTGGTGTACCTGCTCATGGTGATCAACTTCCAATCGTGGATCGACCCGCTGATCATCATCAGCGGGCTTCCCGCCGCCTTGGTCGGTATCGTGTGGATGCTGTTCATCACCGGCACGACCGTGAGCGTGCCGGCGCTGACCGGCACCATCATGTGCATCGGCATCGCGACCGCCAACAGCATTCTCGTGGTGAGTTTTGCGCGTGAGACGTTGGAGCAGGGCACTGAGCCCCTGCGCGCCGCCCTCGACGCCGGCCTGGGCCGGTTTCGCCCGGTGCTGATGACGGCGCTCGCCATGGTGATCGGCATGTTGCCGATGGCCCTCGGGCTCGGCGACGGCGGCGAGCAGAATGCTCCCCTGGGGCGCGCCGTGATCGGCGGGCTCATGTTCGGAACCATGTCCACCTTGCTGTTCGTGCCCGTCGTATTTGCGGCGGTACACGGGTGGCTCAAGCGCCGCGAGGCGCATACGGCCTCGATGGCCCTTCTGTCCGCGAATTGAATGGGAGAAGCAACGTGAATGCCAATGATCCTAAGGTGACCCCATCCCTGAAAACACGACTGCTGCGCTTGACGCCGCTCGTGCTCGTGCTGCTGGCCCTCGGGGTCGGGATCCTGCCGCGACTCAAGGCGCACGCCGCGCTGCGTACGCAAACTCAGTCGTTCAGCACTCCCGTGGTCTCGGTGGTGAACCCGACGGCGGCGCCGGCCGTGCAGCGCATCGAGTTGCCGGCCGATGTGCAGGCGTTTCAGGAAGCCTCGATCTTCGCGCGCACCAACGGCTATCTCGCGCATTGGTACAAGGACATCGGCACCCAGGTGCCGGCGGGCGAGCTCTTGGCCTACATCGAGACGCCCGAAGTCGACGCGCAGCTCGAGCAGGCGCGCGCCGACGAGCATACCGTACAAGCCCAGTACGACATCGCCAAGGTGACCGCCGACCGCTGGGTGGGTCTGCTCAAGACCAATGCGGTCTCGCGCGAAATCGCCGAACAGGACGTCGCCACGATGAAGGCGCAGGCGGCCACTCTCGCGGCGAACCAGGCGAACGTGCACCGCTTGAGCAAATTGCAGTCCTACGAAAAAGTGGTCGCGCCCTTCGCCGGCGTGGTCACCGCGCGCAACGTCGACGTCGGCGCGTTGATCGATTCGGGCAGCGCCGGCGGCTCGAAGATGGAACTTTTCCATTTGGCGGAAACGGACAAGCTGCGAGTCTTCGTCGACGTCCCGCAGGTCTACGCACAAGACATGCGGCCCGGCGTGCCGGCAACTCTGACGCTTCCACAGCGGCCGGACCGGCCATTGCACGGCACGGTCGCGCGCACCTCGGGGGCGATCAATTCCGCCAGCCGTACCTTGCGCGTCGAGGTCGACGTCGACAATCAGGACGGTGCCGTTCTGCCGGGCGCCTACGCGCTGGTCGATCTGGATGTGACCACGTCCCACCCGCTCCTGTCCGTCCCGGTGAATACGCTGCTGTTCCGCCCGAACGGCGTCCAGGTGGCCATCGTCGATGGCACAGGCAAGGCGCTGCTGCGAACGGTTACCTTGGGACGCGACTTCGGCACGACCATCGAAGTGACCTCCGGACTCGACGCGAGCGAGCGCGTCATCGCCAATCCGGGCGATGCCATCGCACCCGGCGACGCAGTGCGCGTCGTCGAGAATCCGCCGGATGCCGCAAAGCCGCCGGGCGCCGAGAAGCCGTCCAAATCGCCGTCGGCCTAGCGCCATGAGCAATGTTGCAGGTCCCCAAGGCGCCGGAGAATGATCATGAAAGTCGGACTTGATACCAAATTTCGCGTGGCCGCCGGAGCGCTCGCCCTGACGCTGCTGCTTGCCGGCTGCGCGACCGGGCCCGCCTATGTGAGGCCCACGGTCGATGTGCCGCAGGCGTTCAAGGAACGGCCCGCCGCCGCCGCCGCACCCGCGCCGGCGCCGGGCTGGAAGCCCGCTTCCCCACAGGATGCTCAGGATCGCGGGGCCTGGTGGGAAACCTACCATGACGCGTCGTTGAATCAGCTCGAGGCGCGCGTCGCCGTATCCAATCAAACCATCGTCAAGGCGGTGGCGTCGCTGCAGCAGGCACGCGCGGTGGTGGGCCAGGCGCGCTCAGCGTATTTCCCGACGATTCAAGCGGGGATCGAGCCCGATCGAGTCCGTACCTCGCAGACCGTCATTGGGCGGCAGGGCCTGGCCGGCAAGACGGTGTGGGACAACACCGCGGGCGTGAACGCCTCCTGGGAGCCGGATTTATTCGGGAAAGTGGGCCATGCCGTCGAGGGCGCGAAGGCCCGGGAGCAGGCGAGCGCAGCCGATCTGGCTTCGGTCGAACTCAGTATGCACGCCGAACTCGCGGTGGATTATTTCGACCTGCGCGGGTTCGACACGCAAACTGAGCTGCTGCAACAAACCGTCGTTGCCTTCCAGTCGGCGCTCGACATCGCCACCCAGCGATTCACCGCCGGCGTCGCATCGGATTCGGACGTCGCTTTGGCGCAGACCCAAGTGGAGACGGCGCGCTCGCAGCTCATCGACCTCGGCGTCATGCGCGCCCAGCTCGAGCATGCGATTGCCACGTTGATCGGCGAATCCGCCTCGACCTTCAACTTGCCGCCGAATGCCGTGCAGCTTGCGCCGCCGGACGTTCCTGCCGGCGTCCCCTCGCAACTGCTGGAACGGCGGCCCGACGTGGCGGCGGCGGAGCGCCTCGTGGCGGCCTCCAATGCGGACGTGGGCTCGGCCACCGCCGCGTTCTTTCCCGATCTGATGCTGGCCCTGACCGGCGGCCTCGAATCGGGGGGCTTTTCGCAGTGGGCGAACGCGCCCAGCCGCTTCTGGGCCGTCGGCCTGCCGTTGGTGGGCACGCTGTTCGACGGCGGTCTGCGCAAGCAGAAATTGAACGGCGCCAAGGCGATGTACGACTCGGCGGTGGCCGACTATCGTCAGGTGGTGCTGACGTCATTCCAGGAGGTCGAGGACAACCTCGCGGCGCTGCGCATACTCGCCGACGAGTCGGGGGCCCAGCAACTTGCGGTCAACGCGGCGCAGCATGAGCTGGAGTTGGCGCTGCAGCGCTATCAGGGCGGTGCGGTCGGGTACTTGGAGGTGGTGACGGCGCAGAGCGCGGCCCTGACCAATGAGCGTACCGCCATCGACATCGCCCGGCGCCGGCTCGACGCGAGCGTGCTGCTGGTCAGAGCGCTGGGTGGGCTCTGGGGATGATCAATAAAGAACTTCAACCGGCGCGCTGAACGAATATCCCACCCCTCGTTCAGTGATGATGAACTGTGGTTGGGATGGGTCAATCTCGATCTTGCGACGCAATCGCAACACCTGAACGTCGATGGAGCGGTCGTAGACTTCGTTGTCGTACACACGGCTGGCTTCGAGCAGCTGATCGCGAGTGAGGACCCGTTGCGGAGCAGCCAGTAACGCGGCCAGCAGATTGAATTCCCCGTTGGTCAGCTCGAGCTTTTCGCCCGGGTGCTTTGCGAGGCGGCGGGTGCGCAGGTTCAATTCGAACTCGGCAAAGCGGTAGGCGCGAACCGCTCTTTGCCTTGCCTCAGTCAACGCCAAGCCTTTGGTTCGACGTAGCACGGTGCGGATGCGCGCCAGGAGCTCTCGCGGGCTAAACGGCTTGGTGAGGTAATCGTCAGCGCCGAGTTCAAGACCCATCACTCGATCTGCTTCATCGCGCACGCCGGTGAGCATGATGATGGGAATAGCGGACTCTTCGCGCAGCTTTCGGGCAAGCGCCATGCCGTCCTCACCCGCGAGGCGCAGGTCGAGAACCACCAGATCGATCGCGTGATCAAGCAGGATCCCCGTCATCTCCTTGCCCGAAGCGGTCACACTCACCCGCAACTCGTTTGCCGTGAAATACTCTTGCAGCAAGTCGCGAATCTGCGGATCGTCATCCACGATCAATATGTGCGGCTGAATGGTGTCAGGCATAACCGTGTTCTCCGTGATGAAATCCCCCCATGGCCGCCTAGTCTACGACGCTCATGGCTCAAGCACTGGGAAAGTTCGCATCAATGGTCTTGCCATCCGGCAGTTGACACTGGCCGCTGCCACCGCCGGCCATTCCGTTGGAAGGATGCACGAGCTGAAAATTGCATCTCATGTGCGTCGCGGCCGGTGTGGCGAGATTGGCAACCACGCGGCCCGAGTAGTGCGTAATAAAGTCCGTCGATGGCCCGGCATCCCAGTAGGCGGCTCCCCGCCATCCCGAATGCCAACCGTCCCAGAGCGGCGCGACGTTATCGACGGTCGTATCTCGCGTGACTTGAAAATACTGACCGACATAAACGGTGCCGTCCGCCAATGTTGCGCTCATGGTGCCGGAAACTCCATCGGAGCTCTTCCAGTTGAATGTGGTTGGGCTCGCACCGGACGGCGTCGAGCCAAAGCCGGTTCCCATGCTGGTGCAGCCGGCCGCGGCAGCGACGAGGAGCGGCAGCATCAACATATTCTGATATCTCATCTCGATACTCCGTTGATCTCCGCCCGCGAAATTGCGGGTGGTGTGTCGAATGTGCTCGTAGAGAGTCGCATTTCGATTTCGCGGCTCGCGCCGAAGATTTCAGCCGTAATTCGCCAGAGCACGCGCGAGCGACTCGGCGAGATCTGCGCGCTGGAGCGGCTTGTGTAATACTTCATTCACGCCCATCGCGGCAGCGCGGTTCTCGAGTGTCGCGCCGCCGTGTCCGCTCATGAGGATGATCGGAATTTCGGGCCTGACGAGTCGAATTTCGCGGGCGAGCTCGGTGCCCACGAGGTCCGGCATCGCCTCATCGGTGAGCACCAGGTCAAAGCGCCGTGGGTTCGCCCGAAATGCCTGCAGCGCCGCGCTGCTCGACTGGTAGCCCACCGGCTCGTACCCAAGGCCGGCCAGCATCTCCTCCGCAAGCGCAACCAGCATACCTTCGTCATCGACGATCATTATTGTTTCACCGCGTCCACGCGCCGGCTCGCGAACTACTTCGATGGCACGTCTGCCGGTTTCTGCCGTAACCGGCAGCCATATCTCAAAGCGCGTGCCCTCGCCGGCCACTGACTTGACGTCGATCGCACCCCCGAGGTCGATCACGATTCCGTGCACGAGCGATAGACCCAAACCGGTGCCTTCCCCGACGCCTCGGGTGCTGAAGAACGGATCGAATATTCGCTCGAGCACGGCCGGAGGGATGCCGACGCCGGTGTCCTCGATCACGAGCCGTGCGTAGGGACCCGGCGAGAGAGCGCCGCGCGACACCGATTGCTCGGCGGTCACATCGACGCGCGCGAGCCGTACGCGGAGGACGCCGCCGCGCTCCATGGCGCGTACGGCGTTGGTACAAAGATTCATTGCCACCTGGTGTAAGTGCGTCGAATCGCCGATCAGCCCGGCGTCACCGGCGTCGAGGGATTGTTCGAGCCGGATGTCGGCGGGCAGGGAGGCGGCGATCAGTTCCAGGGTCTCC
Organism: Gammaproteobacteria bacterium; assembly: GCA_034667965.1. Classification (GTDB taxonomy): domain Bacteria; phylum Pseudomonadota; class Gammaproteobacteria; order Steroidobacterales; family Steroidobacteraceae; genus Bog-1198. The sequence goes on from JAXDQI010000319.1 coordinate 5,737, forward strand.
TCAACGACCGACTGAATGTGCACAGTAGCGCGTTCGCCCAGCCCGCTGCGGCTGAATCCGAGAATGCGATCGACGAGCACCTTGGCGCGCCCGGCCGCATGCATGATGTTGTCAACATAGCGCCGCACAGGGCCGGCCGGCTCGGATTCCTGCTGCGCGAGTTCACCATAGCCCAGGATCGCGCCCAGTATATTGTTGAAATCGTGGGCGATGCCGCCCGCCAAGGTACCGATCGCCTCCATTTTTTGCGATTGCCGCAATTGCGCCTCCAGCAGTTCCCGCTCGATCTGCGCCTGTTTTTGAGTGGTAACGTCGATGGCCGAGCCCACGAACCGATACGGCTTGCCCGTCCCGTCCCGAAGGCAGCGGCCCCTCGCAAGCAGCCAACGCCAGTCGCCGTTACGGACGCGATACTCGCATTCAAAGCTCGCGGTGCGGCCCAGGAGGTGATCGCGCACGGCGAGCCTGAGACGTGGTTTGTCATCGGCGTGAATTTCGATTTGCGAAAGCCAGGTAGCGCGCGTCGTAATCACTTGGTCCGTGCCGCGGCCTTCCATGATTGCCATTTTGGGCGAAAGGAACAATCGGTCGGTCGTAAGATCCCAGTCCCAGTGGCCCTCATTCGCTCCTTCCATGGCGAGTGCATAGCGCTCCTCGCTGTCGCGCAGTGCACTCTCGCCCGTTTCGATAAGGCGCAGTTGGCGCCAAAGCGCCCATATGGCTATCAAACCCAAAAATGCGACGATGACGGTGCGCGCCGCCAGTCGAACTGCTTCGTCACGCCAAGAATGCAAAGCCACCGACTGGTCCCGGGTAACCGCGAGTACAAAGGGGGTGTCTCTGACGCTTGCCGCTGAGATGAATTCCTGCCTGCCGTCAATCGGATTCAAGAGCCGAGTGGCCGACTCTGTCAGTGCGGTAATGAGTTCAGGATATCTCTTCCCGACAGCATCAGGGTTGGGCGGATCGCGCACGAGCAGCAGGCCGCTGTCGCGCAGAAGTTGAATGGCGCTGCCTTGGCCGAGGGTGACCGCCGCGTAGAATCGCTCGAGATCCTCGAGGTCGACGATGGCGGTGACGACGCCGGCGAACGCTCCGCCGTGGTCCTCCAGCCGCCGCGCAAGGATAATTCCCGCGCGCCCGTCGGAGCGTGTGATCAGCGGTTCGCTGATGAAGAGTCCCGTCACCGTGCGGTCTCGTTGCGCGATAAAGTAGGCACGGTCCGACACGTCGAGATTGGGGGGCGAGGATCCGCGCGAACGATGCCGCTGGATGCCCTGGGCGTCGACGACCGTGATAAAGCGTATCAACCTGATACCGGCGGTGCGATTCGCAAGCACTTCGTCGATGCGGTCGGGCGCCGTCTCGAGTCGCGCGTTTTGATACCAGCGCGCCGTATCGTGCAGCAACAAATCGATACCCTGAAACGTCCACGCGGTCTGCTCTGCAAGCGCTGTTGCCACATTGCCGATTTCGCGGTTCGTTGCCGCGAGCGTATTGCCATACGAACGCCAGGCGTCGTAAGCCGATGAGCCGGCAAAGGCCAATATGACCAGCACTCCCAGTACGACAACCCGCAGCCGAAGCCGTTTGAACCGGATTGAACCGGCGGCCGTGACCGTGGCCGTGGAGTCGCTGGGGTCGGACATTCGTGGCGTGCCGTACTTAGGTCGTCGGACCAATAATAGCGCCAATCGCCCCGAGCAGCGCAGCGCGGGTCAGCGGCTTCGCGATGACCTGGGCCACCCCGAGAGACTGCGCGGTGGTGCCGCTAGTCGAAAGACCGGCGCGGAACTGAGCGGAAATCGCGATTATGGCTGTTCCGGGATGTGCCGCCCGAATTTCTTCGACCAGGCGCGAGCCCGCGTGTTTGGGCATGTATAGGCTGACGATCACCAGATCGGCGTCGCCCGGAGTCGGCGCGCCATACGGCGCTGCCCGGCGAACACGATAACCGGCGCCCGACAGCCATTCCTCCAGCAGGCCGCGCATGAGGTCATCTTCTTCATATATCATAATGTCCAACATTGACACGATGGTGCTGGACGGAATTTTCGGTCTGATTTCTCGCTATTGCCCCGCGCGTTTCAGTTGAAACCCGCGGCCGTGCGGGGTCGCCGGCGCGGATTCCCGCCGACGTCGATCTCACCGCGTCGCCGGCCGGAAATCCTGATCGGGAAACATCGCCGCGTCGGGAACCTGGATGACGATTGCAGCGTGATTCTGGCTCTGATGGCAGGCGTTGCAGGCCTGTGTCAACTGAGTGTATGCGGCGCCGAAGTGCGTGGTGTTGCGCTCTTTGATGGCCAGTTCGAGGGCGCCGAACGGTGCTTGCGTCATTGCCGTGACCATCGCCGCGGTATCCCATGACTGGTATTTGGGGATGGTGCGGGCGATGCGGGCGAACGCGTTGCGCAGCTCGCTGAGTTCGTATTCGGCGTACGTCCAATTCTGCTGCTTCCCGGCCAATCCCAGTTTGATGTGACGCGGCTGCACAGCCATCGTCATCAAGTCGCCCATGCTCGGATGATAGTCCGGCAATGCGGCCGCCGCCGGCGTCGCCGCATCGGTCTTGCCCGAAGCCGCCTGAGCGAGCCCCACACAGGGTGCGCCCAATGCTACGAACATGGCTGCCGCGAGGGCGCGTCGTCGTGACAGTCTCATCGATGGTTTTCTCATGATTCAAAGCTCGTCTCGTGAATTATCCAGCATCAATCCTACGTGAAAGAAATTGCCGGATGGCTTCAGCTCACCGAGCTCCCGCTACGGATGTAACAGGATTCGCCCTTCAGGAAATTGCCGCGTAATTCGCTCGCAGCAACCTCGCCCATCAAGCCATCCAGTTACCCGCGGGTTCATTTGAGGAGCGTTGGTCAACATGATCCAGACGCAAGGTGAGGTCAACTTTCATCCCATGCCGCGAATCAGCGCGTGGTTGAGCGACGAATCCGAGCGATTGGTCGCGGGTACACATCTGATCACTTGTCGTCGCGGCTATACCCATCACGGAATCTATCTTGGCAAGGGGCGGGTGGTGCATTACGCCGGCCGCATCAAATATTCGCGAGGATTGGTCGAGGAGATCTCTCTCGCGGAGTTCTCGGAGGGGCGTGCATTCCGTGCGGAGAGGGCGCAGGCCGGACGTTTCGATGAGAACGAAGTCGTGCGCCGAGCCCGTTCGAGACTAGGTGAACGCCGCTACGATCTGCTGAGCAACAATTGCGAACACTTCTGTAACTGGTGCCGGCTCGGGGAGAACCGAAGTCTCCAGGTCGAGTGGCTCACCGCGCCGGTTCGCCTGCTGTGCAGCGCGCTGCTGTGGTTGTGCTCAATCCATCGATTCATTCGGCGAGATTCCGCGGCGACCCACGAAGAAAGTGCGGAGCATGCATAGTGCGGCGCAAGCCAAGATGCGCGGCGCAAGCCAAAGTTACGATTGAAACCGGAATTCCGCCGCCGGAAATACTCGCGCAACCCAAGATGCATAGCGTGCTCACCGTCGCGTTCCGTCATCGTCCTCCGGAGGCCCGCCAGTGACTTCATCCCGCCCGTGTATGAGCTTATCGCCGGTTATCATCGCGCTCGGCGCATTGTGCGTAGTCAGCTCGCCGGCATCGGCCCAATCCCCGCCGAACTCCGGTGCGCAGGCAGCAAATCATGCGTGCCCGCACGATGACAGCGGGCTGAAGTTGCCGCCGGGCTTTTGCGCGACGGTCTTCGCTGACGGTGTCGGGCACGCTCGCCACTTGGTGGTCGCGCCCAACGGAGTCGTCTACGTCAACACGTGGTCAGGTCGCTACTACGGGAACGACACGCCGCATGCCGGCGGATTTCTGGTCGCCTTGCAAGACACCACCGGCACGGGAAAGGCCAATGTGAATCAACGTTTCGGTGAAACTGTGCAGAGCGGTGGCGCAGGGGGTACGGGCATCGGTCTGTACAAGGGTGCGTTGTTCGCCGAGATCAACGATAAAATCGTGAGCTATGCGCTGCCGGCCGGCTCGATCGTCCCGCAGGGGCCTGCGGCGACGATCGTGTCGGGATTGCCCCTTGGCGGCGACCATCCCATGCATCCGTTCGCGATCGACGCCGACGGCTCCTTGTACGTGGACGTCGCAACCGCGACCAATGCCTGTCAACGGCAAAACCGCACGCCGAAATCGCCGGGCATCAACCCGTGCACGGAACTCGAGACGCGCGGCGGCATCTGGCGCTACGACGCGAACAAGACGAATCAGACATTCTCACCGGCCGAGCGCTTCGCAACCGGCATACGCAACGGCGAAGGCTTTGCCATAGATACGGCGAACCGTATTTTCGTCACGCAGCATGGACGGGACCAGCTGCATACGAATTGGCCGGATGTGTACAAACAACCCGACGAGGAAGCGACGCAACCGGCAGAGGAGTTGCTGCTCTTGAAGCGCGGCGGAGACTACGGCTGGCCGGAATGCTACTACGACGCCATACAGAAAAAATTGGTTCTCGCCCCGGAGTACGGCGGCGACGGAGGCAAGAAGGTCGGCCCGTGTGCGGCCAAGGGCGCCCCGATTGCGGCGTTTCCGGCGCATTGGGCGCCGAATGGGATGGCGCGGTATGACAAGCAACAATTCCCGGCTCGGTATCACGACGGCGTGTTCATCGCGTTCCACGGCTCGTGGAATCGAGCACCCTACAGCCAAGGTGGCTACAACGTGGTTTTTCAGGCATTGGCGGGCGATCATGCATCCGGTCAGTGCGAGATATTTGCCGACGGATTTGCAGGGGCCGTGGAGACACCGGATCAAGCGGCGCACCGTCCATCCGGCTTGGCAATCGCGCCCGACGGGTCACTCTATGTCTCCGACGATGTGCGCGGACGAATTTACCGGATCGTGTACCGCGGCGGGTCAGCCAGCGCCAGCGGCGCTCCGCAGTTCGTTCCGTGTCCACCAGCATCGGCGCCAGCCGGCAACATCAGTGTAGCGGACGCCAAACCCCCGGAAGGCACCCACCCGGACGCCGGCGCCGCCGTCGCAACGGCGAGTCTTCCCGTTCCGAACGGAGCGACGAAGGAGATGGTTGCATTGGGCGATCGGATCTACCACGGTCAAGTCGGCGGAGGGACCTGCACGGGTTGCCATGGCGCGGGCGGCGCCGGCACGGCCCTCGGTCCGAATCTTACGGATACCCAATGGCTGTGGGGCGATGGCAGCTTTCCCGCTATCGCGAAAACCATAGCCGCCGGCGTACCGGAACCAAAACAATATCGCGCGCCCATGCCGCCCATGGGTGGGGCGGAACTCACCCCCGATCAGGTGTCGGCGGTCGCGGCGTATATTTGGGGCTTGAGCCACCGCGCGCCCTAACCAGCCGTGGGCTGCCCGCAAGCGATGTGCTTTCCGGACCTGCGTCCCGGAATGCGAGCCTGATTTTCGAGTAGCATTCTCGTGTGTCGAACGCACAATCCCTGCAATATGCGCTGATCGACGCACTCCCCGATCTTGTGGTGCTCGTGCGCCGCGACGGCATCCTCCTCACGTACGCCGGAGGACATGCGCTGCCGGGCCTCAAACCGGATCCGGGATCCATCGGCGAAAACACCGAGACCGTCTGGCCCAAAGCTGTGGCTGTTTTGATAAAACGGCTTACACTCAAAGCGATCGGACTTCGCGCGGCCACCGACGCCCGCTTTCAGCATCTCGGGGAGGACTATGAGGCGCGCGTCAGCGCACAGGGTCCCGACCGCGCGCTCTGCGTCATCCGCCGCGTAACCGCCCGTGCGTCCGACGAGACGCTCGAGTCGACCGGCGTGCATCCGCGGCCGCAGCTGGATCGCAGGGGTTTCTTGCGGCGCTTCAAGGACTCGATATCGCTGGCCGCCTTGAGCGAGAAGCCTGCCGCTCTCGCCATCATTCAATTGGACGGCGTGACGGATATTGCGCAGGCCTTCGATACCACCATAGCCGAACAGCTGGTGAGCGACGCCATTCTTCGCCTGCCGCCGCACGATCCCGGCCGTGACGGTGAGTCGGCGGCATGGTATCTCGGGCAACTGAGCGACAGCCGCCTTGCCCTGGTGATCGAAACTTCGGACCGGGACTCGATCGACACCTGCGTCACGAATCTCTGTGCAAGCCTGCGTGAACCGATCGCTGTCGGGGACGCTGCCTTCCATCTGGCGCCTTACGCGGGGGTGGCGATCCTCGGCCAGGATGCGACCTCGCCACAGGCGTTATTGGACCACGCGCGCGCGGCCGCCAGTGAGGCGCGACGCTCTGGATCCCGGAAGGTCAGCTTCTTCAGCGACACCGTGAGATTGCGGTCGCTGGCGCGTCTCGATCTCGCGCGTGAACTACGCGAGGCCATCGCCAACGGCGAGATCCGCCTTCGCTACGTCGGCCGCCACGACCTCTCCTCCGGGCGGCTGGTCGCCTGGGTCGGCTATCTTCGCTGGATCCATCCGATTCGTGGCGAGGTGCGACCGGTGGAATTCTTGCGCGTGGCGGAAACGACGGGCCTGGCCGTCGCTCTGTCGCGAGCCGTGCTGACCTGTCTGCAAAAGGACTTCGCGGCTCTGGCGCCCCAATGGGACGCCGATGTCCGGATATCGTTCGGCGCGCTGCGAAATCATGTTCTGCACGACACCTTCGCGGCCGACATGGCGCAGTTCCTGGCCGACGGCGCGATGCCCGCGCAACGCTTGGAGCTGCGGATTTCCGAGAAGGCCTTCATCGCGCGCGATCCGACGTTTTTGTCGAATCTGCAGCGGCTCGGCATACATCTGGTGGTGGATGAAGTGGCGCGTGGAATGGGTTCGCTGGATGGTCTGGCGCGCGCGCCGATCTGGGGTATGCAACTCGACCGCGCATGGGTGACGGCCTTGCGCAATGACGAGGTTGCGCTCCGGGTGTGCCGTGCGGGGATTGGCGTTGCCGCCGCGCTCGGTCTGACTCCCATCGCCACCGGCGTCGACGACGAGGCGCAACGCCGGGCACTCCTCGCCATGGGGTGTCGATATGGCAGCGGCGATCTTTACCGGAACGCTGTACCGGACATAATGAAGCCCTATCGCGCCGCGAGCGCCGACTAAGTCGGCAGGATGCCGACTTGAACGCCGCGAACGCGGCGGCCGCGGGTGCGACGCGCAGCAGGGACAGCGTAGCGCAATGCCCGTCGATTTGACCGCGGCATTATTTGACGCCCGTCACAGTCGGCGTTCCAGCCTGTGGGACCCCCGGGACCGCGATGCATTCCCATTTGCCCTTTAATGCGCAGCACGCGGGTCACCGACGATCTGCCTTTACAGGGAAATGCGTTATGCAAAGCCGTCATCTATTCGCCTCGACGTTGATCGCTCTGGCTGCGACCACGGCGACCAGCATCGCGGCTCAAGCGCCGTCTGCCGGTGCAGGGGCACGGTACATCGTGCAGGCGGCCACGCTCAGCGCTGCAAACCAAGATGTCGCTCGTGCGGGCGGAAGAACGGAGCAGAACCTCCCGATCATCAACGCGGTCTCGGCGCACCTCAACCCCGGGCAGGTCGCGCGTCTGCGCCGAACCGCCGGCGTACATGTGTTCGACGACCGCTCGCTCACCACCGAAGGGGCCGGCCTGCTGGGGTTGCTCAGCCCGGTAACCTCTCCAGTGGTCATGCTCGCAAGCAGCCTCCAGACACCTACGGACGGTCAGGGCATGCTGCTCCCGACCTTGCTGTATCAGACCAACTACCCCATGTTGGTGGGTGCCGACGCGTTGCAGCAGGCCGGCGTCACCGGCAAGGGCGTGACGATCGCGGTTCTCGACTCAGGGCTTTGGCAGGACCCGAGCCAGAACTACAGCCGTCGGCTGCTTGCCAGTATCGACGTGCTCAACGGCGGCTCGGGGCCGGTCAAAGGCGATCCCTACGGTCACGGCACGCATGTAACGTCGATTGCCGCCGGCGGCGCGATGAATGTTTCCGGCAGCTACTTGAGCATCGCACCGCAGGCTAATCTGGTGGCCGTTCGCGCCTTCGACGGCACGGGTTCCGGTCGCTACGCCGACGTGATCGCGGGGCTCAACTGGATCGTTGCCAATCGGACGAAGTACAAAATCCGCGTCCTCAATCTATCATTCGGCGCGACGCCGGAGTCGTACTATTGGGACGATCCGCTGGCGCAAGCCGTCATGGCGGTCTGGCGCGCCGGCATCGTCGTGGTCACCGCGGCCGGCAACGAGGGACCCGCCGCCATGACCATCGACGTGCCCGGCAACGTGCCGTATGTCATCACGACCGGCGCCCTGACGGACAACTACACGCCCTACAACGTGAAAGACGATCGCCTGGCCTCGTTCTCATCCGCCGGCCCCACGTACGAGGGTTTCGTCAAACCGGAATTGGTCTCGCCGGGCGGTCACATGGTCGCGTCCATGCCGGGCGGCAGCTACCTCGCGAATATCGATCCTCATTCGATGCTGCTGACCGAAAATCTGTTCACCATGTCCGGCACCTCGATGGCCGCGGCGGTCACTACCGGCGTCGTGGCATTGATGCTGCAGTCGGATCCGACACTGACACCCGATGGGGTGAAATGCCGCCTGCTGGCCTCCTCTCGTCCCGCCGTCACGGCGCAGGGTAAGCTTGCCTACAGTGTCTTCCAGCAGGGCGCAGGTCTCATCAATGCAATCGCGGCCGTCAACAGCTCCGCGACCGGTTGCGCCAACGTGGGGCTCGATATCAACGCGGATCTCGCGGGGACCCAGCACTTCGGCGGCCCGGCCAATGAGGACGCCGCCGGCAACTACTACATCATGAACATGGCGGGCTCGGCGTGGGGCGCGTCGCAGGCCAGTGATGGGTACACTTGGTCCCAGGGTTATGCGTGGAACCAAGGCTACAACTGGAGCGCGGGCTACCTGTGGTCGCAGGGGTACACGTGGGCCAAGGGTTACACGTGGGCCAAGAGCTACACCTGGGCCAAGGGCTATACGTGGGCGAAAGGCTATACCTGGGCCAAGTCCGTCCCCTGGTGGACCTCACCCGGAACCGTGGTGGCCCCGGCTACGCCGGCATCCATCGAGAACTGGGTTCCGAATCAATAACGGGACTGTGACGCAGGTCTGCAAAACCTCGGCCGTCGTGACGCCGATCTGACGCTGGTCAACAAATCCAGGCTCGACTTCATGCATCGTAGCGCTGTGTGTACCCACCTTGATGCAGGAGCACGGCGCTGGAAACTGCTGCTCGGATTGGTGTTGTGGAGTGTGGCATCGATCGCGCAGGCGGCGATCGATGCCTCGCCGCTCATTCTCGAGCATTTGACGACATCCGATGGTCTGCCGCAGGGTACGGTGTTTGCGACCCTGCAGGATTCTCAGGGCTTCGTCTGGCTCGGCACCGAAGATGGTCTGGTCCGCTACGACGGCCAGACACTCGTTCGCTACGCCCACTCGCCCAGCGTACGTGGTGGGTTGCCCGGTAACTTCATCTACCAGATCATCGAGGATGCGCATCACGATCTCTGGATAGCGATCAAGGATGCCGGTGTCGCCCGCTGGGACCGCGGCAAAGATACCTTCACGGTCTTCCGCCATGATTCCGCCAAGCCCGATTCCCTCGCCAGCGACGCCGCGCGGGCCGTGATGATGGATGCGCACGGTCGGATTTGGATCGGAACCAGCGATGCGGGTATCGACATTCTGGATCCTGCAACCGGGCGCTTCGAGCATTTGCGCCACGATCCGGCGAATGCGAACTCGCTGATCGATGATCGCATTTTCACCCTGACGCAGGATCGATCCGGGTCCGTTTGGGTTGGTACGGAGTCGGGTCTGGACCGGTGGCAAAGCGAGCGGCGCGCGTTCGATCACTTTCGCCACTCGGCGCAGGACCCTCACTCGCTCAGCGGCGATCAGATTTCCCGCGTGCTCGAGGACAGGACGGGCAGCTTGTGGGTCGCAACCTACGATGGCGGCCTGAATCGGATGGATCGGGACGGCCGGGTGGTACAGGTGTTCCGTCACGATCCGCAGAGCAAAACCTCGCTGAGCAACGATGATGTCCGGGCACTGCTCGAGGATCAGGTCGGTCACCTGTGGGTGGGCACGGTGGACGGGCTGAATCTGCTCGATCGGGCAAGCGGCGGCTTCATCCACTACGCACATCAGGCAAGCGACGCCGGCTCCTTGAGAGATTCGTACATACGGTCCCTCTATGAGGATTCCAGTGGACTGGTCTGGATCGGCACCGATGCCGGGGGCGTCAGCCGCTGGAATCCGCGAAGCTGGGACCTCGGCGGTCACCGGCCAGACTGGCTCGTCGGGAAGTCCGTCACCGCGTTCGCGGACGCGCCCAACAATAAAGTGTGGATCGCCTCGGTGGGCGGGGGCCTGTTTCAGTACGACGGCGGCAGCGGCGAGGCAACCGACATCGACACGCTGGTGGGTGTACGCAACGCGCTCGGCGATCGACGCGTGATGGCGCTGCATGAGGATCGTCATGGTGCGCTCTGGATCGGCACCATGACGCACGGACTTCGCAGGCTGGTAGGCGGGCATCTTGAATCGATTGCGGTGAAACCTGGCGATCCGCGCAGCCTGAGCGACGCCGGCATCATGACGATTGTCGAGACGCGCGCCGGCAAAATCTGGATCGGTACGCTCGACGGCGGCGCCAACCTGCTCGATCCCGACACCGGCCTGATCCGCCAGCTCCCGCATGGTCCCTCGGTACCCGGCGCAATCAGCGCCGCCAGTGTCATCTCGATCGCCGAGGGACTGGATGGAAATGTCTGGATCGGCACCGTCGGTGGCGGCCTCGACCTGGCGCGTCCGGACGGCTCGGTAATCAAGGTCTTTCGCCACGATCCGAATGACCCGGCCAGTCTGCCTGCGAACATTGTGTACGCGATCGCGGTCGACACCGCGGGTCGAGTGTGGCTCGGTACCGACGGCGGCGGACTGGTCCAAGTTCTGGGCTCTGCAAAGGCGCCGGATTCAGTGCGCTTTCAAGTGGTCTCGCGCAATGATGGGCTATCGAGCGACACGATCTGGGGCGTGCTCAGCGACGCCACGGGACACCTCTGGCTCAGCGGAAACGCCGGGCTGATGCGCTTCGACCCGGAGTCTCGATCTGTCAAGACCTTCCACCGCGAGCACGGTCTTCACGGCGAGGAATTCGACAACGGCGCGTATTTCCGTTTGCGCGATGGCCGGTTGTGTTTCGGCGGCCCGGGGGGGTTCAACATTTTCGACCCATCACACCTCACCGAGGACCGGCGTCCGCCGCGGCTCGCGTTGACCCGGGTCGAGGTGATGGGGGTGCCGGTCCCCACGACCACGCCGTACTGGCTGCTTGAAAGAATCGCGGTCGATCACCGGGCAGGCATCATCTCGATGGACTTCGGCGCGCTCGACTTCATATCGCCCAAACGCAATCGTCTCGCCTATCGGATGGCGGGCTTGACGGATCAATGGATCGATGTGGGCTCACAGCACCGGATAACGCTGACCAACCTGGATGCCGGCGATCACGTGCTGGAGGTGCGTGCCGCCAATGCCGATTCGGTCTGGAGCGAAACACCGCTACGTCTCGCGATTCACAAATCGCCGGCGCCGTGGAATTCGCCGTGGGCCTACGCCGCCTACGCTCTGGCCGCACTCGCATTGTTCGCCTACCGGCTGCGATTGCAACGCATAAAATTCCGGGAGGTGGTCGCGGCGCGGGCGCGCCTCGAATCCGAAGTGGCGCTGCGAACCCGGGAGCTGGTCGAGAGCAATCGACAGCTGGCCGAGGCAGCGCGGGCGAAAAGCAACTTCCTGGACCGGATGAGCCATGAGCTGCGTACGCCGATGAACGGCGTGGTCGGCATGACCGAGCTGCTTGCGCGTACGCCGCTGTCGTCGACGCAAACGCGACTGACGGAGACAATCCGCTCTTCGGCCGGGGTGCTGTTGCAGATCGTCAACGACTTGTTGGATCTGTCGAAGATTCAGGCCGGTAAGGTTCAGCTGGAGTCGCTGCCCATCGACCTGATCCCGTTGGTCGAGGAATGCACCAGTCTATTTACGGGCAGCGCGGCGACGAAAGGCATCGAGCTGATCGTTTGTCCGACGGCACATGACCACCAGGGTTTGATGGGCGATCCGCTGCGTCTGCGGCAGATTCTGATGAATCTGATCGGCAACGCCGTCAAATTCACGGCGCAAGGCGAAGTCGTCGTGAAGGCCGACATCGTGTGCATCGAGCCGGATCGCGCGACGCTGCAAATTACCGTCTCCGACACCGGAGTTGGAATGGACGAGGCGACGATCGCGAAGATCTTCGAGCCGTTCACGCAGGCGGATGAGTCGACGTCCCGTCGCTTCGGCGGCAGCGGCCTCGGGCTCGCGATCTGCCGCGAGCTCGCCGAGCTGCTGGGCGGCACGATCACCGTGGCGAGCAAACCCAGGGTGGGCGCGACTTTCACCCTGTCATTGCCGCTGAAGATAGCGGCCGAATCGAGTCGACAACGACGAGTGCGATTGCAGCCGCGCCGCGTGCGCATACTCACGCGTCGGCCGGCTTTGGCCGAAGCGCTGGGTCGCACAGTATCCGCGCTGGGGCTCGAGGTGATCGAGGATGATCGCGATCGTTCCACGCAGGCGGCAGACGGCGAGGGACTCGTCATCCTGGACGCCGGCAGTTACCCGGATTCTCTCCGAACGCACGTCGATTCCGCCCGTCGATCGGGCCCGGCTGTGGTGATCGTGGCGTCGACTGCGGAGGCCGAAATCGCGGACCTCGGAAGTTTCGTGCACCCTGACGCCGTCGTGTCCAAGCCGGTCCATCGCGATGCGCTGTACGACGCACTATCGACTGCGATGGGCGGAGCACTGATAGCCGGCGCCGAGGCTCCCCGTTCGGCGCCCTGCGAACCGCACATCGGGGGCCACGTGCTGCTGGTGGAGGATGAACCCGTCAACGCGGCCGTCGCGGAGGGATACCTCGCCGAATTGGGGTGCACCTGCGTCTGGGTGGCGACAGGTCCCGCGGCGATTGCCCGCAGCGCCATAGAGCGGTTCGATCTGATTCTGATGGATCTGAGTATGCCGACGATGGATGGCTTCGTAACGACCACCTTGATCCGGCAACGCGAGGGCGATGCGCGACGCGTACCGATCGTCGCGCTCACAGCCCATGACGCCGCAGGCTATCGCGATACGTGTATCGAGGCAGGCATGGACGATTTGCTGACCAAGCCGTATACGTTCGAGGAATGTGCACAGCTGCTGCGCCGTTGGATCGCGGGCAACCACCCCGGCCGGCCATCGGCCGAACCACCGCTGTCATCGCTGCACTCCTCTCGTGACTTACTGTCGAGCGTCGATCCCGCAGCGGTCTCCACTCTGCGCAACCTGCGGGCAGGAAAGCACGCCGACCTCTATTTGAAACTCGTCGATCTGTTCCGGGTGGGATCAGCCAAGTCGCTGACTGAACTTCGCAGCGCCCTCGCGGCCGGCGATCTCAAAACCGCGGGAAGCGTGTGTCACAAACTGGCGGCCAGCGCCGCGAATGTCGGCGCATTGGTGTTCGCGAAGGAGGTTCGCCGGCTGGGGAATATGTGCAGCGAAGGCAACCTCGCCGGCGCGGAGGAAGTGAATGGCGGTCTTGAAGCGGCGCATCCAAGGCTCATGGAAGCATTGATGCGCGTACAACTTCGGGAGAGCGCGTGAGCGAGACACCCCAAACGGTCCCCTTTGCGATCATTGCCGACGATGAGGAACTCGGGCGGCTGCTGTTGGCCGAATCGGCGGCCGGGACGGGCCTCGAGCCTTTGGTCTTCGATAACGGCCTGGAAGCCCTAAACGCGGCATTATCGCGAGATGTCGCGATCATCCTGCTGGACGTCGACATGCCGGGCATGGACGGCTACTCGGTCTGCCGGCGCCTTCGCGCCGAGCCGCGACTCGCAACCGTTCCCATCGTCATGGTCACCGGCCATGAGGACGCCGCCGCAATCCGCCATGCCTTCGAGGCCGGCGCGACCGACTTCATTTCGAAGCCCGTCAATTGGGCGCTTCTTCCGCGCCGAATCGAGTACATTTTGCGAAATGCCGCCGCGGCGCGGGCGCTCGCCGAACGGGTGTCGCAGGTGCATACGCTCGTGGAGGCGATACCGGACACCTTGTGGGTGGTCGCGCCGGACGGCAACATCCGGTGGAGTCCGAATGCCGGTTCCGCCGCGGCAATGCTTGCGCCGCCGGAGCGTCTGCCCGATGCGCTCGAGTGCATTCGACAGACGGCACACGACGGGCTGCAACGCAAACTCGCCTACCGCGAGGACGACCCTTCAGGATTGCACCGCTCGTTCGAACTGAGGTTCAATCGCCGCGAGGGAGGCGACGTTGTCGTGCTGCGCCAGGACACGAGCGAGCGCACGGCGGCCGCCGAACACATCGAACGGCTCGCCTACTTCGACCCCCTCACTTCCCTGCCGAATCGACAGCGGTGCATCGAGACCGCCGAGCGTCTGTTTGGCGAGGCCGCGCAATCCCAACAATCCGTCGCCGTGGTCTATCTCGATCTGAACAGCTTCAAACGCGTCAACGACACCTTTGGCCATTCGGTCGGAGACGCCGTGTTGCGCACCGTCGCCGGCAAACTCACCCAAACCCTTGAACAATTCCAAGCCGGTTGTGAGCACCTGTCAGTCGCGCGCTTTGGCGGCGACGAATTCGTCATACTTCTCCGGGATGCCGGCGCGCGCGCGCTGGCGATCCAAATCGCCGATGCCTGTGCGGCCAAGTTGAAGGAACCGATCGAACACGGTGGACTCGAATTCTTCTCGGGACCCAGCATAGGCCTCGCGGTCTATCCCGACGATGGTGCGGACGTCACAACGGTGCTGAAGCACGCCGACACCGCCATGTATCAGGCCAAGGCCGGCGCCAGCGGCTCGGTTGCAGTCTACAGTCCGGCGATGAGCAGCCGGTTGCGTGATTGGCTCGACCTCGAAGGCCGTCTGCGGCGCGCGGTTCAAACGGATCTGCTGGGCTTGCAGTTCCAGCCAAAATTCCGATTGACCGACAATCGGATCGTAGGAGTCGAAGCGCTGCTTCGCTGGTGCGATGCGGACCATGGAGACATCTCGCCGATCCGATTCATCGAAATCGCGGAAGACAGCGGCTTGATCATCGACTTAGGATCATGGGTCGTGCGCGCGGCATGCCGACAGTTGCGCGACTGGTTGGATCGCGGCATCGCCATTCCCGTGGCCGTCAACGTGTCCGCCAAGGAACTCCTGTATGGAGACCCGGCGAGGGTTGTCGAGACGGAAGCCGCCGCATTCGGCGTTCCCACGACTCTGATTGAAATCGAGATCACGGAATCGCTGCTGGTCAAAGATTCAGCGACAGTTCGCAGTGCTCTCGAAAAGCTTCGACAGCTGGGATGCCGGATTGCACTGGACGATTTTGGCACCGGCTATTCCTCCCTGGCCTACATCACTCGTTTTCCACCCGACCGGATCAAGATCGACAAGGCCTTCGTGAACAATGTGGATCGGTCGGCGAGCGACGGGGCAGTCGCCGGCGCGATCCTGTCGCTCGGCAAGAGCCTCAATCTGATAGTGACCGCAGAGGGTATTGAGCGCTCCGGCCAATTGGAGTGGCTGCGCTCGCGCGGCTGCAACGAGGCGCAGGGCTTCCTGCTGTCGAGGCCTTTGTCGGCTCAGGACCTGGAGAATCGGTATCTGCTCACCGCGGCCGCGCAGAAGTCCGTCGATACTCGTTCGGGAACTGCGAGTTAAGATCAGGCCGCGCGTCGAATGGCGCGTCGCATTTAACTTATGTCTTTCGCGATCGCGAAATCGAGCATGGCGGCCCAACGGCCTGTTGGACTATGCTGACACCGCCTTCTAAGTATTATTCCTTTAGTGAGTGTCGTTCAGGCCGGCTACAGAAAATGTCGCCGGCCTTTTTATTGTGCGTCCGGCTTGCAGTATTTTCTTAAGAGAATATATTTGACATAACCGACGACGCGTCAATCATGGATGACCTCGCGATTATTAGTAGCTCGAAATCCCGCTCGACAGGCCCGCTCGTGAATCGATGGTGGGGTGGATGGTTGGTGGGGGCGATCTGCCTGTCGAGCGCGGTCACGGCCGGCGCATGGACCAGCGTGAACGGTCCCCTCACGGACGATATTCACCAGAAGGCAATCGATCGAGTCCTGACGTCAATGAGTGCGGCGGATAGAAAGGTGCTCGAGGACCAGCAACCCCTGGTCGACAAAGATCAAGAACCACTGCAGTCGGCCGAACATGCAATGACTGGCATCGACAAAGCGGGAGAAGTCGATGCAGAGGAAAAGCAGACCTACATTGGATTGTGCGAGGCTCTCGTCCAAAAGGAGCTGATGTCGGCGATAGATGCTCGCAAAGCGAACAATCCTCAGGTGGCGCTCCCTGCGCTGGGTAAGGCCATGCACACGCTGGAGGATGCGACGTCACCCGCGCATCGCGGATTTCAAATATGGAGCTACAACTTTGGAATATGGGAGATGGCGAGTCACGTATTCAAAGAGCGCGTCTATCCCGACGACAGCACGCCGGATCGCTATCAAAGTCATTTAGAGGGTGTTGTGCAATACGTCTACGACATCTATACGGAGATGATCCCTATGCCGGAGCACTTTTTTGACCCCGCGAATGGCAACCTGGTTCTTCCGTCAAGCTATCTTCACGTGCATTGACCCGCGCCATGCATAAACGCAATACCGCCCTCATCGCTCTCCTGTATGCGGTACCAATAACGCTCATCGTGACTCTGTGGAGTTCAGCGCACCGGTCAGATGCCGTCGGGATTTTCTATTTTCCGGCGCTTCTGTTATCCGTCATATTCTCAGGCCGGACGCGAGAGATCGGACCCATAGCGGAGTGGAGCTCCTTCATTGTCTACACTCTCGTCTACGTTGTGATCGCCCTTGTCATCTACGCGCTCCTCCTGGAGTCTTACCTGCTTCGGCGGGGCTTCGCCCAGCTGCATCGAGCGTACGACACGCAGAGAGCCGAGGACTTTGCGCCGCAATCGAAAATGGAGGATCTCGGACGCGCGATACATGACGTCGAGAGCCGACGCCGGAAGCACTGGTTGCTCGATGATACCAGGTCAATTGACCTTTCTGAGCCGCCGGAGCTTTTGGCAGCACGGGCTCTTCGGACCGATAAGCCTCACGGGCCCGCCAAGGGAATTTTGAAAAAGTTCAAAGGCAGGATGGTTAAACATCGAGGCGTCGCGGAGGCTGAGGCGGAGATCACGAAATTAAAGGCGCACGCGGAGATGCGTATGAATAGGGCGGCGGCAGAAGGCAGCTCATGATCGGCAGCATTCAGTCGAGTGCCTGCCCATGCAATCGTGAGGACGAGAGAAGGGCGACCAAGCTCCCCAGGATAAAATTTGCTTGCATGAGAAACCATCGAGAAAGGTGGAGCCGCATTCCGCGACGCATGCATGGATTGTCATCTGGCAAGCCCTCGCAGGCAACACAACGGCACCGCGGCGATCGCAGCCCTTCATCCTGTATGCTGACCCTCGAGGATTCGTCGGGGAAAGAAAATGGGTTCCGTTCGGTGGTTTCTCCTGTTTCCAGCTGTTTTGGCTGCATTTGCCTTGGCGGGTTGTCTTCCCTTGCCGGCAGAGTCGCTGGTCGTCAAGACCATGGACGGTAAGGTTCACGGCAAACTCATCAACAATGGCAAAGTCCGCGCGTTCCAAGGGATCCCGTACGCCGCGCCACCGGTGGGAGGGTTGCGCTGGAAAGCCCCGCAGCCCGTTGCCATCTGGAAGGGCACGCTCGACGCAACCACGTATGGTCACCACTGCGCACAAAACCATGTCTTTGAGGACATGGTGTTTCAGGATAGCGCTACTCCCGCCGACGCCGGCTCGGAAGACTGTCTTTATTTGAACGTGTATGTGCCCGCGAGCAAAACTGCCATGCCCAAGCTTCCGGTCATGTTCTGGATTCACGGCGGGGGATATTCCGGCGGAGCGAGTTCGGAACCGCGCCACAATGGCGATTTTCTACCACTCAAGGGAATCGTTCTGGTCACCATCAACTATCGTCTCGGCGTCTTCGGGTTTCTTTCAATACCTGAATTAGCTGCGGAGCCTGGCGGTTTCAGCGGCAACTACGGGCTGATGGATATGGTTGCAGCGCTTGAATGGGTGAAGAAAAACATTGCCGACTTCGGTGGCGATGCCAATAGCGTGACCATTTTTGGTGAGAGTGCCGGGTCTTTTGCCGTCAGCACACTCATGGCCGCCCCGTCCGCACAGGGAGTTTTTCATCGCGCTATCGGCGAGAGCGGCGGTGCGCTGAATTCTGGTGTTCTCCCGGTGAGCAGCATTGCCATTGTCGGCCCCAGGGACGCCGTGTGGGCCAAAGAGGCAGGCGCGAATACAATCGCCGAACTTCGCGCGATGCGGACCGACGAAATCTTGGCCGCGGCCGCCAAGAAGGACGCACCGCGCTTCGGTCCCGTTGTCGACGGGAAGTTTCTCTCAGAGCCCATTCTGGGCGCTTATCGCGCGGGCAAGCAGGCCAAGGTGCCGCTGTTGGCAGGGTTCAATCGCGACGAGGGCTTTTTTTCCTTTAGTGACATGACTACAGAAAAGTGGACGGCGATGGCGGTACAACGTTTTGCCGATAGAGCCGGCACGTTTCTCCAGCTCTATCCGGGTTCGACCGATGCTGCGGCGGCAAGGTCGGCTGCCGATTTTGGCGGTGATGAGTTCATCGCCTACAGCACGTGGAATTGGCTGGAAATTGAGCGCAAGACAGGCAACAAGAACATCTATCGCTACGAACTGGACCTCGCAGCGCCGCCCAGCAAGTTTCATCCTGGCTCCTATGCCTTTCATTCCGACGACATCGAGTACGTCTTCGGTACGCTCGATACTCGACCGGGAGCCGTGTGGCGTCCGGAGGATTACACGCTAAGTGATCAGATGATGAGCTACTGGACTAATTTTGCCAAAACCGGCGACCCCAATGGAGTCGATGGTAAAGGAGATAAATTGCCTGACTGGCCGAAATATGGAGAAGGCGACCCAGTGCTGCATCTCGACAGTCCCATCACTTCGCGTCCCGATGAGAACCGGCGCCGCTACGAATTCTGGCTGGAATCGAATATGTAGCAGCGATGAATTGCGCAAATATGTGTGAGAATTAAGCACGTCCGGGGCGGTTCGAGAGATGCCAACACAAAGGTCGGAAAAGCAAAAAATGCTGGCGGGCGATCTCTACCATGCAGGGGACCCGGAACTGCAGGCGGACCAGGCGAAGGCGAAGGAGTGGATGGCACGGTACAACGCCGCACTTGGATCGCCGGCGACGGAACGGAGACGCCTGTTGCTTGAGGGGCTTGGAGAAGTCGGCAATGATGTTGTCGTCCGCCCGCCATTTCATTGCGACTACGGATATAACATTCGGCTTGGTGATGACGTATTCCTCAATTTCAATTGCGTCATTCTGGATGTCGGATGCGTCACGATCGGCGCCGGCACGCAGATTGGTCCGGCGGTGCAGATTTATGCGGCAGGCCATCCTCGTGATGCAACTGTTAGAGGGACAGGGGTGGAATTCGGACATCCGATTAAGATTGGCCGCAATGTTTGGATCGGCGGCGGTGCAATCATCCTTCCGGGCGTTACCATCGGAGATAACGCGATAGTTGGCGCGGGAAGCGTAGTGACTCGCGATGTACCTGAAGGCGCTACGGCGCGGGGCAATCCAGCCCGCATCGCAAATAATCGCCAGCCACGCTAATCCATTGCGTTGAAAAAAAGCCGCGCAAGCACCCGAAGCAGGCGCTCGACACCGTCGGTCGTCGTCACATTGCCCGGCGACAATCGCAGTGTCGTTCCGCGGCAGTCCGCATACAGGCCCGCACCGCGCAGTTCCGCGAGGACCCGAAGGTTCGTGCCCGGGGGAAGCTGGATCATGGTGGAACCGCCGCGGTGATGCTCCTCCGGAGGACTCGCGATGCGAAGGCTCAGGTCGGCGGCGCCCTCGATCAGGCGAGAGGCGAGGGCGCGGTTATGGGCCAGGAGCGCGGCGCCGTCCTGCGCCGCATGCCAGGCGAGCGCGGGCAGGGTCCCGACGCATGCCAGGATGGAGGGGGTGCCGTTGTCGAAGCGATGTGCATCCGGCGCGTAGGAGAACGCGTTGAGATCCCAGGAGAAAATGTCCTGCTGACTGAACCAACCGCGCAATTCGGGTTCGCAGGTCTCGAGCAAAGGCGCCCGCACGTACAGGATACCGGCCCCCGGAGTGCCGCCGAGCCATTTCAGCGAAGTCGAGACGACGAAGTCCACTCCGGTCGTCTGTACATCGAAGGGAAACAATCCCACGCTCTGCGTGATATCGACGCCGATCAGAGAGCCCATGCGCCGGCCATGGGCGGCCAGCGCAGCGAGATCGCAGCGATATGAGGCCGTCGAGGTGACGGTCGTCAATAGCGCGACCCCCACCTCGGGGGTCCAGCGCGCGATGAGATCTTCCTCCCTGACCCAGGTTTCCCCCGCGCGCAGGGGCACGGTGTCGAGGATGAAGCCGTGCCGCGCGGCCATGCCGGCGAGCAAAAAATGCAAGCTCGGGAAGCAGTCCGCCGCGATGAGGAATCGACGGTGCGCACGGTAATGGCTGGGGAGCGAATTGATCAACGTGTAGAGAGCGGAGGTGACGTTCTCCGCACTCGTGAGCGTTCCCTCGCGTGCATTGATCAGCACCCGCCAACGATCGATAAACTCCCGGCGCGCACCCAAGGCCGTTTCCCATTGCGCATCGTCCGGCGTCGCCCATCGGGCGGCGAACGCAGCCAATGCCTCGCCGATGCGCCGGCCCTTGTCGGGAAACATGCCGATCGAATGGTAGAGAAAATATCCCGAGCCGTCGCTCCCGGGGGCGCTCTCCGCGATCATTGCGATTGCCGCACGCCCGTGCGGGATGGTTCCCGCCGCAGTCGGCTCTTGAGCCGCGCGAGATCGTCATGCCGCGTAACGAGCTCCGCGCGCTTGGCCGCGATGCGCATGTCCTTGAGAACCTCGAGTGAGCGGATCAATGCCGGCAACGGGGGGCCGCTCGCCGTGACGCCGGCGAGGTGATCGGGCTTGAGATCCGCCGCGGGTCCTTCGATAAATCGCTTTACCAGCAGATCGTGGTGCTGCGCCGCCGTCTGCCCGAACAATTCGCAGACATCGATGAACGCGGCGGCATTGTCTTGAAACCAATCCGTGTCCGAACTCGCATCCGCGACCGCCAGGAACTCGTCCAGCAGGCTCCGATAGGTCATGCAGGAACGCAGACGTGCTTGATCGTCGGGCAACATGAACAGCATCTTGTCGACCAGCAATTGGGCGTAGTAAGGGTCGCTGGCGCGGCACAGACCCAGCAGCAAATCGAGTTCATTGATGCCCGAAAAATCGCCGGCATTGGCGCCGCGGTACTCCTGCCAGCCCACCCGGTACGGTTTGTAGTACGGCCGCACGCAATAGAAGAAGCGATCCACATCGAGCGTCGTGAAGAGCCGCTGGTTGAACCGTATGACCTCGCTCAGCGCCTGTTTCGCCACGGCGAAGAGGACGTCGACGACAGGGCTGGAAACGCCCAGTGGCACGATCCGCCGCAATGCATCCGCCGCGCCCTGCATGGAGAGTATGCCGCGGGTATTTTCGTCGATGAACAAGAATTCGTCCGGGAGCGACGTAAAGCTCTTGCGGATCCCCGCCACCGCCTTGTTGTGCGTGGCCAGGTGACCGGTCGAAAATCGGGGCGCCATCCCCAACGAGGCGCCGACGTGCGAGGCGAGGGCGGAGGCCTCCGCAAACGGCGATCGTTTCTCTCTGGCCGGATTCGTCAACTCATGTCGCCGCATCGCGCCCAAATACAGTCCCACGCTCCCCAGCACGCCGAACGCGCTGTCGAAGCCGTCGCCCGTGTTGCCTTCCTTCAGAAGGCCGACGATGTAGGTATGCCCCTCGTCGCGCAATTCCGCCTTGATGTCATCGCCGACGCCGATCACCCGGGCACGGTCTTCCTGGGAGAAATAGCGATTCTCGAGAGCCGTGTTCATGTCGACGAATGACGTGCGAATCCAGCGGTCAAACGACTCGGCGTTGTTGCTCACGTCCTTATCTTAGTCGATTGGCGGGAGCTGCGGTACTTGGTGCGCATCGGCGCGGACGTCGGTAGGATCGGCACTATCGGATTATACAGAGGGGTTTGGGATGAATATTACGGACAGCATGGTTCGGGTCACCGCCGCACGTGGGCTGGTGATTGCAGTGGCGGCGATGCTGACGGGCGTTTGCGCTTCGGCAGCGTCCCAGAATTCGCACCGGACTGATGCCGATGCCCGTTTGGCGGCGATCTTTACCGTCGAATGGAAATGGCGCGAGGCGCAGCTTCCCGACGATGAAGACACCCAGAGACCCGTCGCGAATTTCCTGCCGCGGGTCGACCCCGCGGCGCAAGAGGAGCGGCTTCGCTATTGGGAGGATGTGCTCCGCAAGCTCGATGGCATCGCCCGCGCTGACCTGTCGCCGGCGGGTCGGCTCAACTACGACGTCTACCGCCCGCAGATCGAAGTGCTCATCGCCAACCAGCGCTTCCGCGATTTCGAAATGCCGGCGAACTCCGATACCACTTTTTGGACCAATCTCGGCGCCACTGCGCGCCGGCCATTTCGAACGCTGCAGGACTACCGCAACTGGCTTGCACAGATGAAGGAGATCCCGCGATATTTCCACGAACAGATCGACGAGATGCGCGCAGGGCTCGAGCGTGGGTTCACCCCGCCCCGCGTCACGATGGAGGGCCGCGACTCATCGATAACCGCAGTCACGGACGCGGCGCCCGCTGCCAGCTTGTTTTACACCCCCTTCGCGGAGATGCCTGGAATTCCTCCCGCAGAACAGGCTGGATTGCGGGCGGAGGCCGTCAAGACGATTCACGACATCGTGCAGCCGGCGTATGCCGATTTGCTGAAGTTCATGCGCGCGGAGTATGTGCCGGCGACCCGCACGACGTTGGCGGCAGAGGATCTGCCGGACGGAAAACGCTTTTACCGCGCCAAGATTCGAGAATTCACGACGCTCGACATGGCCCCTGACGCGATCCATGCATTGGGCGTCGCGGAAGTCGCGCGGCTGCGCGATGAGATGGCCGCCGCGATGCGCGAAACCGGATTCAAGGGCGATATGCCTGCGTTTCTTGCATCGCTGCGCACTGATCCGCGGTTCTACGCAAAAACGCCCGAGGACCTTTTGATGCGAGCCTCCTGGATTGCGAAGAGGTTCGATGGCAAGGCATCGCAGTTCTTCGGTTATCTGCCGCGGGCTCGTTTCGCGATCCGGCCGGTGCCGGACGATCTCGCGCGGTTCTACACGGCGGGGCGCGGCGGCCCGGGCGTTTATTTGCTCAATACCTACGATTTGCCGAGTCGTCCGTTGTTCAATCTCACCGCGCTCACGCTGCACGAGTCGGCTCCCGGGCACGCGTTCCAGATGCCCATTTCTCTGGAGCACAAGGATCAGCCGGAGTTCCGGCAGCACACCTATATTTCAGCCTACGGTGAGGGTTGGGCGCTGTACTGTGAAAAGCTCGGCGTCGAAATGGGAATGTACGAGACGCCCTACGATCTCTTCGGGATGTTGGGGTATCAGATCTGGCGCGCCGCTCGTCTCGTGGTCGATACCGGTATTCATTCGAAGGGGTGGACGCGCGATCAGGCGATCGCCTATTTCCGCGAGTACACGGCGCTTCCGGAACGCGAGATCCAGACCGAGATCGATCGTTACATCGCGTGGCCGGGGCAGGCTCTCTCGTACTACCTCGGCGAAATGACCATCGTCGAGGCGCGGGCGAACGCCGAAAAGTCTCTCGGAGACCGGTTTAATATCCGTGCGTTCCATGATGCCGTGCTCGAACTCGGATCCGTGCCCCTGCCGGCGCTCAAGGCCCGCGTCGACCGCTTCATCGCGGAAGGAGGGAAGGGTCCGTATCCGGAGATGGAGTGAATCCGGCCGGCGTATACGCGTCGATCAGCACCCGTGCCGTCAGCGCCGCGGCTTGCAGGGGTCCGCTCCCGTGGCCGAAGGTCCGCCGCGTAAGATAGCCGCCCTCCATCAATAACATCAGGGCGTCGCCCAACTCGTCCGCCTTGCGTGCGCCCGCTTTCGCCGCCAAGTCGCGAAAGCGCCGCTGGATCTCCTCTTTCTGCTTGAGGGCCACCTGCCGGCCCGGATGTTCCGCTTCAGCCAGCTCGACCGACGCATTGGCCAGCGCGCAGCCGCGCGAATCCGCGAAGCAGGTATTGGCGACGAAGGCATCGAATAGCGCTTCGATCTGACGCCGCGCATCGCCTTCGTGGGCGGAAACGATGCCGTCCCACCAGATCCAAAATTCGTTGGACTTCTTGTCCAGGTACTCGGCGACCAGCTCATCCTTCGAGGCGAAGCTGCGATAGAAGCTCATTTTATTGGTGCCGGCCGCCGTGGCGATGGCATCGACGCCCACTTCGCGAATGCCGTGCTTGTAGAAGAGATCGCAGGCCGTTTGAAAAATGCGATCGCGGACTCTCGGCTTGCCGCATACCGGCAGGGACGGGTGTGCTTCTTCAAGATTTGAAGGGTCCGGATTGATCGCCGTCGGTGCTGCCTTGTTCGTGCTCATGTCCAACTCCTCTTGACATGTGAGTTACCGGTAACTAACATACGCCAATGTTACTTAGCGGTCACTCACAATCATTGTGGTCTCCGCGAGAACTTGTGTCAAGTCGCTGATTTGCAAGGGATGTCCTCATGAAGTTGCGAACCCGGTTCTTTCAGTTATCCACCCTGACCACCTTGACGGCCCTCACCGTGGTCGCAGCGCTTTCCCTTAGCGCCTGTGCGCCGTCGGTGGGGCACCCGGCCGCGAATGCGGCGAAGTCCCCACCCGCCGCCCAAGTGACGGTCGCTGAGGTCATTCATCGCCCGTTGCGAGATTGGTCCGAATTCACCGGCCGCCTCGAAGCCGTGCAATCGGTGGAAATCCGTCCTCGCGTCAGCGGCTACATCGATCGGATCGGTTTCGAGGAGGGGGTGCGGGTCAAAAAGGGTCAGATCCTGTTCCGCATCGACCCGCGCCCGTTCCGTGCCGAAGCCGAGCGGCAACTGGCGGCGCGCACCCGTGCGCTATCGGAATTGGACCTCGCCAAGGCGAATCACGCCCGCGCACAGCGCCTGATTGGCGAGAACGCCATCTCGCGCGAAGAATTCGAGCGCCTCTCGAGCGCCGACGCCGTCGCGGCGAGCGATTTGGCGGCGGCGACTGCCGCACTCAGCGCGGCCAAGCTGAATCTCGAGTTTACCGAAGTTCGTGCGCCGATCGACGGGCGCATCTCCCGCGCCTTGATTACGCAGGGCAATCTGGTATCCAGCGACAGCCTGCTGACCACCATCGTCTCGGACGACCCGGTGTACGCGAGTTTCGATGCCGATGAGCAGACATTCCTGCGCTATAGCCGGAATGCCGCAAACCGCGTCGCCGGCGAGGACCCGGTCTACATGGGTCTCACCGACGAGAAGGACTTTCCGCATCGCGGCCGCCTGAATTTTCTCGACAATCAGGTTGACCGCAAGACCGGAACCATCCGTGCGCGCGCGGTATTCGCCAATCCCGACGGAATCTACACGCCCGGATTGTTCGTGCGCATCCGGCTGGTGGGTCGCGACACGCGCGAGGCCGTCCTCATCGACGACCGTGCGGTCGGCACCGATCTCGGCAAGAAGTTCGTGTTCGTACTCAAGGGCGACAACACGGTCGATTATCGCGGCGTGACCCTGGGGCCCGACGTGGATGGACTCCGGGTGGTGGACAGCGGGCTCGGGGCAGGTGAGGTCATCGTCATCAACGGCCTGCAGCGCGTGCGGCCCGGCGTATCGGTTTCCGCGACGAAGGTGGTCATGGACATGAGCCGGAACGGCCTGCGCCAGGTGGCCGCCGTCGAACCGGATGGATCAGCGGGAAAGGCGCCGCCGGCACACGGACGCGACGTCACCGCGCGCCTTTCCCATTGAGTCTCGCATTGCGCACGCCGGAGTCCTAGCCGATGAAACTTGCACAATTCTTTATCTCGCGCCCGATCTTCGCCGGCGTGCTGTCGTCGATCATTCTGATCGCCGG
>JAXDQI010000320.1:0-7940 GCA_034667965.1 Gammaproteobacteria bacterium
GCCGCGCCGCCGCGCCCACCGGCAAACGGCGGTTTGGACAGCCACACGAAGGGCACCAGCAGAATGAAAATACATCCCAAGGCAAAAAACACATCGTTGACGGCGAGCGTGGCGGCCTGCCCGCCGATGAGGCGGTCCACATACTGATAGGCTCCGTTACCGGTGATTCCGAGCGTTTTCAAGTCGGCTTGGTACGTCGTCCAGCCCTGCGCCGAACTGCGTACGTGCTCGACCAGCACCGCATGATGGTAGTCGGTGCGACGATTCCACATCCAGACGGTCACCGCCGTCGCAATGCTTCCGGACATGGTGCGAACGAAGTTGCTGAGACCGGACGCCGACGCCAGGTCGCTCGGCGGGACGCCCGACAATAGGATTTGATTGAGCGGAAGGAAGAAGAACGCAAGTCCCAGCCCCTGAAAGAACCGCGGCGTGGCAAACTGCGCGAAGCTCGCCGTTTCGTTGAGCGTCGACGCCCAAAAGACCGCGGAACCGAATACGCAAAAGGCGAAGCTGGCCGCCAGCCGCAGATTCATCCGATTCATGTTGCGGCCCACGACCGGAGCCGCAATGAGCGCCAACAGTCCGACCGGCGCCACGGCGAGTCCGGCCCAGGTGGCCGTGTAGCCCAATGTGGTCTGCAGCCACAACGGGAATATGATGTTGACGGCCGACAATCCGAAATACGCCACGCCGACGACCACCGTACCCACCCGGAAGTTGCGGCGTTTGAACAAGTACAGATCGACCACGGGATGCTTGTCGGTCAGCTCCCAAGGGATCAGAAACGTAATGCTGATGACCGACACCAGCGCCGCGAGCACGATCTCTTTGGAATTGAACCAATCCTTGTCGTTGCCGTTGTCGAGCATGAATTGCAGACAACCGACGCCCACGACGAGCAGCCCCAAGCCTATCGCATCGATGGGCAACTTCACTTTCTTCGATTCACGGCGCCGGAGCAGCATCCAGCTCGCCACCGCCGACAAGGCGCCCACCGGCAGATTGATATAGAAAAGCCAGGGCCAGGATAAATTGTCCGTGATCCATCCGCCTATGATGGGGCCGAAAATCGGCGCAATGATGATGACCATGGCCCACAGCGCGATGGCCATGCCGCGCCGCTCGATCGGGTAGTTCCGCAGCAAAATAGCCTGAGCCACGGACATCATCGGGCCGGAAACCAAGCCTTGAATCAGCCGCGCCGCGACCAGCATGGGCATGCTGGTGGCCAGTCCGCAGATTGCGGAGAACACCATGAACAGGCAAATCGACGTGACGAAGGTGCGGACCTCGCCGAAACGCCGGCCGATCCATCCGGTCAACGGCTGCATGACGGCGGCGGCCAGCATGTACGAACTCACCGCCCAAGTTCCCTCGGAATTGCTGACGCCGAGGCTGCCGGAAATGGAAGGAACCGAAACATTGACGATGGTCATGTCCAGGATTTCCATGAAGGAGGCCGTGGCGATCGCTGCCGTCAGGAACAACAGCTTGCCGCCGCGAAGCGGCGGAAACTCATACGCTGCGGCGGTTTCGGGAGCGTCGGCCACCTTGCTCCTGAGCTAGTTTTTTAGGCCGAGATTGCGGTGCACGACCGCATCCGCCTCGGCATTCGCTTTTTCGAGGTCCGGCATATACACCTGCGTGTCGCCCACGGGTTGATCCGCCGACTCCTTCGCCAACACCGGACCGTCTTCGTTCGTGGTGTCCACTGTCACAGTCGCGGACAATCCGACGCGCAGCGGCGATTTGGCGAGATCAGCATCGTCTACTTGCACTCTCACGGGCACTCGCTGCACCACCTTGATCCAGTTTCCCGAGGCGTTCTGCGCCGGCAGCAACGCGAAGGCCGCGCCTGTCCCGGCCGCCATGCCTTTGACGTGTCCGTGATACAGGAAGGAGCCGCCGTACAGATCGCTGCGCACTTCGGCCGCTTGACCGATGCGCAGATGCCGCAGCTGCACTTCCTTGAAGTTCGCGTCCACCCACAAGGTATTCAACGGAATCACCGTCATCAAGGCCTGGCCCGCCGCTACGTGCTGGCCCAACTGAACACTGCGCTCGGCCACGTAACCGGACACCGGCGCGATCACCGCATTGCGCTGCGCCGCTATCCACGCGTCGCGGTACGCAGCCTTGGCCTGCAACACCGCGGGGTTGTCCTCCACGTTGGTCCCGTCGACCAACGCGTGCGAGGCCGTGGCCTGTCGTTCGGCCTGCGTCAGCGCCGCGCGAGCCAGCAGAACGCTTTCGCGCGCATGACGTACCTCTTCCGGCGCGATCGCGCGGTCCGCGAGGAGCGGCTCGCGCTTGGCCAGATCACTCTCGGCGCGCGCCAGCTCCAGCCGCCGTGTCGCAATCATGGAATCATATTGGTCGGCGGTCAGCTTTTGCTGACGCACCTGACGCACCGACTGGCCCAATGCGCTTGCGCTCCGTGCCAGTGCCGTTTCCGCGTCGACCGGATCCAGGCGCACCAGCACTTGCCCGGCCTTCACGAACTGCGTGTCGTCGGCAAGCACGGCGATGACCGTCCCTGAGACCTGCGGGGAAATGACGACTTTGTTGCCGTTCACGTACGCATCGTCGGTGCGTTCGCGCTTCGACAGCACCAGCAGCCAGAAAAGCCCCCACAGCACTCCGATCACGATGAATACCACGGCGATCAGCGTGAGGACCTTGCGCCGCTTGCCCGTAGGCGCCTCGGGTGATGCATCAACGGCCGAATTCATTATGGGTTCTCTTTCCTCTGATATCCGCCGCCGAGGGCGCGTTGAAGTCCGATGTCCGCCGACAGTGCGGCGGAATCCAGTTGTAGTAGGGCGTCGCGCTGCTCGATCCAGGATTCGGTGGCCGCCAGTTCCGCCCGCGAATCGGTGAGACCCTGTCGAACGCGGGCCGCGGCGCTCGATTTCAAGCGTTCAGCCGCCTCGACCTCGATCAGGCGCTGCGTTCGCTGCGCGGCGATCTGTGCGCGGGACGTCGCCTGCGTCGCCACGTCGCGGGCGGCGCTGATCAGAGTGTCCTGATAGCCGGCAACCGCGCTATCGATGGCCGCTTGGGAAGCCCCGTAGCGTGCTTTCAGCCGCCCTCCATCGAAAATGGGCAGGTGGATGGCCGCGGTGACAGCGGGTACGCGGCTGTTGTATTGAAGCAATCTGCCCAAATCGACGCTTTGCACACCGATCAGTGCATTGATGCTCACGTCGGGGAAGAATTCAGCGCGCGCGGATTCGCGGTCTTTCTGCGCCGCTTCCACGCGCCAGCGGCTGGCGGTCAAATCCGCGCGGCGGGCGATCAAATCAATTCTCACGTCGTCCGGCAGTCCATTGCTGATTGACGGCAGCGGCCGAGCGGTCATGGCGGGCAACGCCTCGGTCGAGCAGCCCACCAATGCCGCCAGTGTGACGATTCGCAAGTTGGCGGAACCCTGCAAATCGGCGAGTCGCTCTCGCACGGCGGCAAGACTCGAATCCGCGCGAATAGCCTCGTCCCCCGATTCCAGATCGGCGCGAATGCGGGCCGCCATGACGCCGCCTTCGAGTACCACCGTCGACTCGCGCTCTTGCGTGAGGACCAATCGGCTTTGATCGGACTGCCATCCAAAGTAGGTCTCCGCGACCGAACTCGCGAGCATGAGCGCGGCCGCGGTCCGGTCCGCCTGGGCTGCGTGTGCCTGGTCCATCGCCGCTTCGACCGCATCTCGTTGTTTTCCCCACCAGTCGAAGGTGTAGCTCGCCTGCAAGCCAAGGTCATTCAGGTTGTACCAATGAAAACCCAGCAGCTGAGGCGGAAACAAACCATTGTCGCTGAGACGTTGCCGCGAGCTGTCGCCGGACGCCTCCACATGCGCGCCGGCGGCCGCGCCGGCGATCCGCACCGACTGTTCGGCGGTGTCGAAGCGCGCGTGCGCCGCCGCCAGCGTCGGCGAGGACGCCAGCGCCATGTCGATCAACTTATCGAGAACCGGATCTTCGTAGTGCTTCCACCATTGCTCCGCCGGCCAATCGCCGCGGCCATCCGTGAGGCCGCTCAATGTCAGCGGCGCGTCCGTCGGCAATTTCACGGGGTGGGGTTTACGGGGCAGCCCAGCGCAGCCGGCTCCGAAGGCCAGTGCCGCCGCGACAAGAACCGTGCGGCCCAGCCTCATGCCACTCGTTCCGGTCCGTGCTGCGACAGTGCCTGGTCCAATCTCGTGCCGAGGAGTTTCATCTGCTCTATCAGCTGCAGCTGTTCATCTTCGGAGAAATCCTTGAACATTTCCCGCAACGGCCCGTACATCGTGGGGAGCAACCGCCGCACCAATTCCTCGCCCTGCTCGGTGATCCGCAAATCCATTTTGCGGCGATCGTGCAGGCTCGAAAGCCGCGTGATGAGATCACGTCCGACCAACGCATCGCTGATGCGCGACATGTTCGCCGGACTCTGCGACGCTTTTGCGCCCAGGTCGCTGGGGTGGGCACACCCCTCCGGCTGCGAAAACAAGGTCGTCAACACCCGAAACTCCGCCTCGCTCAGCCCGAAGGGGCGGATTTCAAGCTCCAGCAGGCTCGCCATGCCCCTGCCTATGTGCAGCAGCAAGCGACACAACAGGACGCTGGACTTGGGAAGGTCCGGCATGCGGGCGCGCAATCGTTCGAGATTTGCCTCGAGTTTCTGATACTGCAGCGAAGAATTATTCATTTGATATCTAACAGTTTGATGGATTATATTTTAGCAAATGAATATCCAGCGCGTAAATAGTTGTTGATTTGGAAAACGACACCTGTCATTTTACCGCGATGAATGACGACCCAATCCTCGCAGTCGGCAAGTCCCGGGTCGGGCGGCCGCGGCGCGGCACGGAACCGGCGCGAACCGACGTCCTCATCGCCGCGGCCACGGGGGTCTTCTTACGCGACGGGTACGGGGGCACCAGCATCGATAAAGTGGCGGCGGAAGCCGGCGTCTCGACCCGCACCATCTACGAGCGCTTCAAAAATAAGGGTGAGCTGCTGGGCGCGGTCATTAATCGACTTGTCGACCGCGACATGGACACGGTGCTGGCAACCGAGGAACTCGATCGCTTGGAGCCGCGGCAGGCTCTCACGAGGATCGGCGAAGTCATTACGGGGCGTGCCTGCAATCCCGATTCCGCCGCCCTCTTCCGGATCTGTGCGACCGAGGCGCACCGCTTTCCCGAACTCGCCGCCAAAGTGCGCGGCAGCGCGAAGGCGCGGGTCGACGACGCGATCGCGAGCTACCTTCGCAGACAGACGCTTCGCGGCATTCTCAACCTTTCAGACCCGGATCGTGCCGCGGCGCTGTTCCTGCAGATGGTCTGCGCCGAGCTTCATGAATGCCTGCTGTTCGGCTCGGCCGAGGATATGGCCAAAATCGACTCCGATGCCCACTTGAAACATGTCGTTGATATCTTTTTGAACGGCGCCGTACCGCGCCGAGAGAACAGCGGCTCCCCGACCCCTCCTTCACCCACGGCCCTTTAAACAACTCCATGATGCTCACGTCAAAGAACTCCCTCCACGTGCTGGTGGCCCTGCTGCTGTGCGCGTGCGCGGTCGGGCCGAACTACAAACAGCCGCCCGCTCCGCAGACCTCCGGGTTCGTTCCGGAGGGCGCGTTGCCTTCCACGACGGCGTCGGCGCCGCTTCCGGGCGGCGACCCGCAGCACTTCGTCAACGGCCTCGACATCCCCGGCCAATGGTGGTCCTTGTTCAAATCCACGGAACTCAATGCACTCATCGAACGGGGACTTGCGAATAGTCCGACGCTCGAGGCGGCGCAGGCGGCTCTGCGGCAGGCGAACGAGAACGTGGCGGCACAGCGTGGCAGCTTTTATCCAAGCGTCACCGGGTCATTTCAAGCAGAACGCCAGAAAGCGTCGGGCGCGCAGTTTGGACTGCCCAATGCGGGGTCGTTTCTGTACACGCTGAACAGCGCCAGCGTGAACGTGTCGTACACGCTGGATGCCTTCGGCGGGATCCGGCGGGAGGTTGAAGCCCTGCAAGCGCAGGCCGACTACCAACAGTTCGCCTTGGAGGCGAGCTATCTCAGCCTCACCGCCAATATCGTTACCGCCGCCGTCACCGAGGCCTCGTTGCGGGCACAGCTCGCGGCCACCGAAGAGATCGCCCGATCACAACAGGCTCAGCTCGAGATCACACAGCGACGCGTCAGCGCCGGCGGCGCCTCGCGGGCCGACGTCTTGCAGCAACAGTCCACCTTGCAGAGCACCCTGGCAAATCTGCCCGTGCTGCGCAGCCAGCTCGCGCAGGAACGCAATCTGCTTGCAACCTACGTGGGCGCCCTGCCTGCCGACTACGGCGGCGCGGAAATCACGCTGGATTCCCTGACGCTGCCTGCGGATCTGCCCGTGAGCCTGCCGTCGAAGCTCGTCGAACAACGACCGGACATCCGCCAATATTCTGCGTTGCTGCATCAAGCCACCGCACAAATCGGCGTTGCGACGGCGAACATGCTGCCGCAGCTCACGTTGAGCGGCAGCTACGGTGGCATCGCGACGAAGTTTTCGGACATGTTTTCGCCGTCATCGGCCGTCTGGAGCGCGATTGCAGGCCTGAGCCAACCGATTTTCAAGGGCGGTCAGCTCAAGCATCAGCGACGCGCAGCCGTTGCCGCTGCGCAGGAGGCGGCGGCCAACTACAAGAGCACGGTGCTCACCGCCTTTCAGAATGTGTCCAATTCACTCTATGCGCTGCAAGCCGATGCGGAGGCTTTGGCGGCCGAAACCGTCGCCGAGAGTTCCGCCGCAGAGAGCCTGAAGCTGGTACGGGCACAGTTCAAGAGCGGCGGCGCGAGCTACCTGCAGGTCTTGACCGCCGAACAAAGCTATCAAACCGCGGCGGTTGCGCTCGTCAAGGCGCGAGCACAACGCTATGCCGATACCGCCGCACTATTTCAAGCACTGGGCGGGGGTTGGTGGAATCGCACCGACGTCGCCGCAAATTCATCCGACTGTTGCAAGGGATCCCCGTGAGTACTATAGAAAATCAAGTTGCCGGCGACCGAATGACGGCCCGCCCGCGTGCGATGGTGAAGCCGCTGCTGATCTTGTTCCTCGGCGTGGCGGTCGTCATGGGCGGTATATTCGGATGGCAGATCTTCATCGGCAAAATGACGAAGAAATTCATGGGCGCCATGGCCGCCGCGCCGCAGACGGTGTCGAGCACCATCGCGGCCGCCTCGAGCTGGCAACCACGAACTCAGGCTCTCGGGACATTGCGAGCGGTCCGGGGAGCCGATCTCGCGGCGCAAGCGTCGGGTGTGGTCGACAAGATTCATATCGATTCGGGAGCCGAAATTGCCGCGGGCACCGTGTTGCTGACCTTGAAACCCAATGACGACCCCGCGAAGCTCGCCCAGCTGCAGGCGCAGGCCGAACTCGCCTCGATAACCCTGAAGCGCGATCAGGAGCAGCTGGAAGCGCAGGCCGTCAGCCAGGCCACGGTGGATACCGATGCGTCGAATCTCAAGGCGGCGCGCGCCCAGGTGGCGGCACAGCAGGCTCTCATCGAAGAAAAGGTGGTGCTTGCGCCGTTCGCCGGCAGACTCGGAATTCGCCTGGTCGACGAAGGCCAGTACCTGGCGGCGGGAACGACGGTGGTCACGCTGCAGGCGCTCGATCCCATCTTCATCGACTTTTACGTGCCTCAACAAGCTCTCGCCCGTCTGAAGGTCAAACAGACCGTGAGCGCGTCGGTGGATGCCTATCCGGGGGTGGCATTCTCCGGAAACATCACCTCCGTCAATTCCAGAGTGGACGCGGCCAGCCGCAACGTTCAGGTACGCGCCTCGTTCGCCAACACGGATCGACGCCTGGTGCCGGGCATGTACGCCAATGTGGATATCGATGACGGCGATCCGTCCACGCTGGTGACGCTGCCGCAGTCGTCGATCACGTACAACCCCTATGGCAA
>JAXDQI010000321.1:0-13164 GCA_034667965.1 Gammaproteobacteria bacterium
GCACCCGCTGCACGCGATGGGTGCCGGATTCGAATTTGAGCAATGAAAATGCACCGCGCCCGATGATGCGGCTGATGATTTCCTTGTGCCCGCCGTGTTCGCCGGGGCTTTCGCTCAAGATCTCGACTGCCCATCCTTTCGACTCGGCATACCGCGCGTACATGCGGAATAGGTCGCCGGCGAAAATGGCGGCTTCATCTCCGCCCGTGCCGGCCCGCACTTCGAGAAAGACGTTGCTGTCGTCGTGCGGGTCCTTGGGCACCAGAAGCCGCTGCAACTCGAGTTCCTCGGCCGCCACGCGCTCGCTGAGCTCACCCAATTCCTCGTCCATGGCCAGCTCGACGGCGGTCGCAATATCGCCCTCGAGGGCGACGTAGCCGCGGTAGCGGGCCACCAAGGGGCCGAGCCTGGCATATTCCATGGACAATTCACGGAATTGATTCTGGCGGGAGATCACGCCAGGGTCGGAAAGAAGGCGGCTGATTTCCTCGAATCGCTCGTCGAGCTTCTCGAGCTTGCGCCGGATAGAGTCTTTCATAGGCCGCGAATTATAGCGGCCCCGAGAGCCTGTCTGAGTATTCTACAGGCTCCGTTATTGCCGGTCGCGGTCTTCCACGATGATGCGCGTCAATGCTTCGGCGACCACCGACTCGGCAGACTCGGCAGCCTGCCTGAGCGCCTGTGTGGGCGCGTGCAGAAGCCGGTTGGTGAGGGTATTCGCCAGATATTCCATCGCTTCCTCGGGCGATTTACCGGTGGATACCATGCGCCGTGCCTGGTCCAAGGTCTGCTGGCGAATCGCATCCGCCTGTTGGCGCAAGGCGCGGATTGCGGGCCCGGCTTCCTTGGCGCGCGCTTCCTGCAGAAAACGAGCGACTTCTTGGCTGATCACGACCTTGGCGTCGCCGGCCGCGAGCTCCCGTTGCTGGCGATTCTCGTCGATCAATTGTTGAAGGTCATCGATGGAAAATAAATACACATCCTCGAGTTCCGCGACCGCCGAATCGATGTCCCGGGGGACTGCCAGATCGACCATGAAAATCGGCCGGTGGCGCCGTGTCCGCACCGCAGCGGCCGCCGCGGCCTTGGTGATAATGAGCGCCGGGCTGGCGGTACAGCTCACCACGATGTCGGCATCGGCCAATTCCTTGTCGAGGTGGCTGAGATCGACGGCATAACCACTGACTTCGGCGGCCAGTGTCTGGGCATTGACCAGCGTCCGATTGGCGATGACCATGCGTTTGACGCCGGCAGCGGTGAAGTGCCGGGCGGCGAGCGCGATCATCTCGCCGGCGCCTATCATGAGCGCGGTTCGAGTACTGAAGTCCGAATACATACGGCGCGCCAGGCTGACCGTGGCGGATGCCAGGGACACCGCATTGGCGCCGATTTGCGTCTCCGAGCGTACCCGCTTGGCGGCGGAGAACGCGGCTTGGAAGAGCTTGTTGAGGTGAGGTCCCGTGCTGCCGGTCTCTTGCGCGATGCGATAGGCATTCTTCAACTGGCCCAGGATCTGGGCTTCGCCCAGCACCATGGAATCGAGTCCGGATGCGACGTTGAAGGCATGTTCGACGGCGTGTTTTTCCTGATGCACATACACGCTCGCGGCGAGATCCAGCCCCTCATCATGATGCCGCTCGAGCCACTGGGACAGTTCCGCGCCGCTGGCCGAACCAGCCCAGTAGACCTCGGTCCGATTGCAGGTGGAGAGGATCACAACCTCGGCAACGCCGCGTTCCTGCCTCAGCGCGCGCAATGCGGCCACCAACCGATCCTCGGCGAACGCGACTTTCTCGCGCAGCGCGACCGGTGCGGTCTTATGATTGAGCCCAAGAATATTGAATGCCATTGCCGCGCTTTTCGTCCGTAACCTGCGGATTTAAGGTGAAATATGCCGCCATATCAAGCTCGATTCCGCGGCATCGTCAAACTCATTTCGCTATAGTGCGGCCGTGTCCTCGTTTTCCATCTCCGCCAAGGCGTTCGCCGCACTCGGCATGCTGGCCTGTACCGCTTGCGTGAGCGTGGCGTCGAGGCGCGACCAAGCGGAGGCTCCGCGGGCATTTTATACCGTCACGGCGGAGATAGCGCTCTCCCGGCATGAGGCCCGCGTCGCCGCTCTCGAATATGCCGCGGCTGCCGAAACCACTGTGGATGTGGGCCTGCTGCGGCGGGCTACGGAGGTCTCGGCGGAATGTCTGCAGCCGACGCTCGCGGCCGGCGTCGCTGCCCGTTGGCTCGATGTCGATCCGGCCGCGGTGGACGCGCACCGGGCGGCGGGGAAAGCGGCGCTGGAATTGCACAAGATCGAGCAATCTGCCGCTCACTATCGCGTCGTCCTCAAGGGCTCGCCGCGCGGCACAGAGGGGGAGTTTGCGGCGCTCGAGACCGAATTGTCGGCGGCGGGCAATATCTACGGCGCGCGGCAGCTCGCGGACCTGTTGGCGGCGTATTTCCCCGCTTCCCCGGCGGCGCTTCGGATGCGAGCGTTCGCGGCGCTGCGGGCCGACGATCCGGCGGCAGCCGTGCGCACTTTCGAGGAGGCGCTGGCCGTGGCAGGTGGAGAGGGGGAGGCCGCACGCCGCGAACTGACGCAGGGACTATGGCGGGCACGCATCTTGGCGGGCGATCAGGTCGAATCGCTGGCGCAGGCCAGGGATTTGTTGGATCGGGTCGATACGGTCGAGAATCGCCTGGACTACGCGCTGTTGCTGCTGGCGGCGCAGCAGACCTCGGCGGCGCGCGCGCAGCTGACGATGCTGACTCGCGACCCCGGGTCGGGGCCGATCGCACTGCGGCTCCTCGGTCTCGTGGATTTTCAAGACGGAAGACTGGACGACGCGAGTACGCGATTCGCGGAACTGGTAACCACGGGTAAGTTTTTGGACGACGCGCTCTTCTACCTGGGAATGATTGCCGAGCGCCATCAAGACCTGGAACGCGCACTGCGGTTGTACGCAGAGGTTCAGACCGGTGAGAACGCAGTGCCCGCGCTGCTGCGCGCCGCGGCCATTTTAAAGGCCCATGGAGCGGCGCCGGCAGCGGACGAACTGCTCGATCAGCTCGTGGCGGAGGCACCGCAGCGTGCGCCGGAAATTCTGGCTGCGCGTGCTCGCATCGATGCGGAAGCGGGCGATCTGCCGAAGGCCATCGCCGTATTGACCCAGGGCGAAACGGAGTATCCGGACAGCGTGGAATTGCGATACGCAAAGGCATCGCTGTCCGAAGAACACGGTCAGATTGCGGTCGCGTTGCGGGAATTGAAGGGCATCGCCGCGTTACGCCCGACCGATCCCGCGGCGCTCAATGCGTACGGATATACATTGGCCGACAACCGCCGACAGTTGCCGGTTGCGCGCCGGCTCATCGAGCGGGCGCACGCGGCGGCTCCCAAGAATGCGTCCATTTTGGATAGCCTGGGCTGGGTGCTTTTCAGGCAAGGGCATAGCGAGCAGGCGCTGCAGTATTTGAACGCTGCCTATGCGGATGACCACGATGGCGACGTGGCGGCACATCTCGGCGAAGTGTTATGGCAACTCGGCAGGCGGTCGGATGCGGAGCGCATCTGGTCCGACGCAAACAAGGCGGGAGCTGTCAATCGCCTCGTGAACGCCACCCGCCTGCGTTTGCACGCGTTGAATTGAGCGCCATGCGACACCTATTGGTGGGGCTCCTCTGCTGCGCCGCGTTAAGCGCTTGCATGACCGTGCGGCCGACGCGCGCCCCCATGGTCGTGGCGTGGGACCAGCGGTCGGCCGAATTGCAGCGTGCGGACGAATGGCAAATGGCGGGGCGCGCCGCGGTGGCGGTCGGTACCCAGGGGTGGCAGGCGAGTTTGGACTGGCGCCAGCGCGGGGTTGCCGAGGTGCACCTGGCCGGACCCTTGGGGGTGGGTGCGCTGGTGCTCAAGGAGACGCCGGCCGGTCTGTCATTGAACGGAGCGCCGCCGAGCGACGCGGTGCTGGCGCAGATCCAGGAACGCTTGGGATTCGAGCTGCCGTTGAATAACCTGCGCTACTGGTTGTTGGGGGTGCCGGACCCGGGCGTCGCATTCGATTTGACGAGGAATGACCAGGATCGTGCGGCGCAGTTGACCCAGGCGGGGTGGACCGTGACTTACGACAAATACATGATGGTGGGCGGCGATTGGCTGCCGGCGCGCATGGTGCTGGTCCGCGACACCGTGCGCGTCCGGATCGCCGTGGACCATTGGGACGGTCTGCGGTGAGCACAGGTGCGGCAAGCCGGGCAGTCGTGAATGGCGAACGGCCCTGGCCGGCGCCGGCAAAGCTCAATCTTTTTTTACATATCATCGGCCGCCGACCGGACGGCTATCACGAACTGCAGACCTGCTTTCAGTTCGTGGATTTATGCGACGACATCTACGTCAGGGTTCGATTGGACGGCGATATCAGGCGCCTGCGGGGTGCCGACGGCGTTTCCGAAGACTCCGATTTGTGCGTGCGCGCAGCACGCGCTTTGCAAATCGCGGCTAGTTGCAAGCTGGGGGCGGATATCGATGTGGTCAAACGCATTCCGATGGGTGCGGGTTTGGGCGGCGGCAGTTCGGATGCGGCCACCTGCCTGGTGGCCTTGAACCGCCTGTGGGGTCTCGATTGGCCGGCGACCCGGCTCGCGGCGTTGGGCCTGAAATTGGGCGCCGATGTACCGGTGTTCATGCTTGGGCGGGCTGCCTGGGCGGAGGGCGTGGGTGAAAGACTGACGCCGCTGCGCCCGCCGTTTGCGCCACCGGAAGATAACTACCTGATTCTGAAGCCGAATGTCTTTGTGGGTACCGCGGAGGTATTCCAGGATCCTGAATTGACAAGAAATTCCCCGCCCATCACAATTCACGGTTTCCTGGCGTCCGGTGGTCGGAACGATTGCCTCGATGTAGTGCGGCGCAGATACCCGGAGGTAGCGCGCGCGCTCGATTGGCTGTCGTTCTATGGACATGCGCGGCTGACGGGCACCGGTGCGTGTGTTTTCGTCAGTATCGAATCGATGGACCGCGGCCGCGAGATAGTGCGTAAGCTGCCGCCGGCGTCGGATGCCTTTTTGGTTCGTGGATTGAACGACTCGCCCTTGCTTGAAAGGTTATCGGCTGCTTGAGCGGGGCCGCCAAGGCGCGGCCGGCGGGGCGCGTCCGGCGAGAGGTCGCTGACTGTTGATTTCCGAGTTGGGGTGTCGCCAAGCGGTAAGGCAGCGGGTTTTGATCCCGCCATACGGAGGTTCGAATCCTTCCACCCCAGCCAAATTTTTGCGGTTGGAGCGGTTCGACGACTGGAATTGGTTCTAGAGGATGGGTTGGAGGGGAAGGATAACGCCCGAAGGGCGGCCCCGTTAGGGGTGAGGCCCGCAGGGCCGAATAATCCTTCCACCCCAGCCAACTGCGCGTGTGTGTCTGGCTGGTTGTTGCTATGTCGCGAAGTAATGATTTCGATGCTTCACCCATCTCGGTGTTCGCGGGCAATGCGAATCCGATGTTGGCGCAGGAGATTACCCGCCATCTTCATGTGCCGATGGGACGGGCGCATGTAGGCCGATTCAGCGACGGCGAGGTGAACGCCGAATTGATGGAGAACGTGCGCGGCCGCGATGTGTTCATCGTGCAGCCCACATGTCCGCCGGCGAACGACAATTTGATGGAATTGCTGATGATGACGGATGCGTGCCGGCGCGCGTCGGCGAAGCGCATCACGGCGGTGGTGCCTTACTTCGGGTACGCACGCCAGGATCGGCGGCCGCGCGCCACGCGGGTTGCCATTGCCGCCAAGCTGGTGGCGAACATGATTGCACGCGCGGGCGTCGACCGGTTGTTGACGGTGGACCTGCATGCAGACCAGATCCAAGGATTTTTCGACATCCCGGTCGACAACGTGTACGCGTCGCCGGTGCTGCTGGGGGACGCCTGGAAGCAGAAGGACGAGAAGATGATCGTGGTGTCGCCGGATGTCGGCGGCGTGGTGCGCGCGAGGGCGCTGGCGAAGCGCCTCGACGATGCCGAACTCGCCATCATCGACAAGCGCCGGCCGCGGCCGAACGAGTCGAAGGTGATGAACATCATCGGCGAGGTCGAAGGCAAGAGCTGCATGCTGGTCGACGACATGGTGGACACGGCAGGCACGTTGTGCCAGGCGGCGCAGGCCCTCAAAGATGAGGGGGCGATCCGCGTGGTCGCTTACATCACGCATGCCGTGCTGTCGGGAGCCGCGATCGAGCGCATTTCGAAGTCGGTGTTGGATGAATTGGTGGTGACGGACACGATTCCGTTGTCGGATGCCGGCAAGGCGTGTACGCGCATCCGGCAGTTGAGTGTGGCAGGGTTGTTGGCGGAGACGATTCGGCGCATCAGCGACGAAGAGTCGGTCAGTTCCCTGTATGTAGATTGAATTGGTCGGCAGCTCCGCAAACTGGTCGCGGTGCGGGGATGCCGTGTTTGTGATGTAACTGGAGATGATTATGAAAACCTCATTCGAACTCGTTGCCGAGTTCCGCGAGACGCAAGGCAAAGGTGCGAGCCGCCGCCTGCGTCACGAAGGAAAAGTGCCGGCAATCCTCTACGGCGGGCATTCCGAAGCGAAGGCGTTGACCTTGAGCCATCAAAAGCTCCTGATCATGCTCGACAACGAACGCTTCTATTCGACGATTCTGAGCCTCAAAGTCGGGGACCAGACCCAGGCCGCGATCTTGAAGGACGTGCAACGGCATCCCTACAAGAATGCGATCGTGCACATCGATTTTCAGCGCGTCGAAGACAATCAGAAGATCCGCATCAGCATTCCCCTGCATTTCGTCGGCGCGGCGGTTTCCCCGGGCGTCAAGACTCAGGGCGGTCTGGTGTCGCACATGCGCACTGAATTGGAGGTGACCTGCCTGCCGAAGGATCTGCCGGAATTCATCGAGGTGGATCTGTCGGGGTTGTCGCTGAATGAGAGCATTCACATGTCGCAGCTGAAGATTCCGGACGGGGTGGAACTGGTCGCTCTTGCGAAGGAAGACGCCGCGGTCGTGGCGATTCACAGCCCGCGTGCGGAAGAGCCTGAGCCCACCGCGGTGGTGGCAGCGGCGGCGGAGGGTGCGGCCGCAGCGCCTGCGGCGGCAGCTGCCGGCGATGCCGCGAAGAAGGCGGAACCCGCGAAGGCGGACGCCAAGAAGGAACCTGCGAAGAAAGACGCCAAGAAGTAGTTCCCGAAGCGTTGCTGCGAGTAGGGCCGTCCGCGGGGCGGCCCTTACTTTTTTAAGCCTTGAGAGTTGGGTGAGTCCACGATGGCTGGATTACCGTTGCGCATTATCGTCGGTCTCGGCAATCCGGGTCCCGAGCACCAGGTCACCCGGCATAACGCCGGGTTCTGGTTCGTGGATCTGCTTGCGCGGAGGCATGGCGGCGAATTCCGGGATTACCGCAAGTATTCCGGCGAGACCGCGCGGGTCGCCATCGACGGTCAGGAGCTCATCTTGTTGAAACCCACGACCTACATGAACCGCAGCGGCTTGTCGATTCGGCAGATCAGCGATTTCTACAAGATCGTGCCGGAGGACATCCTGGTGGCGCATGATGAATTGGATCTACCGGTGGGCACCGTGCGCTTGAAGCTCGGCGGCGGGCACGGCGGGCACAATGGCCTGCGCGACACCATCACGCACATCGGCGAGAATTTCTGGCGGGTGCGGCTCGGAATCGGTCATCCCGGCAACAAGGCTGAAGTGATCGACTACGTTCTGACGCGCGCGCCGCGCGTCGAGGAAGATTTGATATTGGAAGCCGTGAGCACGGCGGCGGACGCGGTACCGCTGATGCTCGAACAAGGCGCGGAACGCGCGATGACCAAATTGCACAGCCGCGCGGGAAAGATCTAATGCCTATTCGTTGTGGAATCGTCGGTTTGCCCAATGTGGGCAAATCCACGTTGTTCAACGCGCTCACGCGCGCCCAGATCGCGGCGGAGAACTATCCGTTTTGCACCATCGACCCGAATGTGGGCGTGGTGCCGGTCCCGGATCCCCGTCTCGAGAAGCTGGCGGAGATCGTTCATCCGGAGCGCATCCTGCCCACGACCGTGGAGTTCGTCGACATCGCGGGTCTGGTGGCGGGGGCCTCGAAGGGCGAGGGGCTCGGCAACAAGTTTCTCGCCCATATCCGCGAAGTCGATGCGATCGCGCATGTGGTGCGATGCTTCGAGAACGACGACATCATTCACGTGGCCGGCAAGATCGATCCGTCGAACGACATCGAGGTCATCAACACCGAACTCGCGCTGGCCGACCTGGACAGCATCGACCGTGCGTATCAGAAGGCCGTGAAGGCGGCGAAGACCGCGGACAAGGAGGCGATAAAGTCGCGTGATCTGCTGGAGCGGGTAAGGGCTCAATTGAACCTGGCCAAGCCGGTGCGCGCCATGGGCTTGGACGCGAACGAGAAGGCGTTATTGAAAGACTTTCATTTGTTGACGGACAAGCCGGTCATGTATGTGGCCAATGTGGACGAGGCGGGGTTTACCGATAATCCTCGTCTCGATC
Source organism: Gammaproteobacteria bacterium (assembly GCA_034667965.1). Taxonomy (GTDB): domain Bacteria; phylum Pseudomonadota; class Gammaproteobacteria; order Steroidobacterales; family Steroidobacteraceae; genus Bog-1198. The sequence goes on from JAXDQI010000321.1 coordinate 8,521, forward strand.
GCGTGCGCGAACTGGCCAAAGCAGAAGGCTCGGTCGTTGTCCCGGTGTGCGCGGCCATCGAGGCGGAGATTTCGCAGCTCGAGGAAGCGGACCGCGCGGAATTCTTGAAAGAGTTGAAGCTGGATGAACCCGGCCTCAATCGCGTGATTCGCGGCGGGTACGCGCTGCTGGGGTTGCAGACTTATTTCACCGCCGGCGTCAAGGAAGTGCGCGCGTGGACCATTCGGGCAGGATCGACGGCGCCGCAGGCGGCTGGCGTGATTCATACCGACTTCGAACATGGGTTCATTCGCGCCGAAGTCATCGCCTACGACGATTTCATCGCCAACAATGGCGAGGCGGGGGCAAAGGAAGCCGGGAAACTGCGCCTCGAGGGCAAGGAATACATCGTCCGCGAGGGCGATGTGATGCACTTCCGGTTCAACGTCTAGGCCGGCGGACTCGCGGCACGAGTATAGAAATCCGGTAGCGGCGAGGTCTTTTGGCCGCCGCGCTTTCGATAGGCTAGAAACGCCTCACTCGCCGCGAGTGAGAGCCATCAGTTCGTCCGTAGTCATCGTCGCCTTAGTCGACTGTCGTGCAATTTTGCGCAGACGATTGACGATGACCTCGCCTCGGCCGGGCCGATTCATCGAGCCACGGCCCGGTTCCTTCTCCAGCACCACGAGTCCATGCCGGACGACAAAGCGCACTTCGGTGTTGGGTTGAATGCCAAACTGGTCCCGGATCTCGATGGGAATCGTGACTTGGCCCTTGCTGGTTACACGCATGTGCCGCTCAATATCTTACTTGGTGAAGTAATACCTTGGCCTGATCGCGCTTCGATCGGCAAGACAGGAAAGTCACGAATTGCCTCAAAAATCCATAACCCATTGATTTATAGGAGGGGCCGCGGAAACATGGCTTGACACAGGGACCAGCGCTCCGGACAATCCGCGGCTCTTCGTGGTGAGGTAGCTCAGCTGGTTAGAGCGTGGCACTCATAATGCCGAGGTCGAGGGTTCGAGTCCCTCTCTCACCACCATAAAACAATAATAAAAACAAAGAGTTAATAAGCAGAAAAATCCACACTCGATTTGAACCTGCGGCTCGACGAGACGAGTTCTTGTTGGCGAGCTGCGGGTGCGGGCGTCAAGGCCCAAACCGAGTACACTAGTTTCCGAAATGGAATTCCCCGGAAGCCACATCATCTTTCGCGTCTTGTTGACCTTGGCGAGCTTCATTTGCTGCTCGATCGCAATTGGCTGGTTTCGCCAAACGCGTGAGATGACGCGAACCGGCAAGGCGAGGCCGCTAACGTTGCCACTCCCTGCGTTTCTAGAGCTAGATATCGTGAATGAGTTTGCGCACCGGATCACCGGATGACGGAGCGCTCGCGAGACCGCCGGCCGCCGTGGCTGCAGGCGGGCATGGACCGCGTCAGAGTTGCTTCGACAATCTTGAACAGCTACCTCAAGACGCTTTTCGTGGCACTGCTCGGCTTGCTGGCGATCGGGCTTGTGATATTGGATATGCGATAGCGGGGCCTGATCGGCGCGAGTGGTCTTCCCGCGATTGGTTCTCAGTACGCCAACTATCAGGTTGCTTGTGCGCTAAGTCGCACGCCGAATGCTCCGACGATCTTCATTACGGTCTCAAAGCTCGGATTACCGTCTTTGGCGATCGCTTTATACAGCCCCTGGCGCGATATGCCGGTTTCCTTGGCGAGTTTCGACATGCCGCCGCGCGCTCGAGCGACGACACCAAGCGCATGCACCAGCGATTCATGGTCAACGCCATCCTCAAAGAACGCCTCGAGGTACATTGCGACTTCCTTCGGCGTCCGAAGATAATCGGCTGGATCATAGGGCGCGAGGCCCAGTGGGTTCTTGGCTTTTGCCTTCGTCTTCGTCTTCGTTGTCTTCGCTTTTGCCATCACTCAGCCCTCTAGCTGCTTCATCATTTGCTTTCGTACGGATTACTTCGAACATGGCGGACTGTAAACTATAGGGGACACATTGTCAACTATAGGGGACAGACTCCGCGGTAACATAATGGGCCGACAGATAGGCGGAGAACTGCACCTTTTTTAGTGCGGACAATGGGTTAGGCTCGCTGGGACAATTGGTAGCTGTAGTGAATGCGCGATACAAAGATCAAATCCTCCGTATGTACACGAAAGCACAATTCACGATGCGTTTTGCATCGACGAGGAGATTGCGGGACTTTTGCCGTAGTCGGCTGAGCCTTCTTGTGCTTCGTTGTGCTCTGGATTCGAATTGCGACGGGCATCCGGAGGGAGAGGTTGTTTAGAATCAAGTGATTGCGATTGCTAAAATTTCAGTCATCGGGCTACGAACCAAGTGGTCGGGTTAATTGGCGAAATATCATTGATTGGACCATACGTCATTGACTTACACTAAGTCAGTGGTGTATGGTTCAATATGGTTTTCATCGACCCCGATATTCACAGCGGACGTGCGAACCTTTGGAAAGGAATCAAAGACGACCTGACGCCGAAAGAGAAGATGGTGTTGCGGAAAATCAATGCGGAGTGGTGACCTTGGATAAGAAGCTCTTCAAGCGACTGGTAGAAAGCATGGGACAGATGGACGAGATCGTGCGCGGCGTGCGGGCACCTTCGCGTGAGTTCTATGTGGATGCCGCGAAGGTGAAGGAGATTCGCGCCATTACCGGCTTGAGCCAGCCAAAATTCGCGAAGCTTCTTCACGTGGACGTTGGAACGCTGCGCAACTGGGAGCAGGGACGGCGAGAACCGACGGGTCCCGCGCAGGCTCTCTTGAGGGCAATCAAGAATAACCCTCAAGCCGTATTGAAGGCATTGGCGGCATAAGTACGGGGCGAATTTAGTGTGCCGGTTTTTGTGCGGCAACCCGGGAAAGCGGGGACAATGCTGGATTGCACGATCCTATGAAATCAACGGGTTGCGAAAATCAGCCGCCCAGAAAAATGGCGAAATAGCACTCATAATGCCGAGGTCGAGTGTTCGAGTCCCTCTCTCACCACCAACACAATCAGCAAGATAGAACCGCGCAGCACCAACGCGATGACTTCCTGCTCATAGCCTCTGCGCATCGGCGATGATCTCGTGGGGGTCTCCGGAAAACGCCGCCTGTTGGTCAAACTTCTGCGGCAATGTCAGCGGCGTCGCATTGCCCAATAGCAACTCGAGGACGCCAAGCCCCTTCATGTGACGCCCCGCAACTAGCAGGCACACGGTGATTGGCGTGGACAGGATCAGCCCGACCGGACCCCAGAGCCAGCTCCAGAATATTGCTCCCACCACTACCGAGAGCGGCGACAGCCCCGTGGCGTGACCATAAAGGTGTGGTTCCACCAACTGTCCCACGATGATGTCGAGCAAGATGAACACACCCAAGCCGCTCAGCGCCAAAGACCATCCTGGATCGACGGCGAGAGCAAAGACGGCGGCAAAGAGCGCAGCTATTGCCACACCGACGTAGGGTACGAAGCGCATCACGCCTGCCAGAATTCCGCAAAGCAGGGCCTGCGGGAGGCGAAGCGCACTCAAGCTCATCCAGATGGCCAGCCCGAAAGCGAGGTTGACCGCGAACTGCGAAACAAAATATCGGGAGAGTCGGTCGCCGGCGTCGTTGAGCGCGAGAGTGGCCGTGCGTATATCGGTCGCGCCGGCGATGCGGATAAAGCGGTCGCGCAGAGATTCGTACTCGAGTAACACGAAGATGAGGACGAGAAGCACGATGCCTGCGAATTGGACTGGGTGCCATACGGTTGTCAGAAGCTTCCATAAAAGACGCAGCGGGCGGGACTCGAATTCCGGTGGCGGGAGCACCGCAACCCCCGGCGCCGCTCCTGGCGGCGAGCGCTCGACATCAAGGGCCGAGACAGGGGGCACCTGTGCGGATTGGTGGATCCCGGTAAGGCGACTCGTTTCGTTAGTGAGTCTTAGTATCGGGCCGACGGCTACTTCCTCAAGGGTCTTGAGCTTGCGTTGTACATTCGATTCATACTGAGGAAGGCTCTCGGCGATGTGAAGGATTTGCGTGCCAAGCGCGGCTGCAACCCCCACGCATAACACCGTCAGCGCCGCAACCGCAACGAGCACTGAAGAGGCTTTGCCGATTCGTAGTCGCCGCAGCGCCCGAATTAGCGGTGCCACCAACAAGCTCAGCATGATGGCGAGCGCGAGCGGTATCAGTACGGATCGCGCAAGATACAACAGCGCCAGGATGATTCCCATGGTCATGATGCGGCTACTGTGATCGCGCAGCCATCCGGTCGCTTGCGTGGCGCTCATGCCGTTGCCAACCTCGCGGCTCTCGTTCATTGCCTATCTCCAGCTGTGAACGGGACGTTCCTCAACGGGCACTCTACTTTCTGATCCACCGGGACTCGCTTCGAGGCCGGTACGGCCCTCGCGACTGTGTCCATTGTTTCGTCTAGGGTGGTCCACAAACGTCCGTTCTGTGCGCATCGCGCCCCGTATTCGAACAGCGGACGCATCGTCGATGCTCGAAAGTCAGCCGAGCTGTATTGGGGATAGTCGAACGGCAAATACGTCGATTGAACCGACATACGATACTTCTCAGCGAACTGGTCGACGGCGACGACCTGAGCTCTCGACATGTGCTTTAGCGCAACCGAGAATGTGCGCGCGACGAT
>JAXDQI010000322.1:0-10220 GCA_034667965.1 Gammaproteobacteria bacterium
CCTCACCGGATCCCGTTGGCTGAATTCGCGGCCATGAGATCGAGAATCGGTACGCTCCCACGCCGAGCCCCGCGATCAAGTCAAGATCCGACTCGAGTCGGTTGTAATGATCGCACGCGATGTCTCCGTCGGAACCATCCGCGATGGTGCCGGGAAGACGGCAGAACTCATCCCATATCGAAGCTCCCTTGCCGCCGGCGGTCGAGGCACCCTCGATCTGAAAGGCGCTACTGGCAACTCCCCATACGAAACTCGTTGGGAAGCGCTTGGAGAGTGCATCGAGAGATTCAAGGTTCTTCATTTATTTGACGGTCCGCTTCGATTCGTCGACTCACGGATGACGAGCTCGACGGGTGGAGGATCGATGCGCGGGCGGCGTCCGGCCGTGAGCTGAAGAATCGCCTGCGCGGATCGATCGCCGAGCTCGCCGATCGATTGTCGTACGCTGGTCAGCGGCGGAAGCCGGTATGCGGATGAAGGCAGGTCGTCGAATCCGATCACCGACACATCGCCGGGCACCGAGAGCCCTTTGCGGTAAAGCGCGAGGCAGGCGCCATAGGCCGTTTGGTCGTTCACGCAAAAAAGCGCGGTGAACTTCGCCTTCGAGCCGAGCAGTTCGAGCGTTGCCCGCAAGCCGCCTTCCTCGTGCCAATCGCCGACGCCGACGAGCCTGGGATCGAAGTGAATTCCGGAGCGCTCGAGCGCCTTCTTGTATCCCTCGAACCTTTCGACCGCATCCGGATGATTTTCGGATCCGGCGATGAAGGCAATCCTGCGGTGCCCAATCTCGATCAAGTGCTGCACGGCGAGGATCGCGCCATGGCGATCGTCGATCTGCAGGCTGAACAATCCTGGCGCCCGCAGACGGCGGCCCGTGACCACGATCGACACTTCCTTGGCGTAACTCTTCAGCCTTGCATCGCTGAGGCGCCCGGCGAAAACGATGATCCCATCGACGCCGCGCGCCACAAACTCCCGCATGCACCGCTCCTCGTCCTCTTCGTGCCAGTTGCCGCTCATGAACAGCGGCGCGTATCCGCGCTGCCGGAGACAGGCCTCGATTCCTCTCAGTCCCTCACCATAGAACGGGCTGTCGATCGCCTGCGCAACCACGCCTATGGTCAACGTCTTGCCGAGGGCGAGTCCACGCGCCGCGGCGTTCGGTCTGAAGTCGAACTTTACGATGGCCGCCTCGACCGCATGCTTGAGGCCATTGCTCACATTGACTGTGCCGTTGATGATCCGCGATACGGTGCTCGCGGAGACACCCGCCTCCCGGGCAACCATCCTGAGCGTGGCCGACTGGCGCGGCCGGGGGCCGCTCTTGCCGGGAGTCGGTGCCGAAGGAAACTTTGATTTCATCTCACCATCCGCCGTCTGGGTGCTTGCCAAAAGTCGTATTCATCGATGTGCCGCTCGTCCGTGTTCATGACCCTGGCGCCTGCTTCGGCTGTGCCGGCTTCGGCTGCGTGAGAGTCCCTGCCAATTCCTCGAGCGTCTTGCCCTTGGTCTCCGGCGCCAGCAAGATGACGAACAGGAGGCCGGCGGCGGCGAGCAGTCCGTATGCTAGAAACGTGCCCGCGGGACCCCAAGCCGCGAGCTCCGTGGGAAAGAGCAGTGTCACGCTGGCGCTGACCAGGGAGTTCCAAAATCCGACGATTGAAATCGCCGAGGCCCGCTCTTCATTCGGAAATATCTCGGACAACAGCACCCACATCACGGGTCCCAAGGAGATCGCGAAGGAGCCGACGTAGGCGATGATGGCGATCAACACCAGCTTTTCATGGCTGACCGGGGAGCCGACCCCGAGCGACGCATGGGTTGCGTGGAACGCCCAGCAAATCGTCAGCAGAGACAAGGTCATGCCGGTGAGACCGATGCTCAGAAGCGGCCTGCGGCCCAGCCGATCGATCAACCAGATGGCCACGAGCGTCATGCCGACGTTGACGAGTCCCACGAGCACCGACTGAGCGAAGGACGTTGAGAGTTCGCCGCCGGACTGGGCAAAGATGGTGGGCAGGTAATAGAAGATTGCGTTGATGCCGGTGGCCTGTTGGAAGAACGCGATGCCAAGACCGAATATCATGACGCGCTTGAGTCGCCCGGTAAGCAACACGCGGATGCCAAAATGCCGCGATTTCTCGACCAGGGTCGCCTTGATGATTTCAAGTTCCCGATGATAGGCGGCGGAGCCCTGGACCGCGAAAAGCGCGGCCCGCGCGCTCGCGTCGCGGCCTTTGCTCAGGAGCCATCTCGGGCTTTCGGGCACCAAGGTGAGCAGCAAAAAATATAGTCCGGCGGGTACGGCCTGGACGCCCAGCATCCATCGCCAGCTGTCCGCGCCCAGCGACAGCAGAAAATAATTGGAGAAGAACGAGACCGAGATGCCGATGACGATCATCAACTGATTCAGAGAGACCAGACTTCCGCGGCTGCGGGCCGGCGCGATCTCTGCGATGTACACGGGAGCCGTGAGTATCGCCGCGCCGACTCCAAGGCCACCGCAGATTCGCGCCGCGACGAACACCGCAAAGCGAGTGGATAGCGCCGCGGTCAAGGAGGACGCGAGAAACAGCACCGCCGTCAGCAGCAGCACGCTTCTGCGCCCAAAGCGGTCGCTCAAGCGTCCCGCCGCAAGGTTTCCGGCCATCGCGCCCCACCCGAGACAACTCACAGCCCAGCCGAGTTTGAGGCTGCCGGCGGCGCCGCCGAGACCGAAATAGTCGCGAACGAAGGGCACCGCGCCGGAAATGACGGCAGCATCGAACCCGACCAGAAAGCCGCCCAGCGCCACCGTCGATGCGATGCGGACAATATTGAATTCGCCGCCCGTCATACGCGTGCGTGCCCCGGCACGCAGGACTTCGGCGACTGCGCTCTTCCTAATGGTCCCGCCACTCATATCCCCCTCCCGACCTTGAACGAGTCTGACGCCCGTATTCTGCAAGCGGTTTCAGGAATGCTGCTTGCATGGAGCAGCCGCTGTCAAGGGCAGGGTACCCCGGCTGCTCTCAAAGGTACATGGTTTAAGGCGTTTGGTCCCTCTTGCATTTTTAAATTGGCAGCGGCAGAATCAAGCCTGCAACCGGTTTCAGAAACCGCTTGCGGAGAATCGACGCCGGACGTCGACACAGAATAAGCATGGTCCCGGGAATCGGGAGGGGGAGTGCCTTGAAGAAAGCCAGCCGTTCGTGCGCCTCGAAAAAGCCGCAACATCCGTTGTCACCCGCTCAAATGAAGCCTCTGGCCGTACTGATAGCGATGTACTGCTCGGGAGCGATGGCCGACTCCAATGTGGGGCCGGCGGACGGTCTCGACGAGATCGTGGTCACGGGATTGCGTCAGTCGCTCATGACATCGGAGATGATCAAGCGGGAGTCGCCGGGCGTCGTCGATGCGATTACCGCCGAAGACATCGGTAAATTCCCCGACACGAACCTGGCCGAATCCATTCAGCGCATTCCCGGCGTGACCATCGACCGCATGAACAATGAAGGCTCGAAGGTGACGGTGCGCGGCTTCGGTCCGGAATTCAATTTGGTAACCTTGAATGGCCGCTCGATGCCGGGAAACGTCATCCCGGGCAACAACGGCGGCATTCCGAGCCCGGCGACGACGCGTTCCTTCGATTTCGAGAATCTCTCCGCCGACGGCATTGCCGGCATCACCGTGTATAAGACTGGACGCGCCGATGTGCCGAGCGGCGGCATCGGCTCGACCATCAACATCACCACGGCGCGCCCCTTCGACTTTCATTCGCTGCGTGCGACGTTTCAGGCCAAGGCCACCGACGATACGTCCAGCAAAGTCGGCAATAAAATCACGCCGGAATTTTCGGGCCTGTTCAGCGACACCTTCTTCGACGAGCGCGTGGGCTTCCTCGTCAACGGTTCCTATTCAAAGCGCAATAGCCAGGAGCAAAACGCGAACATCGACGGCTGGCTCGAGGACCAGTTTGCGGCCGGCGATCCGCGCGTGACCAGCGCCAACACGAATCCCGGCGGCCACAATTGGGCGCCGCGCAATGAAGGCTGGGGTGTCATCGATCACGAGCGCACCCGAGTCAACGGCCAGGCTGTGCTGCAATTCCGGCCGGTCGACTCGCTGGTCGCGACGGCGGACTATACCTACACCTTTTTCAAGGACATGGTCAATAAGCACACCTTCGGCGCCTGGTTCGATTACGGTCCCAACCCCACGAGCGCCACCATCAATTCCCATGGAACGGTCACCAACCTGGTCGATACCGGCAGCGACCTGTCGTATTTTTCGGCAGCCGATGAGTTCATGAACCAGAACGGGTCAGCCGGCCTGAACCTAAAATGGCAGGCTTCCGACAATATCGCGGTCGAATTCGACGGCCACCATTCCACCGCCGATTCGGGCGGCGGGGCTTTGGGCAACAATAACTTCGGTATCGTGGGTCAAAACCCACAGTTGTCGCTCAACAAGTATTTTGCGTTGGGCAACGGAACGATTCCGACCACCTCTTGGACCTACGTGGCGCCCTACACGACGAGTAACCTCGGCACCTCGACGATCGATCCGCTGTTCGGCCAGGCCAACGACACTATCTTCAGGTCGACGATCGACGAGCTGCGCCTCGATGCAACGTGGAAGAACACCTCCGATAGCGGCCTGAAGAGCATCAAGGCCGGAGTCGATCTGAAGCGGTCGACCACGCAGGCCGAGTCATTCACCAGCGGCAACTTTCCCTGGGGTTATTACAATCCCGCTTACGTCGGCATGATACCGGGGAGCGCGTTCACGAAAGTGTCGACTTGCAGCATTCTCAAATCGTTTTCGGGCGGCGGCTGCGGCAACCTCGTTCCGTATTTCTATTCTTTCAGCTTGGCCAGCGCCATCGCGGCGACGCAACCCGGCGGAGCGCCCGGGGATGGCAGCTTCCCTCCGTATACCTTCGCCCAAGGGAAATCGCCGACCAATGATGATCACATCAAAGAGGAGACGCCGGCGCCGTTTGTGCAGATGGATTTCGACACAACCTTCGACGGCATGAGATTCCGGGCCCTGGCCGGATTGCGGTACGAGAAGAGCACCGTGACCGCCCAAAGCCTGCAAAGGGTTCCCACGTCGATCCAATGGAACAATCCGACCGAATTCAGTACGAACTATGCCTCCAACGCCACGTACAGCGACATCCGAAGCACCTATTCCGAGTTTCTGCCCAGTCTGGACACCAGTCTGCAGGTGTTGCCGGATGTGTTGCTGCGCGCCTCCTATAGCAAGACGATCAGCCGGTCCGATCTGACCCAGATGATCGGCACGACGTCGGTTACCAACGCACCGAAGCCGGGCTCACGCACGGCCACCGCCGGCAACCCGGGCTTGCTGCCGTACGAGTCCAACAACTTCGACCTCGCAGCGGAGTGGTACTACGCCGAGGGAAGTTACGTGTCGGCCAATTGGTTCACGAAGCACGTCACCAATTTCCTGACCCAGACGACGACCCAGGGGCCGCTATTCGGCATTACGGACCCGAATGCGGGAGCGGTGGCCAACAAGGCCATTGCCGAGCTGCAGGCTGCCGGTAAGCCGGTGTCGGCGCAGACCATATTCGCGCAGATGCTGGCGGACCATCCGGGGCAACTTACATTCCCCGGGCAGCCGGGGGACCCTCTGGTGATTTGGGATATCACCGCGCCGTCAAACGCCAACAGGACGCAAATCCATGGATTCGAATTCTCGGTGCAGCAGCTGTTCGGTAGCAGCGGCTTCGGCATACAGGCAAACTGGTCCATCCCGAGCGGCGGCGCCTCCTTCAACCCGCTGGTGATCGGCTCTCAGTTCGCGCTGCCGGGCCTGAGCCGCTCCTACAACGTCGTGGGCTTCTTCGAGAAGTACGGGTTCCAGACACGCGTGGCGTACAGCCATCGCGGCTCATTCCTGTCCGCATTAGCCCAAATACAACAGGCGAACGAGCCGGTATACACGGCGGCGTATGGCCAGCTGGACATGAGTGCAAGCTACGACTTCAGCAAGCATTTCTCTGTTTTCTTCGACGCCATCAATCTGACGTCGGCGTCGCAGCGCCAGTACGGCCGCTACAGCGAGCAGTTTATTTCAGCCTCCGAGGGGTTCGCCCGATACCAGGTCGGCTTTCGCGCGGCGCTCTAGGTGAACTTGCGTGATAGGTTCTTGAGCAACATCGACCGGATGCGATCCGCCTTGACCTGGGTCAGGTCTCCAAAGAGACCTTGCACCCGAGGGGGCAGATGCTCGAGGGCGGGGCCGTCGGATTGGAAGATCAGGTAGTCGAACAGCGCTTTCCAGTTGCGACGCTGCTCCGGCGGCAGGCTCTTCACGGTCAGAAGGCAATGCAGGAGGCTCATCGACGGCGACTCGAAATAGTCGGGAACGTCCCGCCACCAGTAGTTGACGAGCACATTGAAGTGCTCGAGCGCCTCGACGTTGTGCCACCACAGAGCGGGAATGTACACGGCGTCGCCCGGCGAAAGCTCGGCGACTTCGGCCCTCTCGAGCGCCTCTGCAAACCGGGGAAAGCGGGTGAGATCCGGATTGCGGACATCGACCAGGCTGACCGGCTGGCCCGCCGGGGTCAGATCGAGCGGGCCGACATAAAGGTTGCTGATCTGATCCGGCGGAAACATCGTGAAGCGGCGGCGCCCGCCCACGGCGCAGGCCAGGTTCTCGGTATTGTCGAAATGCGGTGCGATGCACGTGCGATTCCCTATCCAGATCGATTCGAGCACCGAGTCGGAGGTGATCAAGCTGCGGACATGATTGGCCTTTGAAAAACCCGGAAGGTAAATCGGAAGCGACACGGAACCCGAGTACAAGGCAGGCGAGGACTGATCCCCCAAACCATGGCAAAGCCGGTCGAGCACATCGCTGAGCGACGCGCGTTTGGACTCGAAATTGAAACCGTCCAACGCCTCGTTGTAGAAGAATCGTCCACTGATGGACGCCGGTCCCTCGAACAACGGCGCCGGATGACCGCTATAGAAGGTCTTGAGATAGGCGCTGAGCGACTGCGGCGATTGGCGGCCGGCTCGGGTGGCGGGCCAGTCCCGCACGAGGCCTCGTATAATCGCCGGCCGGCCACGCGTCTTGATGGTTTTCTCAAACAGATCGGCATCGACATCATGCCACTCCTCCGCCGGTTGGGGTTCGCGCATAATCGCAGCACTCGCGGTGGGGTAATGGTTGCTATTGTAGCCCTACCTAGGGTCGGGGGAAGGAGGCGATCGTGGTCAATCTGGTGGCTCTCAACAGTCAAACTCACCGCAATGTACGCATTGCGACTCCGCCCGCGTCCACCGGGTACGCGGCGGTCAATGCCGTGAGCGTGATCCCCCGAGAGTTTCAGCGGCTCGTCGCGCATTACCCGATCTTCTTTACGAAGAGCGCAGACACGGGCCAGTTCGAGCCGACCGCCTTGCTGGGCTTTGATAGCCGAGAAAACCTGTTCCTGTTGGATGACCGGTGGGACGCGGCATACGTGCCCCTGCAGATTCAACGGCAGCCCTTCTCGCTGATTCCCCGGCCCAGCGAAGGTGGTGAAGGCAAGCGGGCTGGACTGGATGTGGCGTTTGACCTGAACAGCCCTCACATTCAAGCGCAGGAGGGTGAGCGCTTATTTCTCGACGATGGCCAGCCCTCAAAATTCCTGCAAAATATCACTTCGATGCTCTCGGCGCTGGTGAGCGGATCGACGGAAGCCTATGCGTTCACCGGTCGGCTGGCCGAACTCGACCTCATCGAACCTGTGCGTGTCGATATCGAGTTCGTCAATGGCAGAGAGACCAAGTTGCAGGGACTTTACTGGATTGCCGCCGCCGCCCTGAAGGCGCTGCCTGCGGCGCAATTGGCGGAATTGCGCGATCGCGAGTTTCTCGAATGGATGTACTTTCAGATGGCATCGCTCGCGCACCTGTCCACTCTTGTCGCCCGCAAGAATCGGCTGCTCGCCGGCGTGACCACGGCGCGTCCCGACGAGGATCGGAAGTGACGCCCCAGGCTGAGCCGCAGCCGATTCGCAAAATCCTTGTCGTTGGTGGAGGCACCGCCGGTTGGATTACCGCGGGCGTGCTGGCGTCGCGTTATCCGCGACGAGGCGAAGATGGCATTTCAGTCACTCTCATCGAATCGCGGCAGCAGCCGCCGATTGGCGTCGGCGAAGGCACCTGGCCGACGATTCGTGGCACCTTGAAGCAGATCGGCGTCACCGAAACCGATTTCCTGCGTGAGTGCGATGCGTCTTTCAAGCAAGGATCGCAATTCGTCAAATGGGTGGACGGCAGCGATACGGATGCTTACTACCATCCATTCACGCTACCGGTCGGCTACGAAGAAAGTAACCTTGCTCCTTACTGGCTGGAGGATCCGCAGGGCCACAGTTTCGCGGCCGGCATGTGCTTTCAGACGGGCGTCTGCGGCCGAGCGTTGGCGCCCAAGCAGATTACGACACCCGAGTTCACGGGCTTGGCGAACTACGCCTACCACTTGGATGCCGGGAAATTCGGGCCTTTTCTCCAGAAGCACTGCATCGACAAGCTCGGTGTCAGTCACAGGTACGACGAGATCGTGAGGGTCGAGTCCAAGGACACCGGTGACATTTCGCACCTGGTGACGAAGTCCGGCGAGGTGCTCAGCGCGGACCTCTTCATCGATTGCAGCGGATTCTCCTCGTTGCTGATTGGCAAGCACTTTGGAGTTCCGTTTCTTTCAAAAAAAGATGTGCTCTTCATCGACAAGGCGTGGGCGGTCCAGATTCCGTACCCGACCGATGACGCCGCGATCACCTCGGTGACCATGGCCACCGCGCAGTCTTCGGGCTGGGTGTGGGACATCGGACTGACGTCCCGCCGCGGCGTAGGATATGTATTTTCCAGCGGCTACATGTCGGATGAAGGGGCGCTCGAGGAACTGAAGAATTACCTCGGCGCGCGAGGTGATCTGTCGAGGGATTTGAGCTTTCGAAAAATTGACATCAATTCGGGATATCGCCGGGAGTTCTGGACTCGTAACTGCGTCGCAGTGGGACTTTCCGCCGGCTTCCTCGAACCTCTCGAGGCGTCGGCCATCGTCATGATCGAATTATCGGCGAAGTCGATTGCAAACCTGCTGCCGGGTTGCCGCGGCGGCATGCACCAGGCTGCGCGATTGTTCAATGACACGTATTGCTACCGCTGGGAGCGCATTGTCGATTTCCTCAAGTTGCACTACGTGCTGAGTCGACGGACCGATTCTCGATTCTGGATCGAAAATCGAGATCGCGAATCGATTCCGGAGAGCCTGCGCGAATGCCTGGAATTCTGGCGGCACCATTGTCCGTGGCATGAGGACTTCTCACATCGGGAAGAGGTGTTCTCGGCGGCGAGCTACCAATACATCCTCTACGGGATGGGATATCAGACTCACCCGGCACCTTGGTTGCTGAACGACTGTGACCGAAACCGGGCACGTGAAAAAATGAACGAGACCGCCCAATACGCCAGGTCTCTCGTGGCGTCGCTGCCCGGTAATCGTGATTTGCTGTCGAAAGTGCGGCGATTTGGTCTCCAGAAAATCTGATGAAAGGGTTGTGTACCCGGGCAGTCGGCGCTCAGTCGATGTGCCTCAGATTCTGAAGAGATCCTTGTCGACCTTTGCAGCATCGAAGAGGTAGTCGCGACTCGCCTCCAGTTCGCCCCTGAGCTTGCGCAAGTCCATATCCAGCATAGCGCCGTTCCACTTGCGGATTTTACCGGCGACGATGACGGTATCGACGTTGCTGCGCTCCATGAGTGTGACCACCGCTCCGGGAACATGATTCAGGGGTGCAACGTTGATGGCTGTCGCATCGAGCAAGATGAGATCCGCCTCCATACCCGGGGAGAGCGAACCGACCTTTTTATCGAGCCGGAGGGTCTTTGCGCCCTCGACCGTCGCAAAACGGAGAACGTCGCGACAGGTCAACAGCTCCGGCAAATCATCAGCGCCGGCCAATGCCGCTTCGTTTACCAGCGCCCGTTGCAGGGTCAGGACAGAGCGCATCAACGTGAAGAAGTCCGCAGTCATGGTGCACTCGACGTCGCTCGACAGCGAGGGTTGCATGCCGTGCTGCAGTGCCTTGGCAATCGGAGGCATTCCATGGCGCATGCACATTTCGATTGGAACCGAGAGCGAGATTCGCGCGCCGGAGTCGGCTGCTGCCCGCCAGGCGAAGTCGCTCATTCCCGTCATGTGAACGAATA
>JAXDQI010000323.1:0-18711 GCA_034667965.1 Gammaproteobacteria bacterium
TTTCAGGGGCACACGCCGACCTTTCCCTTTACCGTCCTCGATGTGGCGAGCATGGGCCGGACTCCTCACATGGGCATTTTCGGGATGCCAACGCCGCGGGATACGGCGTTGGCCGAGGAAGCGCTCGATAGTGTGGGTATTCGCCATCTTAAAAACAGACCTTATACGGAGTTGAGCGGAGGAGAACGTCAGTTGGTGTTGCTGTCGCGCACGCTGGTTCAGCAGCCCGACGTCATTCTTCTGGATGAGCCCACCTCGCACCTCGATATGAGAAACCAGGTTCTTTGCTTGAAGACCATCGGCGCCCTTGCCATCCAGGGCCGATCGATGGTCATGACCACCCATGACCCAAACCATGCATTCCTGTATCCAGGACGTGTCGTGTTGATGAAGCCGGATGGTTCCCTCCTGACGGGTCCGGCATCCGACATCATCACGGATGCCACGCTCTCGATGATCTATGGGATCGATATCGGCGTGTTCTCCGTCGCGCGTCGCGCCGGGCCCGGGCGGCTCACATTTTGCAGCCCGTGGCGATAGTTGCGGGTGTGCCGTGCGGCGGCCAACGCGTCAAAACTGGAAGTAGATGAAGTCTTTCTTTTCGAATACGCCGAACATGATGATGTCGTAGAACAACGCCACGGCAATGCCGATCGCGAGAACGCGATTGGTCCCGAGTTTGCGCAGCGTCTCCTGCCTCGCCAAGATCATGTAGTCGACGACGAATAGAACGGCGAGATGAAACAGCGTCAGGAGGATTTCGAAGGATGCGAATCCGATGACTTTGAACACGCTGTAGCTCACGCGGCCGAGCTTGGCGAAGTGCGTGAGGATGTAGTTTGCGTCCCTGAGCGACTGGGCGCGAAAGAACACCCAACCCGCAAGCACGATGGCGTTGGTCCAGGCGAGACCGGCAATTCGCCGCAGGACACCAGGGTGATCCGACAAAGCTTCGGGGTTTCCCGGGCGGAAGTACCTGAACGTGCTGCTCCCCACCCGCTCGATGCACAGGACGAATCCGTGCAACCCGCCCCATATGATGAAGGTCCAGGCCGCACCATGCCATACGCCGCTCAAGAGGAAGACGATCATGACGTTTCGCAGGCCCAGCAGCAAACTGCCTTTGTTTCCTCCCAGCGGGAAATAGAGGTAATCGCGGAACCAGGTGGACAATGAGATGTGCCAGCGGCGCCAGAATTCGGTCAGGCTCCGCGAAAAGTACGGCTGGCGGAAATTGATCATCAAGTCGAATCCCAGCATGCGCGCGCAACCAATTGCGATGTCCGAATAACCCGAGAAATCGCAGTAGATCTGAATCGCGAACAGGAAGCTCGCGATCAACAGATACGAGCCCGAGAATCCTCGCGGTTGCGCATACACCGCTTGAACCGCCGGGGCGACGATGTCGGATATGCACATCTTCTTGAACAGCCCATAGCCGATCAACCACAGCCCGGACCGAAATCGCGCCGGGTTGGCGCTCTTGTCGGTTTGCAGTTGCGGGACGAGCCGGGCGGCCCGCTCGATCGGACCCGCTTCCAGTTGGGGAAAGAATGCGACATAGAGCGCATAGCGAAGGAAGTTTCGTTGCGCGGGAAGCTTCCGCGCATACACGTCGAACGTGTACGAGAGAGACTGGAAGGTGTAGAACGAAATGCCGACCGGCAGGATGACGTTGATATAGACGAATTGGAGGTCGTAGCCGAAAGCGTGACCAACGGTGGACACGTTGTGCACGAAGAAATTGTAATATTTGAAGGTCCCGAGGAGCGCGAGGTTGGTTCCGACGCTCATGCAAAGCGCAAGCTTGCGCAGGGATTGGCGCGTCGCGGTATCGATGACGAGGCCACCGGTATAGTCGACCAGAGTGCTGAACATCAACAGGAGTACGAAAAGCGGCTGCCATCCCATGTAGAAGATGTAGCTGGCAATCAGTAGAATCGGCCAACGAGCCTTCAGCCGCAGGCGGAAGTAGAGCGCGAGCGTGATCGCAAAGAAGACGACGTATTCGAAGGAGTTGAACAGCAAGTCAGTTCTCGTCCCTCTTCAATAGAGGCGCCACGAGTTCCGCCAGCCGCGTGGTGTAGACGTTGGCGCCTTCGACGTTGGGGTGCACCGCGTCTGAAAACAATCGTGGCGGCATCAACCAGTAATCGTCGCCGAGGACGACGAATTCCGGCAGCCCGGGTAGGGTTTCTTCGAGGGGATCCCGGGGCGGGGCTGGTGCGAGTTCTCCGATGCGGTAGGCGGGGGGGAACATGACAACCTTGAATTTATAGCGTTTTGCCAGGTTGGCGAGCCGCACGAAGGGCGGCAATGTCGCATCGATGGGCCGAGTCCCGGGCTTGGTGGGCGTATCGGTGGGCAGACTGTAGTCGTCCGGCAGCCTGTCACCCGCGAAGTGGCTCTGGCCCTTGAGGAAGTAGTAGCCTCGGTTAAGCACCATCTGCTGCGCCTCTTGCGCGCTTTCACGGTAGAACCCGGATATGCCCCCATGGCCGATGGATGCGAAGACGAACAGCGTAAAATCGCGCGGCATGGTGCGAAAGGGAAACAGGGTATCGACGATCATCTTATCGTGCCTCAGCCACTCGCTCCAGGTCAGCTCGTGATCCGCGGGTATGGGAGGGAACTGAATCAGCACGTGAGTGGGCCGTGCGCCGGCCGAAAGCAGCTGGTCCAGGTAAACGACGAAGCGGCGTTCTCCCGGAAGCGCCTCGTTGAAGCTCTGCACCTTTCCGGATACTCCGGCTGCTCCGACACGCTCATCGAAGAGCGCCGGGTTGAAGGACGCGAGCGTCTTGCTGTTGCCGAACACAAGGACTCGAATCCTCGCGTCGTCGTCGAACAAGGGATGTGTCAGCGACCATGACCGCTTTGCGTTGCTGATGATGTTGCTGCCCGGTTGCAGGTACGGGAACCTCACATAAATGGATTCGAGACCTATCCAAACCAGGGTCGAGGCCAGGAAAAAATATAGGCAGCCGCGGCGGAATTTTCTCCAATCCCGCGCCTCGATCGTCTGCGCAGATTGGTCCGTTGTGTCAGCCATGGGCGGGCCTGTACCGTATGGGTACATCGATAAAAGTCATCTCCATCCGATAAATCTACCTGAAACTCTTGAGAAATAGCTAAAAACGGTAGTGGTGTCCGCATACTGTGCATTCGGGAACAACCCGCAACGGCGGGAGTCTATGCTGTATTTTGAATTGACTTTTCGAGGAAGGACTTGCACGCATATGTCCGCGCGTAACAACCGAAGCACGTCGAACGGGCCGGCCGGTGATCCGGCGGCCGGCGATCCGGCGGATCTTGGCCTGCACTTGAGATACGCCTTCGAACCCGGAGAGCAGCTCGGGGCGTCGCTGGGCAACCCATTGTTCGAATTATTGGCCGCGCTGATCGAGAGCGGCTCGATCCGCCATGCAGCACAGGCATTGGGCTGTTCGTACCGCTACGTATGGGGATCGCTCAGAAAGTGGGAACAAACACTGGGCGAGCCGCTCGTCCTATGGTCACAGGGGCAACGAGCCCGCCCGACGCAGTTCGCGCAAAGGCTGCTATGGGCCGAACGTCGCGCGCGCACGCGGATGCAGCCGCACATCGAGGCCCTGCGCACCGATCTCGCCCGCGTCCTCAGCGATGCGCGCGACCAGCGCCATCAGTTGTTGACGGTGCGCGCCAGCCATGACATTGCGCTTCCCTTGCTTCAAAAACACGTGGCCGGGAGCGCGGACTTGCACCTTGATATCGGGTTTCAAGGAAGCGTTGACGCCCTCCGGGCGCTGAACGACCGCCAGTGCCTCGTGGCCGGTTTTCACGTGCCGGCGTTGCGGGGGGCCGCTCCCGTGTTCGCGAAGGCGCTCAAGCCGTTTCTCAGGCCGGGCTTGCACAACTTGATCGGTTGCTCCAAGCGCACGCAAGGACTGATGGTGCGACGGGAGCACGCCGCCCTTGCGCGCACTCTTCCGGATGTCGTGAGGCATGGACTGCGTTTCGTGAATCGGCAGCAGGGATCCGGTACTCGGATGCTGGTGGATCACCTGCTCCACGAGCACTCAATTGATCCTGGCGCCTTGTCGGGCTATGTGGGACATACGGAGCAGACTCATGTCGCCGTCGCCTTGTGCGTGGCAAGCGGAGTCGCTGACGCGGGCGTCGGGGTCGAAGCCGCCGCCTTGGAGTTTGGCCTGCATTTCACGGCGCTGGTGGAGGAGGACTATTTTCTCGCTTGTCTCAAGGGGAACATTGCTCATGCTGCTGTGCAGCGTCTGTGTGCCGCGTTGGCCGGTAAGGGCTGGAAGGAGATACTGGCACACCTGCCGGGTTACCAACCGGCGGCGGCGGCGGGCAGGGTGCTGGTGATGGAAGAGGCGCTTCCTTGGTGGAGGCAGGCGCAGGCCGATGCGAAGCGGCGCGCGCATGAACGCAGCTAGTCGACGCAGCGGCTAAACTCGGATGATTCGAGCAGCGCCGCCACGATGGCGCAAAGGCCGATGCGGTCCTCGTCATCGAACCGGGCGACCGACGGGCTGTCGAGATCCAGCACTCCCAGCAACCGCCCATGTTGAACCAAGGGAATGACGATCTCCGAACGCGAATTCGCATCGCATGCGATATGGCCGGGAAACGCATGCACGTCCGGGACGATGACGGCATCACGGCGCTCCGCGGCGGTGCCGCAGACGCCCGATCCGAGCGCGATTCGCACACAGGCGACCTTCCCCTGAAACGGCCCCAGCACGAGTTCGCCCGAACGTAAGAAATAGAAACCGGCCCAGTTCAGGTCGGGCAGTCCGTGGTACAGGACCGCCGCCGCGTTCGCGGCATTGGCGAGCCCGTCCCGCTCATCGGCGAAAAGGGCGGTCAATTGCGCCTTCAATTCGCGATACGCCGTCGGCTTTGCAACACCGGCGATCGGACTGTCCGGGTGCATCTATGTGCCGACGTGTCGGATCCGGATTCGTTGCGGACTCGAGTACACATTGAAGTGCTTTTCGCGGAGAAACCCGACCAAGGTCATGCCCGAGGCGACCGCCAGGTTTACGGCGAGGCTCGAAGGCGCGCCGATGGCGGCAAGAATGGATACGCCCGAGCGCAACGCCTTTTGAACCAACTCGAAGCTCGCCCGGCCGCTCAGCAAAATGATGTGTTCCTGCAGCGGCAGTCGGCCCGACATCAGACATTCGCCGACCAGCTTGTCGAACGCGTTATGGCGGCCCACATCTTCAGCCACCGTGCGTAGATTCCCGGCGAAATCGAACAATGCGGCCGCATGAATGCCGCCGGTATCGCCAAACTTGGATTGTGCCTCGCGCATCCGCTCAGGCAGCCCCAGCAGCAAAGGCAGCTCAATCGGCCCGGTATCCACGATACGGGTGGCAGCCGCCCGCGCAATCGCCGCATCGAGCCCGGTCGTACCGCAGACGCCACAACTCGAGCCCGCGGAAAATCGACGCGTGGCCGTCTGAATTTCCATCTGCACGCCCGGTCGGAGGCGCACATTGACCACGTTCGGCCGACGGGTGCTCGATTCGATCACTTCGATGTCGTCTGGATGGTTGACGATGCCTTCGCCATACAACAAGCCCGCCGCCAGGTGTTCATCTTCACCGGGGGTTCGCATCGTTGTGCCGAATGAAACCGGTTCGAGCCCAAGCGCCGGATGATGCAGCAGGTATTCGAGAGGCGCTTCCACGGCCACGCGGTCGTTTCTTTCGACCTGCGAGTCCAATCCGGTGCGTAAGATCCTGACGATCGTCGTGCCGCTCTGCACGGGCGGCTCCGCCTCGGCGGGTGCGACAATTGGTGTGCTGCTCATGCGCAAACTATACCGCTTGTCGAGCGGATATTCAGCTCAGGTGGCTGGTCAATATTCCCCGCTAAGCGGAGTGGCGCGGGTGAGCTTCGCCGTTCCCGCGGTGGCCAAAGAGTAGATGCCCGAAATGACGCCGGGGAGCGCGAAGACCAACCCGGGGGCGGCGAACATGAGCGCGAGCGCCCAATGCCATCCCCAGACACTCATGGCGCCGAAAAATGCACCAACCGTGATCGGCAGGGTGAATCGCAGGAATACCGCGGACAGTAGGGCGGCGAGAGCCCACATGGGGCCGATGCCGTGCTGGATTCCCGCATATCCGGCGGTCAATTGCGCGGCCGCGAACAGGAAGAATGCCGTAAGCGCCAGTATGCCGATCGCAAGTTTCATGGGGTCTCCCGCTGGTCATCATCCTAATTCAGGCATGGCCATTCGTCTGCGATGAGGATCTCGATTCCAACGTATGACGGCGCGCCGAAGCGCACTGCGACGGTGCGGTGCCCATGCAGGGCCGCATCATATTCGATCGCAATCGAGTCACTCAAAATCAGCGAGGTCGCTCGTCACGCGCGTCGCCAAAATTCATCGTGCGAGTTTTCAAAAGTGTGACGTATTCAACGGAAATTTCCTTCTTCGCGCCCTTCAGAAAATCACCATCGCGATGGTGCCGGCACAGCGGCGTGTCGCGAATCAGGGACATCTGTGCCGCCTGATTTTCGTCACGTAGCATCGCCCTCGATCGATGGATTTGGAGCGCCTCTTGATACATGGATGGTTTTCGACAATCACGCCATATGCGCCGTCAATACGCCGTATTGACCGCAGCCAAGCGACTTCAACCAACACTGTGTCTTTCGCCTTGTGTGTTAGCTGGAGTACGTAATTAAATCGCCAATTGAATCGAGTGCGCGAAATGTTTGTCTCCTTGCGGCGATGAGCATTTTGCTTGCTGCTTGCGGGTCCAGCAGCGGGACAAGTTCGGATGCTAGCGTGTCGGGCGCAATCAGCCGCGGCGATACGACGGGCACCGGCGCGACGAGCGGAAGCACGTCGGGCGGCAGTACCACGACCGTTGGTTCCACGACGGGTGGTACCACCACGGGTGGTTCCACGAGTGGCGGTACGACCGGCACTACGGGCGGCGGCACGACCACGGGGACCCTCGCGGGTGGGTCGTTGGCGCAGGCGCCGCCGACCGTCGAAAAGTCGATAGCCGGCTGGGTGAGCTGCGACGGGACCACGGACGACACGGAGGGTGTCGCGCGTGCATTTGCGGCGGCCAGGCACTCGGCATTTACGCTGATGGTGGATTGTCCGGTACGCCTTCATATCGGTGTCGACGTCGCCCGCACCGTCTTCATCGACAGCGGAACGAACGTGACGTTCACCGGCGCCGGCAAGTTCACGGTGGACAACGTGTTCCATCCGGCCTTTGCCATCGCGAATTCCAACGACATCGTGCTGACCAACTGGAACGTCGAGTACGACGCGAGCCTGCCCGTGAATTGGAGGACGGGCAACTTTCAGAATGCGGGACAATTGGTCGCTTCGACAGCGAACGCTCCGCCGGCCGAAGCGTTTGCGTATACATCGATGACCAAGTGGCTCGCCGCCAACCGAGCGGTCAATTTCAAGGCGGTCCAGGGTGACGTCAGTTCCATCTGGGTTGGGCCGTCGAACACCAGCGCGGTGTTCTTTGTCACCGGAGATACGTTCAATGTGACGGTGACGGGCATGCGGTTGTATGCTCCGCCCGCCGCCGGCGCGGATCGTTTCGTGCCGATGGCGTTCTCGCTATCCGCGAACTACAAGGGCAATCAAACCGTCACTTCGGCGACGCCGCAAACCTCTCAGTATGTGGCCATTCCCCATAACCTCACATTCTCCGATATGGATTTCGATGGCATCTACATGGGATGGCAGGGCAACGCCCAAAATGTGGTCTTCGATAAGATTCGATCGCATCGGTACGCCGATTTGCAGGACGCCAAAGGTGGCAACGTGGGAGGGGTGGGTAAGTGGTTTGCGCCGCCGCACCTCTTTTACTTGAATTACCACATTGACGGAGATCCTGCCCTGTTCAACAAGAATCTTCGAATTCATGACGTGGTGGACGCCGGCCCGCGCATCGGGACCGCGCGCGACAAGGGTGGCACGGACACGATCAGCGGTTTTGCGGAATCCATCAAGATCGGTGGCGTCGATTGCAGCGTGGATACCTACACATCAAATCGACCGGACGGTTTCATGGACGTTTTATCCTCCAACGGGCTTACCGTGTCGAACGTCACCGCAACGTACGATTCGGCGTTCCTCAATAATCTGTTCTCCGGCTTGCGCTTTCCCCAACCACCTTACAAAGACGTATCGTTGGATAACGTGACGTTGACGGATACGGCCCCGCTGTCGGTTCGAATGCCTGTTTCGGGCGCCATCGAGGCATCCAACCAAAACATAGTATTCAAGAATGTTCGGACCGTCATCAATCGATGGTCGGGCGCGGGGTTGCCGATTCCGGTGATCGCCGGTACCGGCAATTCGATATCGATGGACCTTTCGATCCTGGGCACAAGCTCGCGCATCGTGATGGCGTCGTCACCGGGATTGGAAATGACCTTGCAGGCGACTCCGGCCAAGTTAAAAATTGGTAACACCACCACCCTGAAGTGGGTGGCGAAAGGCGCTACCAGTTGTTCGGCCAACGGTGCGTGGGACGGCTCGGTGCCGAGCGGAGGTTCACGTCTCGTAACGGCGGGTTCGGCCGGCAGCTACGATTATGTGTTTTATTGCCAAAATCCCGGTAGTTCGTCGAGCACGGTGGTTCCCGTCGTCGTCGAAAATTGAGCGATACCGTGTTGTGAGGATGCCACCGCCGGTTTTTGCATAGGCGCGCATCGGAGTTTTCCTCGTCGACCACAGTGCAGTGCCGGGCGCTGGACATAGTTATGCGCCGCCCCGCATAGTCGCCCTCTACCCGTGCCTACCGCACTGCCGTCAGAGGGTACACGATGAATTACGCGCGACGTTCGTTTCTGGTTTCAATGACGCTCCTGGCATTGCTCGATGCGTGGTCATCGACTCATGCAAATCCTGCGTCCGGCGCGCCGATGGCAAACCGCGCGGCGGCGCGAAAGTCCATCGGCGGCTGGGTATCGTGCGCCGGAGCGTCGGATGAAACGGACGGTGTGGCTCGCGCGTTCGCGGCGGCCCGGCACGGAGCATTCACCCTTGTAGTGGACTGTCCGGTCCGTCTTCATCTTGGCGTCGACATCGCGCGTACCATTTTCATCGACAGCGGCACCGCGGTGGAATTCACGGGCGCCGGCAAGTTCACGGTGGACAATGTGTTGCATCCGGCCTTTGTCATGGCGAATTCCAGCGGCATCGTGCTGACCAACTGGAACGTGGAATACGACGCAAGCCTGCCCGTGGATTGGAAGACGGGCGGCTATGAGAACGCGGGGCAATTCGTTGCTTCGGGAGCGAACGCGCCGCCCGCCGGGGCCTTTAGCGATTTGACCTTGACTAAATGGCTCACCGCCAACAGGGCTATTACCTTCGACAGCAGGCAGGGTCATGTGGCGTCCAATTGGGTGGGACCGACGAATACCAGCGCGGTGTTCTTTGTTACCGGAGATACGTTCAATGTGACGGTGACAGGCATGCGGTTGTACGCGCCGCCCGCCGCCGGTGCGGACCGATTCGTCCCGATGGCGTTCTCGCTATCCGCGAACTACAAGGGCAACCAAACCGTCACCTCGGCGACGCCGCAAACCGCGCAGTATGTGGCGGTTCCCCATAACCTCACATTCTCCGATATGGATTTCGATGGCATCTACATGGGATGGCAGGGCACCGCCCAGAATGCGACGTTCGAGAGGATTCGATCGCGTCGGTATAGTGATTTGCAGGATGCCAGAGGCGCGAACGTGGGTGGCGTGGGTAAGTGGTTTGCGCCGCCGCATTTGTTTTACTTGAATTATCGCGTTGATGGGGATCCCGGTCTTTTCAACAAGAATCTTCGAATTCATGACGTGGTGGACGCCGGCCCGCGCATCGGGACCGCGCGGGACAAGGGTGGCACGGACACGATCAGCGGTTTTGCGGAATCCATCAAGATCGGTGGCGTCGATTGCAGTGTGGATACCTACACATCAAATCGGCCGGACGGTTTCATGGACGTTTTATCCTCCAATGGGCTTACCGTGTCGAATGTCACCGCAACGTACGATTCGGCGTTCCTCAATAATCTGTTCTCCGGCTTGCGCTTTCCCAATCCTCCCTACAAGGGAGTGACCTTCAGGGACATCCTATTCAAGGATGCGGCGGAGTCCTCCGTCCAGATGCCTATTTCCGGCGCCAACAAGGAGACCAACGAGGGAATCGTGTTTTCGAACGTGAGAGTCGAAGTCAAACGATGGTCGGGAAAGGGTCTTCCGCTTCCCGCCATGGCCGGGCAGCGCAATGAAATGGGGTTGATCTTTTCCGCGGCCGCCGACTCGACGCGCATAGCACATTCCAAGAAGGGAGGAATTTCCGTGGTTCTCGAAGCAAAACCATTCAACGTGAGTCCCGGAGGCACGACGGTAATGACCTGGACTTCCACGGGGGCTGAGAGTTGTTCCGCCAGTGGTGCGTGGACCGGAGAACTCGCGACGAGTGGCGCGCGTACGGTGAAGGTCGCGACCGCGGGCGAGAATGACTTTACGCTGGACTGTCATGGCGCCGGCGAGTCATCGAGGACAACGTTGCGGGTCGTCGCTTTATGAAAAATTACGACCCGGCCGATGAAATGCTCGCGGGATTCACCAGCAGGGACGGCACGATCGAATTCTACAATCGCATCAACGCGCTGCTTCAACCTGGATTCAAGGTCCTCGATCTGGGAGCGGGCCGCGGCGCCTGGTACTACACCGAAAAGGCCGAATATAAGCGGGTTTTGCGGAATTTGAAGGGAAAAGTCCGCGAATACATAGGCGCCGATGTCGACACCGCCGTTCTCAGCAACCCGACGACGGATAGGAACGTGCTGATCATCGACGGACTGCTGCCCCTCGGAGATGGCGAAGTCGACGTCGTCATATGCGATTGGGTTCTCGAACATATCGTCGACGTGGCGTCGTTCAGGCGTGAGGTCGCCAGAGTGCTCAAGCCGGGGGGCATTTTCTGTGCACGCACCCCGCATTCCTTCAGTTATGTCAGTCTCGCCGCGCGCGCCGTCAGGAATTCCTCGCACGTAAAATGGCTCCGCTGGGTACAGCCGAATCGCAAGGCGCAGGACGCGTTTCCCACGGCCTATCAATGCAACACGCTCGGTGCTGTTTCCCGATGCTTCGACGGCTGGACGAATTACACCTACCTTTATACTGCGGAGCCGAGCTACTACTTTGGCCGCAAGCCGGTATTCCAGTTCATGAACCTGATGCACAGGATCGCGCCTCGCGTTATGACCGGAAGCCTGTTTATTTTCCTGCGCAAGCCTTGAGCCGGCCCGATCAGCTTTCGGGGTTGGTGCCGCCGGTGCATAATCGCGGCGAATGAGAAAAATATTAATAGTCGCGGTTGCGGCGACCGTCGGATTGGCTGCAATCGAATTGGCCTCTTCGTACGTTTATTTCCGCCACTATGCGGGGGACTATCGGGGCATTCGCCCCGCTGGATCGATGGCCGTGGCGCTGTTCGGTCGAGTCTCCGACAAGCTTCGCGGGATACATCACGACGTGCGGATGTCCATCGATCATGGGCCGCTATTTGCGGAAAACGACAGTCTGGGGTTCACCATACTGCCGGGGCGATATAAGGTTACCGAGCATTTTGACGGGCGAAAGCACGTCTTCGATCTTACGGTGACCGAGGCCGGTAGACGGGCGAGCTCCTACGCACCGGTTAAGGCGTCGAAGCGCCTGTTGATCACCGGCGATTCGGCGCTGTTCGGGTGGGGGCTGGACGACGAGGGAACCATACCCTGGCTGATGCAATCGAGATTGCCCGACTATGAAGTCGTGAATCTGTCGCTCAACAGCTATTCGACCATTCATGCGCTGCTGCAGCTGCAGCAGGTTGTGCCGCAAATCGGTCCGGACGATATCGTGGTTCTCGAGTATCACCCCGCGACCAATGCGTTCAACGTGGCGGAAACCCCTTTTCTTCAAAATTTTCTCAATGGCTACGAGATGCAACTCGGCGATACCGCGCGGTTGCGCGCCATGAAGGTTCCCTTCGGCACGATCGATGCGCAAGGAAGGTTTTCCGTCGGCCGGATCCGTCTCTCGTGCGCGGTCGAGGCACCGAAGCCGGAGTGTGTTCATGCGCCGGTGTCGGAGGACGTCGAGAGGCAGGTGACCGAACGCGCATTCGACGCGATCATCGCTCTGAATATCCGTCATCTGCTGGTCGTCTTCCTCTCGGGCCCGGATGACGACCCGGTGATCGCTCATCTGCGGTCGCGCGGCTTGACGATCGCGGACCTGCGCACCGTCGACGGTGTGCCTGACGACACGGACATCATTCCCACGGATTTGCATCTGGGTCCGTTTTGGCATCATCAGGCTTATGCTCTTCTGCTGCAGGCGCTGCAGCGCGCTCATCTGGTGAACTGACCGCCATGGGCTCGATGCTCCCCCGGCTACCTTTACCGAAGCATTTGTAGTTTTTACCAGCCGGCCGCCGCCGATTCCATGATGTTCCAGGTGACGTCGAAGCGGCGGATTTGACTTTAAATTGTGCCCGCAACGCAGTTGGCGCGGCGTGCGCCCGATTTGCTGCTCCGCTACTTGGTATGAACCGCGATAGTCGTGTGATACCGACATAAACCCTACATTTTACGTCGCAGTATAGTTATGATCTAACAGCCGATTTAGTCAACGATTCGAACCCGTGCATTCGCCGTAGCTCCCGGGACCGCGCATTGGGCATGTTTCTTGCTGGGGTCTTAGGATGAATCACGACTTATGTGCGAAATTGAACCATCGTAGCTTTCAATGGCCAAACACATGAGGATCTTGATCTACAGTTGCAACTTCACTCCGGAATCGATTGGTGTCGGCAAATACTCGGGCGAGATGGCCGAATGGCTGGTGGACCAAGGCCATTCGGTGCGGGTGATTGCAGCGCCCCCTTATTATCCCATGTGGAAGGTCGACCCGGCGTATCTGCGGCCCCGTTATCGCCGAGAACAATTGCGCGGTGTCGATGTGTGGCGCGCTCCTCTGTGGGTGCCGCGTTCTCCGGGCGGCCTCGCCCGGGTGATCCATCTTCTTTCGTTTGCCTTTACGTCCTTCCCGTTGATGGTGCGGCAAATTTCGTGGCGTCCCGAGCTGGTCATTACAGTCGCTCCGGCATTCGTGTGTGCGCCGGCAGCCTTGCTCGTTGCGCGGCTGTGCGGCGCCCAGAAGTGGTTGCACCTTCAGGACTTTGAGGTTGATCTGGCTTTTCAAATGGGGTTGCTGAAAGGCAGGATCTTGCGACGGTTGGTGCTGCGGATGGAAAGTGCGGTGCTGCGGCGGTTCGACAGCGTCTCGTCGATTTCCAGCAGGATGGTCGAACGGCTGCTGAGCAAGGGCATCGAGGTGACACGGACCCGGTATTTCCCGAACTGGGTTGATATTTCCCGTATCAAGCCATCGTTGAGCGGTGCCAGGTACCGCGCGCAGCTCGAAATATCCCCAGAATCTCTGGTGGTCTTGTTTTCCGGCTCGTTGGGCGGGAAACAGGGACTGATGATCATCCCGGCGGTGGCGAGACTGCTCGCCGAACGAAAGGACATCGTATTCGTGGTCTGCGGCGATGGAGTCATGAAGCCCAAGCTTCAGGGCGCCGCCGCAGATCTTCCCAATGTGCACTTTCTTCCACTTCAGCCGTTCGAGCGACTTGGGGAACTGCTGTCGATGGCGGATATTCATCTGCTTCCGCAGAGTGCCGGCGCCGCGGATCTGGTTCTGCCCTCCAAGCTGTCCGGAATGCTGGCGAGCGGTCGGCCGGTCATCGCGGCTTGCCATTCGGGTACGGAAATAGATGTGGTGGTATCTCAGTGCGGCATGGTCGTTCCGCCGCAGGATTCCGCGGCCTTGGCGGCTGCAATATGTAAGCTCGCGGACGACCCCCGCGTGCGGTCGGACTTGGGCCGCTGCGCACGCGCGTATGCGGAGTCGAATTTTGAGCGCGAGGCAATCCTCCGCAGGATATTTGGTCACCTGGACACTGATTTGCAACGCGTCGCGGACGATGCGATCGCGTAGCTCTGAAGATCCCGCATTAGGTTAAATGGAGGCTGTTAAAAGGTGGAAATGCCGAGGCTCACACGAACGATTATGTATAAGACTAAATTATTGAAGCTGGGAATGCTGGCGGCCATCGTGCTTTTTGGGGCGGCGTTGAAGCCGGCATATGCCCTGGAAGAGTACTTGCTGACTCCCGGCGATGTCATCAAGGTCAGCGTCTTCAAGAACCCCGATCTCATGGTGGATGCACGGGTATCGGAGGCGGGATCCATCGGGTTCCCGCTCGTCGGTTCGGTTCCGGTGGCCGGTCTCACGCTGCCGGCGGCCGAACGGAAAATCGCGCAGCTCCTCAAGGACGGGGGTTTCGTCCTCAATCCCCAGGTGAATATCCTGCTCACCACCGCAGTCGGCAACCAGGTCGCCGTCCTGGGCCAGGTGAACAGACCTGGGCGCTACCCGATCGAAGGAGCCGGAGGAAACTTGACCGGCATGCTTGCGCAAGCCGGCGGCATCGCGACGACAGGAGCCGACGTGGTCATCGTCACCGGCGCGCGAAACGGCAAGCCGTTCCGGCGCGAAATCGACATCGTCAATATGTCGCTGAACGGTTCGGTGGCCGATGACATCGAGCTTCGTGGGGGCGATACGCTGTTCGTCAACCGCTCCCCGATGTTTTACATCTACGGCCAGGTGCAGAGGCCCGGCGGTTATCGCCTGGAAAAGGGAATGACCGTCATGCAGGCGCTGGCCGACGGCGGCGGCATGACCGGCAAGGGCACGAGCCGCGGCATCGTCCTGCATCGACGCGACGCCAGTGGCAAGGTCAAGGAATCCGGCACGTCGTTGGATGAAGACGTGCGTGACCAGGACGTAATCTACGTGAAGGAGAGCGTGTTTTGACGGATTCCGGCAAGTCGATCCGACTTCAGCCACCGTTTGGCACTTAGGCAACTATGACTTTAAGACAATTTCTCTTGGTACTCCGTGCCCGCTGGAAGCTCGCACTCGGTGTGTTCGGCGGTGTGGTGCTGGCATCCATAATACTGAGCCTCATCATGCCGAAGATGTATACGGCGGACGCGACCGTCGTGGTCGATACGAAGGCGGATCCACTGACTACGGCCGTCTATGCGGCGCAGAGCTCGACCGCCTACATCGCGACCCAGGTGGACATCATTTCCAGCGAGCGCGTGGCCGATCGGGTGGTGAAGATCCTCAAGTTGGATAAATCGCCCGAATACATCGCGGATTGGAAAGACAGCACCGACAGCAAGGGCGACATCACGGTTTGGATCGGGCAAATGTTGCAGAAGGCGGTGGTCGTGACTCCGTCACGCGATAGCAGCGTGGTGGATATATCGATTACTTGGAGCGACCCCAAGACCGCGGCCGTCCTCGCCAACGCTTTCGCGCAGGCGTACATCGACACGAACATCGAGCTGAAAGTCGATCCGGCCAAGCAATATGCCACATGGTTCGATGAGCGCTCCCGCGCGCTACGCGCGGATCTGGAAGCGAAGCAGAAGCGGCTTTCCGACTATTCGGCCGAAACTGGCATCGTCGCCTCCAACGACGGTCGGCTCGACGTCGAGAATCAGCGGCTGAACGAGCTGACGACCCAGCTGCTCACCATCCAGGCACTGCGCCAGGACAGTCAGTCGCGGCAGCGGCAAGCCGGCGACGGCGATTCCATGGCCGAAGTGCTGCAGAGTCCGGCCATAGCCAGTCTCAAGGCGGATCTGTCGAAGGCCGAAGGGAAGCTGCAGGATATTGCGAGCAATGTCGGCAAGAACCATCCGGATTACCAGAATGCGGCCGCCGAAGTGGCCACCCTGCGCGCACGGCTAGCGGCCGAGACGGCCAGGATCATGGCCTCCTTCGGCAGCACCACGCAGGTCAACCTGCGGCGGGAGAACGACATTCGTACAGCCCTCGAGGCGCAGAAAAAGCGGATGCTGGACCTGACCCATGAACGTGATCAAGTCGCGGTTTTGCAAAACGATGTGGCGACGGCGCAGCGCAATCTGGATGCGGTGACGCAGCGTCTGGCGCAGAGCAGTCTCGAAAGTCAGACGCAACAGACCAACATCTACTTGTTGACCACGGCCGTCGAGCCGATGAAGCGTTCCAGTCCCAAATTCCTTCTCAACTTGCTGGTTGGCATCTTTCTCGGCGGCGTTCTGGGCGTGAGCGCAGCGATGTTCCGGGAACTCTCGGACAGGCGGGTTCGCGAGGATCACGACCTGTCGCAAGTGCTGGGTGTACCGCTCTTCGCGAAAATCCCCGGTATAAAGCCCGATGGCCGTAGTCCGAACCGCGCCGCGCATCGCCTCGAAACGCGGGTGGACCCCTCTCCCATATGAACACGATTGTCAATCAACCCGACGTGGCGATGCCCGCGCGCGATCGGAGCCGGGCATTCGGCAGCATCCTGGTCGAGCACGGACGCTTGACTCCCGCGGACGCGGAAGAGATTCAGCGATACGCCGGCGCCCATGGCATGAGGTTCGGCGAAGCCGCACTCAAATTGAAGCTGCTCACCCAGCAGGATATCGATTTTGCGATTGCCCAGCAGTTCAACTACCCCATCCTGCAGCGCGGCGGGCTGGGCGGTGTGGCCGACGACGTCGTTGCCGCCTACCATCCGCAGAGCGAGTCGATCGAGCCGTTGCGCGCGTTGCGCAGCCAGCTGACGCTTCGGTGGTTCAATGACGCAAGCCACAAGGTGGTGGCGATAACGAGTCCCGGCCGGCGGGAAGGCCGCAGCTGGTTGGCGGCCAACCTGGCCGCGGTGTTCGCGCAAATCGGCGAGCGGACATTGCTGATCGACGCAGACATGCGTCATCCGCGGCAACATGAGCTGTTCAATCTCAGCAACGCCGTCGGTTTGTCCGCATTGCTCACGGGCCGGGCGGGGAAGGAAACCGCGTGCCGCATTCACCCGCACTTGCGTCTCTTCGTGCTGCCGGCGGGGACCTTGCCGCCGAACCCTCAGGAACTGCTCGGCAGGCCGGTTTTTGATCTGGTGCTGGAGCGATTCATCGATCAATTTGACGTCATTTTGATCGATACCCCCGCCGCGGCGGAGACGGCGGATGCTCAAATCGTCGCCAAGCGGGCCGGCGCTGCGATCATGCTTGCGCGCCAGAACGTCACGCGGCATTCACAGTTGACCGCAGCCATGCAGAGCCTGACTCAAACCGGCGTCAACGTAATCGGCAGCGTGCTCAATGAATATTAGCCGTTGACGGTCGCGGTGTCCGCTCAATTCCATGCGCATAGCGCGATGCTTTCCATTCTCTACATTGGCCACTGCGATGGAACTTCGCTGGACCGCGCAAACGCGTTGCGGCGGCTGGGTCACCGCGTCGATCACTTCGATTTGCGCCAATTATTGCCGCCGACACCCTGGATAGATCGGGTCATTTGGAAGCTTGGCGGTCAATTTTTGAGCCCCTGGATATTGCGCGCATTGCCCGGCAGGTTGAAGAATCAACGGTATGACCTGTGCTATGTGGACAGCGGCGAAATCGTCACGCCCGGCATCATCAAACTGATCCGGCAGCATGCCGCCAAAGTCGTCAACTACAACATCGACGACCCCTTCGGGAAGCGCGACGTCGCGCGCTTTGCGGCGTACCGCCTCAGCGTTCCCCACTACGATCTCTGTGTCGTGGTGCGATCCGAAAACGTTGCGGAAGCGGAACGATTGGGAGCCAAGGATGTCATGCGTATATACAGGTCCTCGGACGAAATCGCGCATGCTCCCAGGGTGGTCACCGCCGAGGATGCTGAACGCTGGCATTCGGACGTCCTGTTCCTCGGGACATGGTTTCCCGAGCGCGGGCCGTTCTTGGTCGAGTTGATCGAGCTCGGTGTCCCTTTGACGATTCGCGGCGCCAACTGGCAGAAGGCGCGCGAATGGCCGGCCTTGAAGCCCTTTTTCAAAGGGGGGCAGTTGCAGGGAGATGACTACGCGCTCGCGCTGCAGTGCGCAAAAGTCAACCTGGGGCTGCTGTCCAAAGGTAATCGTGATTTGCATACCACTCGGTCGTTGGAAATTCCCTCTCTCGGGGCTCTTCTGTGCGCGGAGCGCACGGATGAGCATCTGGTGATGTATCGCGAGGGCGAGGAGGCGTTGTTCTGGGCGTCTGCGGAAGAATGCGCGAAAGTCTGCCTCGACGTGCTGGGCGATGACGAGCGTCGAAAGCGCATCGCTGCCGCGGGCCTGGCGCGCAGTATCGTCAACGGGAACCACAACGAGAGTGCCATGAATGCCATTGTGGGGCGAGTCTTTGCGGGGCATTGATCCCTAGCCGGATCGTAGCGTCATGACCGTTAGACACGCCATTTTCAATTGTCTGATTGCGCTGACCGTACTGGCGGTGCCGCTGCAATTCGCCATCAGTCCTACCAGCGAAAACGTCGCGTCGAGTTGCATCGTGCTGGCATCTGCGCTCACGGTGCTGCTCTATCTTCGAGGCACGTCCGCTCTGGAACAGCATCCCCTCTCGTCCATCGCCATTTTCGGCTTCTGCGTGAGCACGCAGCTCGGGGCCCTGTTGGTGCAAACGGCCGCGCGCACTCCGCTGGTCATCTCTCTCTATAGTCCCCTGTACACGTTCGGGACGCTGGCGCTCTACCAGATAATCGCGGTGTTCATGCATGTCGTCT
>JAXDQI010000324.1:0-6460 GCA_034667965.1 Gammaproteobacteria bacterium
TGCCGCCGCCATTGCCGGCCAGAAGTTCTCCTACAAGCCGCGTGCCGCGCCCGAGGGATAGGTCTTCGATGCATCATCGGCAACGGCTGGCCGACGAGTGGTCCGTGATGCGAGCTTAAATCCAATACAACCGAAGGAGAGTCATGATGAGTGCCCAAGTTCGCCCAACGAGTTCCGCGCAGGATAGCGGTCCCATCAAAGAAAGCAGTTCCTTCGCTGCACATCTCAAGACGATCGAACGCAAGATTCCGCTGCGCGCCCGGTATGAGAATTTCATCGGCGGAAAATGGGTTGCCCCCGTCAAGGGCGCATACTTCGACAATATTTCTCCGACCACGGGTCAGGTGATCTGCAAGATTGCTCGTTCGCAGGCCGAGGACGTCGAACTCGCCGTGGATGCCGCCCACGCCGCCGCCGACGCGTGGGGCCGCACAGCCGTCGCACAGCGCGCCGCGGTGCTCAACAAGATCGCGGATCGGATGGAGCAATATCTTCCGTTCCTCGCAGCGGTCGAAACGTACGACAACGGCAAGCCCATCCGCGAAACCAACCTCGCCGACCTTCCCCTGGCGGTGGATCATTTCCGGTATTTCGCGAGTTGCGTTCGCGCCCAGGAAGGCTCGTTGGGGGAACTCGACGACGACACTGTGGCATACCACTACCATGAACCGTTGGGAGTCGTGGGCCAGATCATCCCGTGGAATTTTCCCATCCTGATGGCGGCATGGAAATTGGCGCCGGCGATGGCCGCCGGCAATTGCGTGGTGATCAAACCGGCCGAACAGACTCCCATGTCGCTGCTGGTGCTGGCGGAACTGTGCCAGGATCTGATTCCCCCGGGCGTGCTCAACATCGTCAACGGCTTCGGACTCGAAGCGGGCAAGCCGCTTGCGACCAACACCCGTATCGCCAAGATCGCGTTCACGGGCGAGACCACCACCGGCCGTTTGATCATGCAATACGCCTCGGAAAACATCATTCCGGTGACCTTGGAACTGGGCGGGAAGTCGCCGAACATCTTCTTCGAGGACGTGATGCGCGACGACGACGATTTCGTCGACAAGGCGCTCGAAGGGTTTGCGATGTTCGCGCTGAACCAAGGCGAAGTGTGCACATGCCCATCGCGCGCCTTGGTGCAGAAATCGATTTACGAGCGCTTTATGGAACGCGCGGTGAAGCGCGTCGAGAGCATTCGGCAGGGCGACCCGTACGAAATGAGCACTCAGATCGGCGCCCAGGCGTCGAACGATCAGTACGAAAAGATCCTGTCCTACATCGACATCGGCAAAAAGGAAGGCGCGAAGGTGCTGACGGGCGGCGTCGCCAACAAGCTGACCGGAGACATGTCGGGCGGCTACTACATCAAGCCGACCGTGTTCGAGGGCCACAACAAGATGCGCGTTTTCCAGGAGGAGATCTTCGGGCCCGTCGTATCGGTTACGACCTTCAATACCCCGGCTGAGGCGCTGGAGATCGCCAACGACACGCTGTATGGCCTGGGTTCCGGCATATGGACCCGCGACATCAACATGGCGTATCGCTTCGGCCGCGGCATCAAGGCCGGAAGGGTATGGACGAACTGCTATCACGCGTATCCCGCGCATGCGGCATTCGGCGGCTACAAGAAGTCCGGCATCGGCAGGGAAACTCACAAGATGATGCTGGACCATTACCAGCAGACCAAGAACGTTCTGGTGAGCTACAGCACGAAGGCCCTCGGCTTCTTTTAGTACAGGTTGGAGGTGGACCAGGCATAGGGGGTCAACACGAAGTGAGATCCCGATGCCGGTCCTTCCTCCCGCTTCGTGGAGGTGTGGCTTGAACGATGAGTTCACCAAGGACCCCGAGCGTGTCAGTGTCACGCTGCCGGCGCGGCGATTGATCGAGCAATTGATAAGCGCTCACGGCCCCATCATGTTTCATCAGTCGGGCGGGTGCTGCGACGGCAGTGCGCCCATGTGCTTCCAGGTGGGCGAGTTCAAATTGGGGAGCGTGGACGAAAAGGTCGGCGAAATCGCCGGCTGCGAGTTCTGGATGGATCGCGCGCAATTCCGGCTCTGGGCCCATACCCGCTGGACCGTGGACGTAGTGCCCGGGCGGGGCGGGAGCTTCTCGCTCGAGGCCCCCCTCAACATGCGATTCATCATTCGCTCGGAGATGTGCGCGGTCCCATCGCCCCAGACTCAAGGGTGAGTCGACGTCATGATCGTTCGTGCCAGAGCGGCGTAGTTGCCGTCGAAGTGGTGACCGCCCTTCAATTTCACCACCGTGACCTTGTGGGAATCCAGTCTGGGACAGAGCGAGTCGGTTTCGTCTTCGCCATAGATGCAGAGCACGTTCCCGCCGATCCGGTCGACTTCGGGCAGCGTGGGCGGACCCGAGTTGTCGTCGGAGATCCAATTGCTCATATGGAATTCGAATAGCGCGTGCTCGGACATGCCCATCACGGCCGTCAACGCCACGTGCGGACGCGCCGCCGGAGTCAAACGGTTGACCGCAAACGGGAGCACGTCGGCGCCCTGCGAGTAACCGACCAGCAGTACTCGTTGCTTGCCGAGTTGCCTCACATAGAAGTCAATCATGCGGCCGAGATCGGCGGCCAGACCTTCCGGCGTGCGCGCGGTCCAGAAATAGCGCAGCGAATCGAGCCCCACCACGGGGATGCCGTCGGCGCTCAATGCGGCAGCCACCTCTTTATCGAGGCCCGCCCAACCGCCGTCGCCGGACAGCATGATGGCGAACGTATCGGACGGCGTGGCGACGGGGTGTGCCGCCACAAAGACGACGGGTAGATCCTTCAAAGCGTCCGGCGCGGCGGCCCCCGATGCGGCGGCGTTGCGAGTCATGAGCGTATCGAACGCATCGACGTACTCGGTCGCCGGCGTGACGAGTGTGGCACCCGGAACCTGGGCAACGAAGTTGCGGACGACGCCGGCATCGCAGGCCTGCGGCTCCCGGCTCGCGCGGTCAGGCCCCTGCAGAACGATCCAGGGATTGCCGATCTGTCCGGATGGCATGAACTCGACGCCTCCGTCTCGAACACGCGGACTGAATTCGAGTCCGGAGCCCTTGCACAAGCGCTTTTTCAAGGAATACACGGGGCAGAATTCCATGCTCACCGCACCCGCGAATGTATTGATCGGCGCCTGTGCCAGCATCGCATAGCAAAGAGTTGCGCCGGAGGCGTAGCCCGCCAAAATAGGACTCAGATAGGTGGGCAGGTGGTAGTAGGCCTGCACGAAATGGCTCAAGTTTTCCAGGTCCCCGTCGGGGAATACGCACGTTGCGTCGTCCTCTCCAAGCGAGGCTTCGAGCTGCGGGGTATCGATCCCGACGACCATCGCTCCCTGCTCGGCGATCCGGGCCGCCATGCCGGACATGAGATCCGTCCAGCCCTCCGCGCCCGACAGCAACAGAACAAAACCTCTCGGCGTCGAGTGCGGCGAGTACACCGTCAATTTCTTGAATCGGCCATGGCTCAGGGTCTGCTCCGTGACCGGAGTCCAAACCGGCGGAGTAGCGTGGGGCGCAACGCCGGGCGCTCGTAAGTCCGGGGCGCGGGTCGCGACTCGCCAGATCAACATGGTGACGGCCAACACTGCCGCCAAGAGAGAGATTGCGCGCAGAACTCGCATGCCGGCACCGTAGCAGTATGGGCAACAATTATGCCATCGTTCGGCGCCCCGCCGTCATCGCCCCGCCGCCTCGGCCGTCGCGCCGGCGAAGGTCAGTGGGGATACGCGTCGATTTCACCCAGCATCTCGGGCCCGCCAAGCGCTTGCATCTGTCCGAGAATCCAGTCGCGTCGCTGCTGTACATAGCGCGACGGCGCCGCGGCGGAAAAGTGCACCGGATTCGGCAGCACAGCTGCAAGAACGGCGGCATCGCCGCGGTTCAAGCGGGCGGCGCTCTTGCGGAAGAAGCGCTGCGCGGCAGCTTCAGCGCCATAGGTGCCGTAGCCGAATTCGGCAATGTTGAGATAAATTTCCAGAATGCGCCGCTTGGGCCAGCAACCCTCGATCAATACCGTGAAATAGGCCTCGAGCCCTTTTCGAAAGTAACTTCGCCCGGACCAGAGGAACAGATTCTTCGCCACCTGCTGGCTGATCGTGCTGGCGCCCCGCACATGATGGCTGTGTTGATTGAGGGCGTACGCCTTTTCGATCGATTCGACGTCGAAGCCCCAGTGTTCCGGAAATTTCTGATCTTCCGCGGCGACCACCGCCAGCGGAAGATTGGGGGAAATGCGCTTCAAGTCCACCCACGAATGCCGGAATACGTACGACGAGTCGCGACTGGTCCAAGCGGCGATCTGCGCTTCGGCCATGAACGCGCTGTAGGGCGGATTGAGCCAGCGAATCACCACCACGGAACCAACCGAAAGCACCACGAACAGCAACACGATCGAGAGCACTGCTCGGGTGATCCGCCCCAGCCAGGATTTACCGCTCGCGCGGTTGTTGCGAATCGTGAACCTGCTACGGATCAACCTTGCGCACGGTCTTCATGATGACTGCCTCGACCGGCACGTCGTCGAAGCCCCGCTTGCGGCCGGTTTCGACCGCCGCGATCTTGTCGACCACGTCCATGCCCTCGGTAACGCGCGCAAACACGGCGTAGCCAAAATTGCCGCGGCTGTTATCGAGGAAGTCGTTGTCCTTCAAATTCACGAAGAATTGCGAGGTCGCGCTGTTGATGTCGTTGGTGCGCGCCATCGAGAGCGTACCGCGCGAGTTCTTCAGGCCGTTGTCGGCCTCGTTCTTGATCGGTGCTTCGGTCTTTTTCTGGGCCATGTCCTCCGTAAAGCCGCCGCCTTGAATGACGAAGCCGGGAACGATGCGGTGGAAGATGGTGCCGTCGAAGAATCCGCCGTCGATATATTTCTGAAAATTGGCAACCGATATGGGGGCCTCCTTCTCGAACAGCTCAATCTTGAAATCGCCCAGTGTGGTTTCGAAGAGAATCATTGGTGTTCCTTGTGGTGAGTGAACAGTTTAAAGAGATGTTTGAACGGTGCCCAGCGTAACGCGGGCAAGTCCCGAATAATCAGCGTGCGATCGAATGTGGCCGAAGCCCCGGCGTTCGAGCATGCGCGCAACATCCGCCGCCTGAGTGTTGCCATGCTCGAGCAGCAGCCAACCGTTCGGGTTCAAGTGCTTCGCGGCTCCGTCGATGATGCTGCCAAAGGCTTCCAGTCCCGTCGGACCGCAGGAGAGCGCCAGTGCCGGCTCGGCGGCGAGGCACTGCAAAGCGGGATCGTTCGATGCAACATAGGGTGGGTTCGCAACGATCATATCGAACCGCTGACCCCTCACGGCTTGATACCAGGAGCCGGAGCGCCAGCGGATCAGCATCAGTCCCAACTTCCGTGAGTTCGCCATCGCGACGGCAAGCGCACGCTCGGAAACATCGACACCCGTCATGCACACGAGCGGCCGCTCCGAGGCGATCGCCAGTGCAATGGCGCCGCTGCCCGTGCCCAAATCGACCACCGAAAGCGGTAGATCCTTCGGCAAAAGCGCAAGCGCGAGTTCAACGAGGACCTCGGTCTCCGGACGCGGGACCAGCACGTCAGGCGTGACGTCGAGTTCCAGAGACCAAAATTCACGGGTCCCGGTGAGATACGCCACCGGGGCTCCTTGCATGCGCCGTGCGATGAGCTGTTCGTAGGTCCGTTGTGTTTCCGCGGAAATGGGATCGGCGCCACGGACGATCAGCGCCGAGCGCGACACGCCGAGCACCGACCCGAGCAGGATCTCGGCATCGAGCCGCGGTGAATCGCCATGGCCAAAAAGCATTTGTACAGCGCGCTGCAACGACGCAGCGACAGTCAATGGGGCGCCGGCCGGGGCGCCGGCCATCAACTGGGCGACATTCAACGGGCTCGCGGCGCTATCCATGGCCGTCAATCGACCTGCTGAGCGAGTTCTTCGGCCTGGTGTTCCTGGTTCAACGCGCCGATCAATTCATCCAGATTGCCGTTCATGACATCGTCGAGCTTGTAGAGGGTGAGGTTGATGCGGTGATCCGTCACCCGCCCTTGCGGGAAATTATAGGTGCGGATGCGTTCGGAACGATCACCCGAGCCCACCTGGAGTTTGCGCGACTGCGCCTGCTGGCTCTGCTGCTTCTCGCGTTCGCTTGCCAACAGCCGGGCTTTCAGCAGCGACATGGCGCGCGAGCGATTCTTGTGCTGCGACCGCTCGTCCTGGCATTCGACGACGGTGCCCGTGGGAATATGGGTGATGCGGATGGCGGAATCGGTTTTGTTGACGTGCTGGCCGCCGGCGCCCGATGCCCGAAAGGTGTCCACCCTCAAGTCCGCCGGGTTCAGCTCGACCGCTTCGACTTCCTCGAGTTCCGGCAGGATCGCGACGGTGCAGGCCGAGGTGTGAATGCGTCCCTGGGCTTCGGTGGCCGGCACCCGCTGCACGCGATGGGTGCCGGATTCGAATTTGAG
>JAXDQI010000325.1:0-22642 GCA_034667965.1 Gammaproteobacteria bacterium
GTAACCGCAACGCCCGTACGATCGGACCATCCGCCGGCAGCAATTCGGCCTTCTCAAGGTTCTCCTGGGACAGCCACCTGAGCGCCTGCCCGTCCAGTCCCCGCGGCTCGCCGCTGTAGCTCTTCACCACCCACATATCGATGAGCACTTCGCCGGAGGGGTAGGTATGCCGCACCCGGATGAGAGGCCGGGGGTTTTGAATCGCAATGCCGAGTTCTTCGCGCAGCTCCCGCGCCAACCCTGCCGCCCGGGCCTCGCCCGGCTCGAGCTTCCCGCCGGGAAACTCCCAGCCGCCCGCAAGATGCTTGCCCGGGGGGCGCTGCGCAATGAGCACGCGGCCGTCCGTGTCGGTCACCGCCGCAGCGACGACGTGAATCATCGCAGCGCCAGGTCAACCGCTCGCTTGCTGCAAGGCACCGTGGCAGTGCTTGTACTTCTTGCCTGAGCCGCAGGGGCACATCTCGTTCCGGCCCACCTTGGGCATTTCCCGCACGAACGGGGTGGCGACCGGCGCCGCCGTTCGCGGATCCGGCGGCTCCAAGGGCGCGCCGTCCGCGGATCCAAAGCCGCCGAAGCCTGGGACCCCGGCCGGCCTCGCTCCCTCGCCAAGCCCACTCGGTACCTGAATCGGCGAAATGGCCTCGGCGTGCTGCATCTGCAGTGCCCGCGCCAATCTCTGCTGCCGTTCATATTCTTCGCGTTCGATCTCTTCCTGACTGCGCACTTGGATCTTCGAGACGGTGGTGACGGTGTCGAATTTGATGCGGTCCAGCATGGCGGAGAACAGTTCGAATGCCTCTCGCTTGTACTCCTGCTTCGGGTTCTTCTGAGCATAGCTGCGCAAGAAGATGCCCTGGCGCATGTAGTCCATCGCGGCCAGATGCTCGCGCCAATGTTGGTCCAGCGTGCGCAGCATCACTTCCTTTTCGATGTAGCGCATCACCTGCGCGCCGACGTTCGTCTCTTTCTGCAGGTATGCCTGCTCGAGCGCGGTCTCGATTTTCTTCTTCAACCCGGAACCGTCGCCGGCTTCTTCGGCTTTGACCCAGGTATCGATCGGCAGCACCGGACCGAAATCCCGCTCGATGGCCTGCGCCAATCCGGGTACGTCCCACTGTTCCTCCGGAGCGCCGCCGGGCACGTATTGGTCGACCAGCTGCGCGACCACGTCCTCCCGGATTCCCTTGACCGCCTCCGCCACATCCTCGGCGCTCATGAGATCTGTGCGCTGCTGGTAGATGACGCGGCGCTGGTCGTTCGCCACGTCGTCGTATTCCAGCAATTGCTTGCGGGCATCGAAGTTGTGCTGCTCGACACGACGCTGTGCCCGCTCGATCTGCCGGGTCAGCATGCCGCTCTCGATGGCTTCGCCGGCTTTCATGCCGACTCGCGTCATCAGCGCCTTCATGCGCGTCGGATCGCCGAAGATGCGCATCAGATTGTCTTCGAGCGACAAATAGAAACGGCTCGAACCGGGATCGCCCTGGCGTCCGGAACGGCCCCGGAGCTGGTTGTCGATGCGCCTTGATTCGTGGCGCTCGGTGCCGATGATGTGCAGCCCGCCGGCGGCCACCACTTCTTCATGGCGCTTGCGCCAGTCGACCTGGATTTGATTTAAGTCAGACTCGTTGGGACTCTCGATGGCATCGATTTGGGTCTGCGGACTGCCGCCCAACACGATGTCGGTTCCGCGTCCGGCCATGTTGGTGGCGATGGTGATCGCGCCCGGTCGGCCCGCCTCGGCCACGA
Source organism: Gammaproteobacteria bacterium (assembly GCA_034667965.1). GTDB lineage: Bacteria > Pseudomonadota > Gammaproteobacteria > Steroidobacterales > Steroidobacteraceae > Bog-1198. Next base: position 1,750 of record JAXDQI010000325.1, read on the forward strand.
TGTGCGCCTCGCGCTCATGCTGTTTCGCGTTCAACACTTCGTGTGGAATCTTCGCCCCCGCGAGCAGTTTCGCCAGCCGCTCCGACGTTTCGATGGAGGTCGTGCCGACCAACACCGGCTGACCGCGTTTCACGCAGTCCTGAATGTCCTCGAGAATGGCCTGGAATTTATCGCCCTCGGAGAGGAAAACCAGATCGGATTTATCATTGCGGATCATCGGTTTATGAGTCGGGATGACCACCACTTCCAAGCCGTAGATCTGCTGGAACTCGAACGCCTCGGTGTCGGCGGTGCCGGTCATGCCCGACAGCTTCGAATACAACCGGAAGAAATTCTGGAAGGTGATCGACGCCACCGTTTGATTCTCTTCCCGAACCTTCACCCCTTCCTTCGCCTCCACGGCTTGGTGCAGGCCGTCGGACCAACGCCGTCCCGGCATGGTGCGGCCGGTGAATTCGTCGACGATGATGACTTCGCCCTGCCGCACGATGTATTCCACATCGCGCTTGTACAGCGCATGCGCGCGCAGCGCCGCGTTCAGGTGATGCATCAGGCGAATGTTGGTGGCGTCGTACAGACTCTCGCCGTCGCGCAGCAGCCCGATCTCCGACATCAACTCTTCGACCTTCTGATGCCCATCCTCGGTGAGCGTGGCCTGCTTGGTCTTCTCGTCGACGGCGTAATCGCCCGGTCCGTTCTCTTCCTTCTGCTTGACGAGCCTGGGGATCAGCGTGTTGATCTTGATATAGAGTTCGGTGCTTTCTTCGGCGGGACCGGAGATGATGAGGGGCGTGCGCGCCTCGTCGATCAAAATCGAATCCACTTCGTCGATGATGGCGAACGAGAGCTTGCGCTGGGTACGATCTTCCAGACGAAACGCAAGATTGTCGCGCAGATAATCGAAGCCGAACTCGTTGTTGGTTCCGTAAGTGATGTCGCACGCATAGGCGGCGCGCTTCTCTTCGGAGGACTGAGCGTTCTTGATGACGCCCACCTCGAGACCCAGGAAACGAAACACCGGAGCCATCCAATCCGAGTCGCGCTGTGCCAGGTACTCGTTCACCGTAACCACGTGGACGCCGTCGCCGGTAAGGGCGTTCAAATACGCCGGCAAGGTTGCCATCAACGTCTTGCCTTCGCCCGTCCGCATCTCGGCGATCTTGCCGTTATGCAGGGCGAGGCCGCCGATGAGCTGGACGTCGAAATGCCGCAGGCTTAAGCGGCGGCGCGATGCCTCCCGCACCAAGGCGAACGCTTCAGGCACCAGAGCGTCGAGCGGCGTTCCGGCGGCATAACGCGCCTTGAGTTCCCGCGTCTTCTCGGGAAACTCATCATCCTTAAGCGTGGCGGTGGCGGCTTCGAAGCCGTTGATAGCCGCGACCGTACGGCTCAGCTCCTTGACGAGTCGCTGATTACGGCTGCCGAATACTTGAGTCAGAAGCTTCCACACAGGGGGAGTCCTTGAGAAAACTGCGTATTGTACGGATAGACCGGAATCCCGGGAAATCGTTTCTCGGGGGGCCTTTCAAGGGACGTCGGCCGAGACTGGCCCAGGCGGAACCGCACCCTTCGCGTTTTCCGGCAATCCTCGCGATTCTCAGCGATCCTCGCCGATAAAACGGAGCGGGTCGACCTGAGACCCATTTTTCAGTACTTCAAAATGCAGATGAGGGCCGGTCGAATGGCCGGTGGACCCCATCAGCGACACCTCTTGACCCTTGCGCACCATGTCGCCCTGCTTCACCAGCAACTTCTCGTTGTGGCAATAGCGGGTCGCCAGACCGTTCCCGTGGTTGATTTCCACCATCAGACCGAAGCCCGCGCGCTCCCCCGCGTAGGTCACCAAGCCCGCCGCCACCGAAGACACCTGCGTGCCTTCCGGCCCCGCAAAATCAACGCCCTTGTGCACCGCTGAAAACCCGGTGAAGGGGTCCGCACGGCGCCCGAAGTAGGACGAAATCCACCCCTCTTGCACGGGGCGGCCCTCCGGATAGACCTGCTTGTTGAGATCCCGGGTGAGAATCAGGTTTTCCAAGACGCTCAGCTGCTGCTCGCGGCTGGAGAGCTGAGTTTGCAAATCGTCGACCATGGCCGTGAGGTTCGGGATCTGTGCCGGCTGACCATCGGCGGTCTCGCCGCCCATCGCCGGCGGGTTGCCGAAATCGAATTCGCCATCGTCCAGTTTTGCCATGCGCGTCAAGCGCTTACCGAGGGCGTCAAGGCGAATCACGTTGGCGTTCATCTGACCCACCCGCATGGCCAGCGCGTTGACCTTCTCCTGCAGTGCGCGCCGCACATCCTCGATCTGGGCCTTCTCGTGCAGCAAGTCGGCCGACCACCCACCCAGTTGATCGATGGGATTGACGGCATGATGGCGGACGCCCAAGCCGACACCGATCGAAAAAGCACCGCCTACGATGCCGAACACGAGTGCCAGCGCAGCCGCCACCACCAGGGGGTGCCGCAGATCCAACTGTTTGACTCGGCCCGTCTTGCGGCCGACAAAAATTACATTCATCGAGTATCACGCTCCAACGCCGTCATCTGAGGGCTACGCTCCCGGCCTTGGGAATGAAAGGGGGTAAACTATGCAGAATAAGGTGATTCAAAACAAGGAAAAACGCACGCTTTGATCACAAAATTCTACCAGTCAAATGCCGCCCAGAGTGAAAAAGCCAAAAAGTATCAATGAGTTACTTAGCACCGGCGGCAAGCGGTTAAGCGACCTAAGGCTCAGGAGCCGGGAACGCAGCCGGGTCCTGGACCACGTGCGTGAGGCCCTCCCGCCTCTCCTTTCGCGCTCCATCGTTAGCGCTGGATTGGACCGGGGTCAGCTGACCATCGGCGTGGCGGGCGCTACCTGGGCCGCTCGGCTTCGCTATGTGACCGACACCCTGCGTGCGCAGGTGGGCTCGTCCACGGGAGTCGATATCCAAAAGATTCGAATCAGGGTGGTTCCCCCCGCACCTAAGACTTGAGTCACGCCCGCACGGCCACCCGTATGAACATAATGCGGAATGGCCTCGCCCCCCCTCAATTGCTGCGCAGCTTCACGGCTAGGCCTCGGAATTTCACGGCTAAGCCTCGCGGTGGTGGGGCTGCTGGGAATCGCCACCTGGGCGCTATCGCACAGCTACCGTGGGATCTTCCACGATGCCGGCTTATACACCCTCCAAGCGCTGGCCCACCTCCATCCCGACTCACTGCGGGAGGACGTGTTCCTGAAATTCGGGTCCCAGGACGGTTTCACGATCTTCAGCCCGGTCTATGCGTCCGCAAGCCGACTGCTGGGCGTCGAGCCCGCGGCGGCAATATTGACCCTGCTGCTGCAATGGGCGCTGTTGGCGGGTGCCTGGGCATTGGCGAGGGCGGTCATGGCATCGTCGATGGCGATCCTCGGCGTAGCAGTCCTGATCGCCGTGCCGGGCGACTACGGGGCCGACCGCATCTTCACCTGCATCGAGCCGTTTCTCACTCCGCGCATGGCCGCCGAAGCGTTGGTGCTGGTCAGCCTCGCCGCCGCGCTGCGGCAACGGAAAGTGCTCTCGGTCGCGCTCGGAATCGCTGCCCTCGTGATCCACCCCATCATGGCGATGGCCGGCGTCTGCGCGCTGGTGTGTCTCTATCTGGGCAAGCCCAGGCCCCTCTTCACGGGCGCACTGGCGATCGGAGGCCTCATGGCCCTCGCCTTGGCGGCGTTCGTCATGCCGCCGGGTGAATGGGGTCGCTTCGACGCCGGCTGGTTGGCCCTCGTCCAGAATCGCAGCCCCTATTTGTTCATCGCACACTGGCAGCTCGACGATTGGTCGCGCGCCGCCGTAACAGTCACCACACTGACCGTAGGTCTTCGCGTCTTGCCGGATTACCGCGCACGCACCTTGTCGCTCATCGCCCTGATGACGGTCCTGACCGGGTTGGCTCTGACGTTCATCGCCTGCGACCTTCTGCATTTGGTGTTGCTGACTCAATTACAGCCCTGGCGCTGGCAGTGGCTGGGCACTGTCGTTGCGGCCATGCTGCTGCCGCAAATCTTGCGTACCCTGTGGCAGAACGCCGCACCCCCACAACGGACGACGGCTCTTCTTCTGGTCTCCGCCTGGGTGTTCGCGGCCAACGCCTATGCATTGTTCGCGTCGACGGCGGCGCTGGCAGCGCTCGTCTTGTTGCAGCGGCTCAAACCCGGCGAAGCCCGTTGGGTCTTTCTCGGTGCCTGCGGTCTGCTCGTCATCGCGGTCTCATGGCGCCTAGCCTCCAACCTCGTATTCACGGAGGCGTACTATCTCGACACGAACATCCCGTTGTGGATGCGCCGCGCCTCGAGCTTCGCCCACGACGGCGCCGCGCCCATCGCAGCCGTCTCGCTGGCATTCTGGCTGGCGCGGATGCGGCGCGGACGCTCCGCCCTCATCTTGCTCGGCGGACTCGCGGGCGCGGCATGCGTGGCGGCGTTTCCGCAAACCTGGAAGAGTTGGACGATGCGCGAATTCACCCCGCAGCAAGTCGCGCGGTTCAGCGGCTTCCGTGAACGCATTCCACCCGGCTCGAATGTGTTTTGGCCCGAATCGCCCGTGGCCGTTTGGGCACTGCTGAACCGACCGAGCTACTTGTCCGTGATCCAAACCTCCGGCATGGTCTTCTCACGCCGGAGCGCCCTGGAACTCGAGCGGCGAGCGAACGCTCTGGGTGGAGCGGTAAGTCCCGGTTCCTTCATGAGTTGGAACCTGTCGGGCGCGGCGATGATGCTATCGCAGCAGCAACTCAAGCAGACCTGCGACACGGGTGAATTTCAATTTCTGGTCACCGGCGCTGATCTCGGCGTCGAACCCCTCGCCGAGGTGCGCTCCGCTTCAGGCCCCGCATCCAAAAAGATCCGCCTCTACCGCTGCCCCACTCCGCCGCCCGCCCCGGCGGCCGATCAAGCTCTCGCAGCCGCGGCCTCCACATAGGAGATCGGCGCGTCCTTCAGGCTTTCGAATGTGACTTCACGCCACGCACTCGCCGTGCTGATGAGCGCACGCAGTAATTCATTGTTGAGGGCGTGGCCGGATTTGTAGCCGCTGAACTCGCCGATGAGGCTGTGTCCCAGCAGGTACAGGTCGCCGATGGCGTCCAAGATCTTGTGCTTGACGAACTCGTCCTCGTAGCGCAGTCCGTCCTCGTTGAGTATGCGGTAGTCATCGAGAACGATGGCATTGTCCATGTTGCCGCCGAGCGCCAGGTTGCGCGCGCGCAGGCTTTCCAGATCGCGCATGAAACCGAACGTCCGGGCGCGGCTCACTTCGCGCAGGAACGATGTCGTCGAAAAATCCATGGAAGCGACTTGCGAATGCTTTTTGAACGTCGGGTGATTGAATTCGATTTCGAAATTCACCTTGAAGCCGTCGTAGGGGTCGAAGCGCGCCCACTTGTCGCCGTCCTCGACCTGCAGACTTTCGAGAATCCGGATGAAGCGCTTGGGCGCCTTCTGTTCTTCGATGCCCGCGGACTGCAACAGGAATACGAACGGCCCGGCGCTGCCGTCCATGATGGGGACCTCGCCCGCGCTCAATTCAACCAGCGCATTGTCGACGCCCAATCCCGCCAGCGCCGACAGCAGATGTTCCACCGTCGACACCTTCACATCGCCGGTGTGCAATGTCGTGCCCATCGTGGTGTCGCCGACATTCTGGGCGTGCGCCTTGATGTCGACCGGTACGTCCAAATCCGTGCGGCGGAATACGATGCCCGTGTCCGGCAGCGCGGGCCGCAGGGTCATCAAGACCTTCTTGCCCGTGTGCAACCCCACGCCCGTCGCGCGAATCGAATTCTTCAGAGTTCTTTGATTCAGCATTTAAAACCAGCTACAAACGAAATAGCGGCGACAAAGGTATCACAGGCCGGTGAGAAGCCTAAGTCAAGAAGAGCAAACGGGCGCTCGCGCTGCCCCAAAAAGAACCCCGCGAGCGCCAAACTGGAATGCTGCAAAGCTCCGAAAATCAATCCGCCTGGCGGCGCAGGAACGCCGGAATATCCAGCAGGTCCTCCGATTCCGCCTCCGCCCGCAAACCGTCGCCCACCGCGCGCTGCCGCTGTACCGTCGGCCGGTCCAACATGGCGTAATCCGTCGGCGCCATCGGCGCCTTCTGCCGCACCACCCGCATGGTGGGAGTCGGCGCCAGCGCCGCCGCCATCTGCTGCGGAGCGGCCGACCGGGCCACCGGCACCGGCTTGCCGAGCCCCGTCGCCACCACGGTGACGCGGATCTGGTTCGCCATGTCCGGATCGATGACGGTGCCCACCACCACAGTGGCATCATCCGACGCGAACTGCTTGATGACGTTGCCGACCTCCTGGAACTCGCCGATGGACAGATCCATGCCCGCGGTGACGTTGACCAGGATTCCTTGCGCTCCAGCGAGGTTGATGTCCTCGAGCAGCGGGCTCGAGATGGCTGCCTCGGCCGCTTCGCGTGCCCGATCCTCGCCCGCAGCGGCTCCGGATCCCATCATGGCCATGCCGGTCTCCGACATGACGGTGCGCACGTCCGCAAAGTCGACATTGATCAAACCCGGACGCGTGATCAGCTCGGCGATCCCCTGAACGGCTCCTTGCAGCACGGTATTCGCCGCTTTGAACGCGTCAAGAAGTGTCGTGCTGCTGCCAAGAACTGCCAAGAGCTTCTGGTTGGGAATGGTGATCAACGAATCTACGTACTTCGACAATTCCAGCATTCCCTGATCGGCGACGCGCGAACGCTTGTTGCCTTCCATCTCGAAGGGCCTGGTCACCACGGCCACCGTCAGAATGCCGAGTTCCTTCGCCACCTGCGCGACCACGGGAGCCGCGCCCGTGCCGGTCCCGCCGCCCATGCCCGCGGTGATGAACAGCATATCGCAGCCTTCGATGAGTTCGATGATGCGGTCACGATCCTCCATCGCCGCCTGCCGGCCCACTTCGGGATCGGCGCCCGCGCCCAAGCCCTTGGTGATGTTGCAGCCGATCTGCAATGCCGTGCGCACCTTCGAGTGCTTCAAGGCCTGCGCATCGGTGTTGATGCAAATGAATTCCACGCCCTCGAGGCCTGCGCTCACCATGTGAGAGACCGCGTTGCCGCCGCCGCCGCCCACGCCGAGCACCTTGATAACGGCGCTTTGACTATAAGAGTCCATCAGTTCAAACATTCCAGTTCTCCTTCATCGGTTGTATTCAATACTTTCGGTACGATCATTCGATTGAATCAAAAATTTCCCTGAAACCACGCCTTCATCCGGTCGAGAATCGACTTCACTCCGCCCGACAGGAGCGGCCCCTCCGCGCGCCGCATGTCCATGTTGCTTTTTGCGTACAGCAGCAGCCCGACGCCCGTGGCATGAATCGGATTGCTGACCACGTCGACGAGTCCGCTGACGTATTGCGGCACGCCCAGGCGCACCGGCATGTGAAACACTTCTTCCGCGAGTTCGATGGCGCCTTCCATCTTTGAACTGCCGCCGGTCAGCACGATGCCGGTGGCCACCGCCTCCTCGAGGCCCGCGCGGCGCAGTTCATCGCGGACCAGCGCGAACAATTCCTCGTAGCGCGGCTCCACGATCTCGGCCAGGGTCTGGCGCGCCAGCCTGCGGGGCGGCCGGTCGCCCACGCTCGGCACCTCGATGGTTTCATCGGGGTTGGCGAGCTGCGACAGCGCGCAGGCGTACTTGATCTTGATGTCCTCGGCGTACTGCGTCGGCGTGCGCATGGACACCGCGATATCGTTCGTGACCTGATCGCCGGCAATCGGGATCACGGCCGTGTGCCGTATCGCGCCGCCGCCGAACACCGCGATATCCGTGGTGCCGCCGCCGATGTCGACCACGCACACGCCCAGGTCCTTCTCATCCTCGGTGAGCACGGCGTAGCTCGAGGCCAGCTGTTCCAGCACGATGTCGTCGACGCTGAGCCCGCAGCGCTGCACGCACTTGACGATGTTTTGCGCCGCGCTGTCGGCGCCGGTGACGATGTGCACCTTGGCCTCCAACCGCACCCCCGACATGCCGATGGGATCGCGGATGCCTTCCTGCGAGTCGATGACGTATTCCTGCGGCAGCACGTGCAGGATCTTCTGATCGGCGGGAATGGCGACCGCCTTGGCCGCATCGATCACGCGTTCGACGTCGCCCTGCACCACTTCCTTGTCCTTGATGGCGACGATGCCGTGCGAGTTGAGGCTGCGCACGTGGCTGCCGGCGATCCCCGCATAGACCGAGTGGATTTCACATCCGGCCATGAGCTCCGCCTCTTCGACCGCGCGCTGTATGGATTGCACCGTGGACTCGATGTTGACCACGACGCCCTTCTTCAGCCCGCGCGAGGGATGACTGCCGATGCCGATGATCTCCAACGCCCCGTCGGATTTGATTTCGCCGACGATGGCCACCACCTTGCTCGTGCCGATGTCGAGGCCCACGATCAGATTGCGGTCGGAACGCTTAGCCATCGGTGGGTCCTACGGCGGGCGTTTGGGCTCCGCGCCAGCCGATGGCGAAGCCGTTGGAATAGCGCATGTCCACGTAGGTGATGTCGTTCAGGCGATGCGAGATCACCTGCGACGCCGTGCGGATGAAGCGATCGAGCCGCTCGTCGACGTCGCGGCGTCCCAGCCGCACGGTGACGCCGCTGTCCAAATCCATCTCCCATGCACCGCGCTCGTCGAGACGCAGCGCGGCGATGCGCATGCCGGCCTCGAGCATCCGGCCCTGCGCCGACAGGTAGCGTTGCGCCACCTGCGACTGCGAGCCCTCGGGTCCGGAGAGGCGCGGCAATTCGGCGGGCACGTGCGTCGCCTCCCGGACGAACAGCTCGCCCCGTGTGTTGAGCAGTCCCGAGGCGCCCCAGCGCGCCGCCGCGGTCTCCTCGATGACGGTGACGTGCAGACTGTTCGGGAAACGCCGCTGTACCCGGGCATGGTCCACCCAGGGCACCCGCTCCACGGCGCGCTGGATGAGATCGAGGTCGGCCGACATGAAGCCCGCCCGGGTGAAGGGCGCGACCGCCTTCTCGATCTGTCCCGGCGATACGCGCTGAAAGGCGCCGTCCATGGAAATCACGTGGATCGGCCGGTCGAGCGCCCAGGTGAGCGCGGCCAGGGCGCCGACGATGAGCACCAACAATGCCGCACGCCGCGCGTGGCTGCGCCATTCGCGCAGCACCGACGGCCATTGCCGGCCTGGGTGTTCGGCCCTGGCCGGCTTCTTGAAGCGATTGCGGCGAAACAGCCTTTGCAGATTCATTTGCGGGTCCTTGCGAAACTCGTCTCCAGCACGCGCCACACCAACTCTTCGAAATCCATGCCGGCCTGGCGCGCGGCCATGGGTACCAAGCTATGGTCGGTCATGCCGGGGGTGGTGTTGATTTCGATGAAATAAAACTTGTCGGTGGTCTCGTCGCGCATGAAATCCACGCGGCCCCAGCCGAAGCAGTCGGTGACTTGAAAAGCGGCGATGGCCGCGGCCTGCAGTTCGGTCTCGGCCGATGCGGACAACCCGCTCGGACAGTGGTACTGCGTATCGTTGCGGAAATACTTCGCCTGGTAGTCGTAGAACTCGGTGGCCGGCTGGATGCGGATGGACGGCAACGCCTGGTTCTGCAGCACGCCGACGGTGTATTCGTCGCCGGTGATGTACGCTTCCGCGAATACGATGGGGTCGACCGCGCGCGCCTCGGCGTAAGCGCGCGGAAATTCTTCCGGCGCCTTGACCTTGGTGATGCCGACGCTCGAGCCCTGCGAGGCGGGCTTGACCATGAGGGGCAAACCGATGGAGGCGAGTGCGCCGGGCAGGTCGGCGGTGCTCGACAGCACCGCATATTCGGGCGCGGCATACCCACCGCCCAGAACTACGCGCTTGGTCTTGAGCTTGTCCATGGTGAGCGCCGAGGCGAGCACGCCGCTGCCGGTGTAGGGAATGCCGAGCCACTCCAGGGCACCCTGCATCACACCGTCCTCTCCCCCGGGCCCGTGCAGAGCGATCCATGCCCGGTCGAAGTTGCCGCGGACCAGATCCTGCACGGGTGTCTCGCTCGGATCGAAGGCGTAGGCGTCGACGCCGCGCCGCTTCAGCGCGGCGAGCACCGCATTACCGCTCAACAGGGAGATCTCGCGCTCGGACGAATCGCCGCCCAGCAGCACCGCAACCTTGCCGAAGTCGGCGCTCATGCTCACGCGGCGGGCGGCGGATTGGGTCGTCAGCAGGCTCATGTTGGGTCCTTGGGCTCGCCGACGATGCGCACTTCGGTGGTGAGCTCGACATGGTGGAAATCGGCCACGGTCCGCTGCACGTGCAGGATCAGCGCCTCGAGGTCGGCGGCGCGGGCGGCTCCGTGATTGATGATGAAATTGGCGTGCTTCTCGGACACCGACGCGTCGCCGATGCGAAAGCCCTTCAAGCCCGCGCTTTCGATCAGCCGGGCTGCGTGCTGTCCCGGCGGGTTGGTGAACACCGAGCCGCAGCTCCATTCGCCGATGGGCTGCGTCTGCTTGCGCCTCTCCAGCAGTTCGCGGATGGCGGCCTCGTTGCTGCCGGGTTTGCGTTCGAACTCCAGGCGTGCCGCGACGAACCATTCGTCTTCCGGTCCGCGCACGTGGCGATATCCGATCTCGTAGTCCGCGGGCGTGCGCACATGGCGCGTGCCGCTGCGATCGATCACGTCGACTTCGACCACCTGCCGCCAGGTTTCGCCGTCCCAGGCCCCGGCGTTCATCGCCAGGGCACCGCCCAGCGTGCCTGGGATCCCCGCAAAGAACTCGGCGGGTCCCAACCCCCATTTGACGCATTGGCGCGCGATGCGCGCGCAGGGAACCCCGGCCTGCGCCTGGATGCGCGTGGCGCTCAAGCGCTCGAGGGTCCCGAGCGCCCCGTGCAGCGACACCACGGCGCCGCGCACCCCGCCGTCGCGGACCAGCAGATTGCTGCCGAGGCCGATCCACAGCACCGGAACCGCGGGGGGCAACTGCCGCAGGAACGAGGCCAGGTCCAGCGTGTCGCGCGGCGTGAAAAATATGTCGGCCGTGCCGCCCGCATGCCACGAGGTGTGTTTCGACATGGGTACGTCGTGCAGCACCCGGGCGCTGAATTCCGGCGGGATTTGCGCCGGGACGATGTGCGTCGTGCCGTTCATGCGGGCCCCCCCGCCGCGAACCGGCTCGGAAGGGCCTGCGCCACCGCGCCGATGTTGCCGGCGCCCATGGTGAGAATCACGTCGCCGTCGTGCAGGATGCCGCGCAGCGACTCGGCCAACTCGTCGACGCGCTCGACGAAGATCGGCTCCATGACGCCGCGGGAGCGCACCGCACGGCAAATTGCGCGGCCGTCCGCGCCGGCGATGGGTGCTTCGCCGGCCGCATAGACTTCGGTCACCAGCAGCACATCGCAATCGCCGAGCACGTGGGCAAAATCGTCCAGCAGATCGCGCGTGCGGGTGTAGCGATGCGGTTGAAACGCCAGCACCAGGCGCCGCTCCGGCCAGCCCTGGCGCACGGCATCGAGAGTCGCGGCCACTTCCGTGGGGTGATGACCATAGTCGTCGACGATGAGCGCGCGGCCGCCCGCCCACTGGATCTCGCCCAACTGTTGCAGCCGCCGATCGATGCCTTGGAAATTGGCCAATGCCTTCTGAATGGCGGCGTCGCCGATCCCGAGTTCGGTGGCGACGGCGACCGCCGCGAGGGAATTCAGCACATTGTGGCGGCCCGGCAGATTCACAGTGAGCTTGAGCGGCTCATGCCCGGCGCGCAGCGCCCGATAATGCGACTGCAGTCCATCGCGGACCACATCGACCGCACGGATGTCCGCGCCCTCGCCGAAGCCGTAGGTGAGGAACGGCCGTCCCACGGACTCGAGGATGCTCTGCACGTATTCATCGTCCGTGCACAACACCGCGAGACCGTAGAAGGGCAGGTTGTGCAGAAAATCCACGAAGCTCTGCTTGAGCCGCGAGAAGTCGCCGTCATGCGCGGCGAGGTGATCATTGTCGATGTTGGTGACGATGGAGATCATCGGCTGCAGGTGCATGAACGACGCGTCGCTTTCGTCGGCCTCGGCGACCAGGTAACGGCCGGCGCCCAATCGAGCATTGCTGTCCGCGCTCTTGAGCCGTCCGCCGATGACGAAGGTGGGATCGAGGCCGCCTTCCGCCAGCGTGCTCGCCACCAGGCTCGTGGTGGTCGTCTTGCCGTGCGTGCCGGCAACGGCCACCGAGTAGCGGAAGCGCATCAACTCGCCCAGCATTTCCGCGCGCGGCACCACCGGAATGCGCTTTGCGAGCGCCGCCGCCACCTCGGGGTTGCTGCGATTGACCGCACTCGAGACCACCACCACGTCGGCGTTGCCGAGATGTTCGGCCGCATGTCCGATGAAAATCTTCGCGCCCAGGCGCGCGAGCCGCTGGGTGACGGCATTGGCCTTGAGATCGGAGCCCTGGACCTCGTAGCCCAGGTTCACCAGCACTTCCGCAATGCCGCCCATGCCGCTGCCGCCGATGCCGACCAGGTGGATGATGGAGATGCGCCGCATGCGGTCGGTCATGCTGTGGCTCAAGGAGTGGCCCAAGCTGTCGCTCATGCCGGTGCTCCGGCGGCCAGGCACAGGTTCGCCACTTGCACCGCGGCATCCGTGACCCGCGCGCTGCGTGCCGCCGACGCCATCCGGAGCATGCGGCCGCGGTCCGCGGTCAGATCGGCGATGCAGGCGCATAGGGATTCCGCGGTCAGATCACGCTCCTGCAGCACCCGCCCGGCGCCGATGTGCACCATGGTTTCGGCGTTCTTGGTCTGGTGATCGTCCGTGGCGACCGGCAGCGGCACCAGCAGCGCACCCAAACCGGCTGCTTGCAATTCGGCGATGGTCATCGCGCCGGCCCGGCATACGGCGACATCCGCCCATGCGTACGCGGCGGCCATGTCATCGATGAAGGGCGTCACGTCCGCCTCGACCCGTGCCTGCTGGTAAGCCTTGAGGGCCGCGTCGACGCCGCGCTCGCCGGCCTGATGCCGCACCTGCGGACGGCGCCCGGGGTCGAGCTGCGCCAGCGCCTGCGGCACCATGGCATTCAATCGCTGTGCACCCTGGCTGCCGCCGAACACCAGCAGCCGCGCACGGCCGCTGCGGCCTTGGAAGCGCGCGGCGGGCTCGGGAATGGCGGCGATATCCGCGCGCACCGGGTTGCCGACGAATCGCGCGCCCGTTTTTTTGTCGAAGCTGCCGGGAAAGCCTTGCAGCACCTGGCCGGCGATGCGCGCCAGCCAACGGTTGGTGAGGCCAGGAATGGCATTCTGTTCATGGATCAAGAGCGGAATGCGCAGCAGCCACGCCGCGATGCCGCCGGGACCGCTCACATAACCCCCCGCTCCCAGCACGGCGCGCGGCCGCACGCGGCGCAGCACCGCCAATGCCTGCAGCAGCGCGCTTGCGATTCTGAAGGGCGCCATCAGCCACGCGGTCAGTCCCTTGCCGCGGATACCCTTGACCCGGACCCACTCGATGGAAAACCCACTCGCCGGTACCACCCGCGACTCCATGCTCCCCGGCACGCCCAGCCACACCACCGGCACGCCGCGATCGCGCAGCACGTTCGCTACGCTAAGCGCAGGAAATATGTGTCCGCCGGTGCCGCCGGCCATGATGAGCACCGGACTCTGGCTCATCGGGGTCCTCCCGGCATGCGCATCACCGCCGAGCGCGAACTGCACTTCACCTCGTGATAGATGCGCAGCACCACGCCCAGCCACCCGAGACTCACGATCAGGCTGCTGCGGCCGTAGCTGAGCAGCGGCAAGGTCAGTCCCTTGGTGGGCAGGACGCCCATGTTGACCCCGATGTTGACGATGGCTTGAAGCCCCAGCCACATGCCGAAGGCCAGCGCCAGATAGGACTGGAACTTGAGCCCGGCCTTCGCGGCCATGTGCGAAATCTGAAAAGCCCGCCACACCAGGGCCACGAACAGGCCGATCACGCCGACCACGCCCACCAGACCCAGCTCCTCGGCCAGCACCGCGAACACGAAGTCCGTGTGTGCCTCCGGCAGATAGAAGAGCTTTTGGATGCTGCTTCCGAGGCCCACGCCGAACCAGCCGCCGCGGCCGATGGCGATCAGCGATTGCGTCAGCTGGAAGCCGCCGTTGAAGGGATCGTCCCAAGGGTGCAGGAACACCGTGAGCCGTTTCAGCCGATAGGCCGACGTCAGCGCCAGCACGGCGAAGGTGGCCGCCACCAAGGACACCAGCGACAGCACATACCGCAGCCGGGCGCCGGCCACGAACAACACCGCGAAGCCGGTGGCGAACAACACCGTGGTCGCGCCGAAATCCGGCTCCAGCAGCAGCAGCACACCGGCAACCGTCAACAATCCGACCGGCTTGAGAAGGCCGGCGAAGGTCTCCTCGAGCTCCGCGCGCTTGCGCACGCAATAGGAGCACACCCACGTCAGAACCAGAACCTTCGCCAGTTCCGACACTTGGAAGTTCATCGGGCCGATCCGCATCCAGCGGCGGGCACCGTTGATCTTCGCGCCTAGTCCCGGAATCAGCACCAGGAACAGGAGGGCGAGGCCCAGCAACAAGAGCGCGAGGCTGTGTTTTTCCCACACGTCCGCGGGCACCCTCGTCACGATCCACGCCAGCAACACGCCGCACAGGCCGAACAGGAATTGCCGTTCCAGGAAATAAAATGGATCGCCGAGGTTCTTCGCGGCCACCGACATCGACGCGGAGGTCACCATCACCATCCCGACCAGCAGCAACGCGGCCACCAGTCCCAACGTCACGCCGTCCCACGCGAACGGCAACCGCTCGCGCGCCCGCACGCCGTAGCCCATGGTGGTTGCGTTCATAGAGCGTGCACCGCCGCGGCGAACACATCGCCGCGATGACCGTAGTCGCGGAACATGTCGAGGCTGGCGCAGGCGGGCGACAACAACACCGTGTCGCCGGGCTTCGCGGCGCGCGCCGCCGCGGCCACCGCGTCCGGCATCGATGCCGCGCGTTCAGAGCTCACGGCGCCGGCAAGCGCCCGCTCGACCTCCGCGGCATCCTTACCGATCAGTACCACGTGCCGCACCTTGTCCTTGAACGCCGCGGCCAACGGCGCAAAGTCCTGCCCCTTCGACAGACCGCCCGCGATGACCACGAGCGGACCCGGCATACCGTCGACGGCGGCGAGCGTGGCGCCTACATTGGTGCCCTTGGAATCGTCCACATAACGCACACCCCCGATGTCGGCGATCCAGGCGGAACGGTGCGGCAGCCCCGGAAAGGTTTCGAGCGCCTGCAGCATGGCGGCGAGCGGCAGCCCGGCGGCATCGCCCAATGCCAGAGCGGCCAGCGCGTTGGCGGCATTGTGCAGGCCGGTGATCTTCATGCGTTCCATCTCGAACACGGCCGCGCCATGGCGGCGCAGCACAGTTCGCGCCCCCTGCCGCAACAGGGAATAATCCGCATCGGGGCGCTGTGTCGAAAAGGTCACCACCTTCGACCCGCCGCGGTCGGCGGCCCCGTGCAGGACTGCCCCGGTCATCGCCATCACCAGCGGATCGTCGGCGTTGCGCACCACCGTGGCCGCGCGCGCAAAGATCCGCCCCTTGGCGCGCGCATAGTCCTGAACCGTCGCATAGCGATCCATGTGATCCGCGGTCACGTTGAGCACCACGGCGCCCAGGAGATTCAGCGACGTCGTGGTTTCCAGCTGAAAGCTCGACAATTCGAGTACGTATAAATCAGGCACCGGCTGATCGAGCAGATCGAGAGCCGGTATGCCGAGATTGCCGCCGGCGAGGACGCGCCGTCCCGCGGCGCTCGCCATGGCGGCAACCAGGCTGGTCACCGTGCTCTTGCCGTTGGTGCCGGTGATGCCGATCACCGGTGCACGCACCGCACGCGCGAACAATTCGACGTCGCCGAGCACTTCGATCCCGCGTGCCCGCGCCGTCCGGGCGATCGGCTCATCGAGCGACACGCCGGGCGACATCAACACCTGCGAGGCGCCGTCGAGCAGGGAGAGATCGAAGGACCCCAGGCGAATGTCCAGCGTCTGCGCCAGGATCCCAAGTTCCGCGAGCCCGGGCGGCGCGCGGCGCGAATCGGTGGCGGTCGCGGCAATGCCATGCTTCGCGAAGTACCGTAAGCACGACGCGCCTGTTTTGCCGAGACCGACGACTACGCTTGCCATCAGCGGATCTTCAGGGTCGCGAGACCCGCCAGAACGAGCACGAAACTGATGATCCAGAAACGCACGATGACCTTGGGCTCCGCCCACCCCTTGAGTTCGAAATGGTGGTGCAAGGGCGCCATGCGAAAGATGCGCTTGCCGGTGAGCTTGAACGACGCCACCTGCAGCATCACCGAGACCGTCTCGAGGACGAATACGCCGCCCATGATGAACAGCACGATTTCCTGGCGCACGATCACGGCGATGGTGCCGAGCGCAGCGCCGATCGCGAGCGCCCCCACATCGCCCATGAACACTTCGGCCGGGTAGGCGTTGAACCAGAGAAACCCGAGGCCCGCGCCGGTCAGGGTGGAGCTGAAGATCAGCAGTTCACCCACGCCGTTGATGTAGGGGATCTGCAGGTAACCGGCGAACTTGATGTTGCCGGTGGCGTAGGCGAACACGCCGAGCGCCATGGCCACCATGACCGCGGGCATGATGGCGAGTCCATCGAGACCGTCGGTGAGGTTCACGGCGTTGCTGGTGCCGACGATCACCAGATAGGCGTAGGCCACGAAGCCCAAGGTGGTCATGGGAACGGCCACGGTCTTGAAGAACGGGACGTAGAGGGTGGTTTCAGCCGCCGTCTGATGCAGGCTGTGCAAGGCATACGCCGAGACCACCGCGACCAACGACTGCGCCAGATACTTGTAGCGCGCCGCCAGGCCCTTGGAATTTCCCACCACCAATTTCAGATAGTCGTCGTAAAAGCCGATGCCGCCGTAGGCGAGCGTGGTCGCCAGGAGTATCCAGACGAAGCGGCTGGACAGGTCGGCCCACAGCAGCGTGCTGACCCCCGTCGCCACCAAGATCAGAACGCCGCCCATCGTAGGCGTGCCCGACTTCTGCAGGTGCGACTGCGGCCCATCGGTGCGCACCTGCTGGCCGATCTGGTACCGCGTCAATGCGGCGATCATGCGCGGCCCGATGAACAGCGCCATGGCGAGCGCGGTGATCGCCGCCAGAATGCCGCGCAACGTGAGGTACTGAAAGACGTGGAAGCCGGAATACGACTTGGCAAGATATTCGGTGAGGTACAACAACATGGCTTTTAGCTACGCTCCCCGGTGAGCGCCTGCACCACGCGCTCGAGCCGATTGACCCGTGATCCCTTGACGAGCACCGTTACGCCGGGCGACAACTCCGCCTGCAGGCGTCGAATCAACGCGTTGGGATCAGCAAACCATTCCCCGCCCGCGCCGAAGGTCTCGACCGCGCGGGAACTCTGCGTCCCCAACGCGAACAACCGCTTCACGCCGCAATCGCGCGCATAGCTGCCCACATGGGCATGCAGGTCCGCCGTCTGTTCGCCGAGTTCACCCATGTCCGCGAACACCAGCCATGTGGTGCCCGACAATGAGCGCAGCACCTCGAGGCCCGCGCGCACCGAACTGGGATTCGCGTTGTACGAATCGTCGATGATCCAACTGTCGCGCGGACCGGCCTTGAGCTGCAAGCGTCCGGAGACCGCACGGAAATCCGCCAACCCGGCGGCGATGTCCTCGAGAGAGGCACCCGCGCTACCAGCGGCAGCCGCAGCCGCCAGGGCATTCGCAATATTGTGCGCGCCTCCTGCCTTCAGCACGATCTGGCGCTCGCCCAGCGGACACCGCAGCGTGAAACGGGACTGGAACTCGCCGCGCTCGACGGACTGCACCACATCCTTGGCCGCGAAGTCCGCCGCATTGCCGTTTGCGGCCGAGTGCGAACCGCAGGTCACGATGCGCCGCGCGCTCGCAACGCTGCGCCAGTAACCGGCGTAGGGATCATCGGCGTTGATGATGGCGGTGGCCTCGGGGGACAGACCCGCCACCATTTCACCCTCGCCCTTGGCCACCCCGTCCAGATCGCCGAACCCCTCCAAGTGTTCCGCGCCGGCATTGGTGATGAGACCGACGGTGGGCGCCGCAATCTTGACGAGTTCGGCGACGTCGCCGATGCGGTTGGCGCCCATCTCCACTACTGCGCTGCGATGCAGAGGCTCCAGGCGCAGCAACGTCAACGGCACGCCGATGTGGTTGTTGAGATTCCCATGGGTCGCCATGCATGGCCCCATGCGCGACAGGATGGCGCCCGTCATGGTCTTCGCCGTGGTTTTCCCGTTGCTTCCGGCGACGCCGATGATGGGATAGTCGAATTCCGCGCGCCAGGTACTCGCAAGCTGCTGCAGGGCGCGCAATGCGTCGGGCACCACGATTTGAGTCAGCGCCGCCGGCACCCGTCGCTCCACCAAGGCCGCGACGGCGCCGCGCGCTGCGGCCGCCGCGACGAAGTCCGCTCCGTCGAAATTCGGACCGCGCAACGCGACGAACAGCGAGCCGGGCGGCAAGGTCCGGCTGTCGCTCGACACCACGCCGTAGCCCAGGTCCGCGCCGATGAGCTGACCGCCGAGAATCCGCGCCGCCTCCCCCGTGGTGCGCTTCATGCTGCCGCTCCCAAATGCCGCAGTGCCTCGGTCCGATCGCTGAAGCTGCGCCGCAGGTCGCCGTAGATCTGGTAGTCCTCGTGTCCCTTGCCGGCGATCAGCACCATGTCGCCGGCCGCGGCTTCGTTGAGCGCGGTGGCGATCGCCTCGCTGCGGTCGTTGATGACGCGGGCGGCGTGCGAGCTGATTCCCGCCGTGATCCCGAGCGTGATGCTGCGGGGATTCTCCGAGCGTGGATTATCGTCGGTGACGATGATCCGGTCGGCCAGCTCGTCCGCAACCGCGCCCATCAGCGGGCGCTTGCCCGGATCCCGATCGCCGCCGCAACCGAACACACACCATAGGGCGCCGCGGCAATGCTCCCGCAACGCATGGAGCGCTTTTGCGAGTGCGTCCGGCGTGTGTGCGTAGTCGATCACCGCCATGGGTTTGGCGGGGCTCGGTGACTCGATCACTTCCATCCGTCCCGGCGGAGCGGTGCACTCGCTGAGCGCCATGCAAGCGTCGGCGAGCGGTAGGTTCAAGCCGACCAGGCAGGCGAGCACCACCACCGCATTTTCCGCATTGAAGCGGCCCATGAGCTTGGTGGTGACTTTGCAGCTTCCGAAGCTGCCGTCGACAGTCATCGCCAAACCATGCAAATCGAGCGCGATATTGCCGGCATGCAACTTCCGATCGGCCAGCCATCCGGAGCCGCCCGCCCCCATCCATACTGCCGTGAGCGGCACACGCCCGCCCAGGGTCCCCGCCAATTCGCGGCCGAAACCATCGCCGACATTGACGACGATGTGCTGCAGCCCGGTGGACGCGAACAAACGCGCCTTCGCCTCGCCGTACGCCTTCATGGACGGGTGATAGTCCAGGTGGTCGCGCGTCAGATTGGTGAACGCCGCGGAATGGAACCTAACCCCGTCGATGCGGCCCTGATCGAGCGCATGCGAGGACACTTCCATGGCCACGTCGCGTACGCCCTGGGCGCGCAATATCGACAGCTGGCGATGCACGCTCACCACATCGGGCGTGGTATGCGCGTCGCGACCCCCGGTCGAAACCTGCAGCGATCCGATTCGCCCCCAGCCGACGGTACCGATGTACGCCGCCTCGGACTTGAGCCGCGCGAGACAGCTTGCCAGCAGATAAGCGCAGGTGGTCTTGCCGTTGGTGCCGGTGATCCCGACGATGCGCATGTGCGAGGAAGGCCAGCCGAAGAATCGGTCCGCGATCCGGCCGACCAATGCCTTGAGACCCGCCACCCGCGCCACGAATACGGAGCTGCCGGCCGCAAGGGCGGCCGCACTCCGGACGAGGTCCTCATCAGGCTCTCCGGGAGGATCCCACAACACCACGCTGGCGCCGCGGGCCGCCGCGTCCGCCGCGAATTCAAGTCCGTGCGATCGCCGCCCGCACAATGCGAAGAACAGGCTCCCGGCACGCGCGTCGCGGCTGTCGAGCGTCAGATCGGCGACACGCGCATCGACGGCGGGCGGGGCCGCGATGCCGTCGAGCAGCCACCTGAGGGAAACGCCGGGGGTCGCAACGTTCATGGCGTGTCGTTCGCTTGGACCAAGGTCGTGGCCGGCACATTTTGCAGATCATCCGGCGGCACGTCCATGAGACGCAGCGCACCCGACATGATGTTCGAGAACACGGGCGCCGCCACCGTGCCGCCCTGTGCCAGCGTGCTGACTTCATGCAAATCCCGGCTCGGCTCGTCGATCACCACCACCGTGGCGAGTTTCGGGTGCGACGCCGGCACCAGGCCGGCGAATACCGCCATGATTCGGTCGGTGGAGTAGCCGCCTGCGATTGATTTGAACGCGGTGCCGGTCTTGCCCGAGACCCGATAGCCCACGACGGCGGCGCGGGTCGCCGTACCGCCCTTCTCGATGACCTGCTCCATGAGCTGCACCAGAGCATGCGCCACCTTCGGTTCGAGCACCTGTTCGCCCGGCACCGGGCCGGAGACTCGCTCAAAGGACAACGGGCGCTTGATGCCGCCGGCGCCGATGGTGGCGTACGCATGGGCGAGTTGCAGCGGCGTCACGGATAGACCGTAGCCATGGGAGAGCGTCGCGATGCCGATGGGACGCCAGTGCGCATAGCTAGACAGCATTCCGGCCGACTCGCCGGGATAGCCGCTGCCCGTCACCTGGCCCAAGCCCAATCCGGTCAGCGTCTTCCAGATCTGCTCGGGCTTCAGCGATAACGCAACCTTCGCCGTGCCGACGTTGCTCGATTTGGCGAGAATGGTCGC
>JAXDQI010000326.1:0-7708 GCA_034667965.1 Gammaproteobacteria bacterium
CATCGCCACGCGAGGTTGAGCTGCGAGGTGGCGGCGATCAGCGCCCGCGTGTATTCGTGCTGCGGGGACGAGAACAGTTCCGCGGTCGGTCCGTGCTCGACGATCCGGCCTCGCTGCATGACATAGACACGGTCGGCGATCGCTCTGACGACATTGAGATCATGCGACACGAATAGGTAGGCGAGTTTCAGCCGGCTCGACAGCTCGACCAGCAGATCGAGGATCTGTGCCCGGATTAATACGTCGAGCGCCGATACCGCTTCGTCGAAGGCGATGATCGCGGGCTCGGTGATCAATGCGCGCGCGATCGCGATACGCTGCCGCTGGCCGCCCGAAAATTCATGGGGGTAGCGCAAGCCATCGGCGGCTGCGAGGCCGACCTGTTCGAGCACTTCGGCCACTCGGCGCCGTCGTTCGGCCGTGCTGGGTGGGGCGTCCATGAGGTAATAGGGCTCCGAGATCAGCCGCTCCACCGGCCACTGCGGATCGAAGCTGCCATAGGGATCTTGAAACACCAATTGAATGGAGCGGCGCAGTCGCCGCAAGTTGGCACCGGTGGCCGTCGAAAACGGCTCGCCCAACAGCCGTACGTCGCCGCCCTGGGGTCGATCGAGCGCCAGGATGGCGCGCAGCAAACTCGATTTGCCGGAACCGGATTCACCGACCAGGCCGACGTTCTCGCCTGCGCGCAGATTCAACGACACATCATCCACCGCGCGAATGGCGGTCCTTGCATGCCATAAGGATCGCCGGGAGCGCCGATACTCGCGGATGAGGCCGCGCACTTCCAACACGGGCGGCGCGGTATGCTCACCCGCCGCCGTCGCATCGTCCGCGCGCTTGACCGGAAGCTCGGCCGCCGCGAGCAGCGCGCGGGTGTACGGATGGCGCAAATGACGCAGGGAGCGGCGGATTTGCGCAGGCCCCTCGCCGTCGAGCGTACGCTCTTCGACGATCTTGCCGTCATTCATGACCGTGAGACGATCGGCGATCCGAGCGATGACGGCCAGGTCATGGCTCACCAAGATCAAGCCCATACGCCGTTCGGTAACCAGCTCGCGAAGCAGCGCCAAGATATGGGCCTGAGCAATCACATCCAGCGCCGTCGTGGGCTCATCCGCGATGAGCAGCGCGGGCCGGAGCACGACCGCAATCGCGATGGCTACCCGTTGCCGCTGACCGCCGGACAGCTCGTAGGGGTAGCGATTGAGCGCGCCGGCCTCGCCCTCAAGACCGACGGCATCAAGCGCTTCGCGCGCCAGCGTGTTCGCCCGCCGTCTGCTGACCGCGCCATGCAGCAGGACGGTCTCGGCGACTTGATCGCCGATTTGCATGAGCGGATTCAGCGCCGTCATGGGCTCCTGAAAGACCATACCGATGTCGCGCCCGCGCATGCCCCGAAGCTCCGCCTCGCTCTTGGTCGTGATCGCCGCGCCGTTGAGGTACACCGCCCCGCTCAAGCGGGCGCGAGGCGGCAACAGCCGCATGATGGCCAGCGCCGTCATGGACTTGCCGGAGCCGGATGCGCCGGCCAAACCCACGATTTCACCCGCATCCACCCGAAACGACAATTGCCGGATGATGGGCGCGTCGCCGATCGAGACGCTCAAGCGGTCGACGAGCAGGAGGGGCCGGGGAGTCATCGATCCCGCCGCGACCTAAAGCCATCGCCCAGGAGATTCAGGCCCAGCACGAACAACAACACCGCGCATCCCGGATAGAGCGCCAGCGAGGGGCTAAGCGCCGTCAGGGTTTGCGCATCGTTCAACATCCGTCCCCAGCTGGGCGTCGGCGGCTGTGCCCCGAGGCCCACATACGCGAGGCCCGCTTCGGCAAGCACGCCCAGCGAGAACTGAATGGTTCCCTGCACCAGGAGCAATCCCACAAGATTGGGCAGAATATGTTCGGCCGAAATCCGCACCCAGCCTTTACCCGCCACGCGGGCCGCCAATGTGTAGTCGCGGGTCCATAGCCCCATTGCGCCGCCGCGGATGACGCGCGCGAACACCGGAATGTTGAAAATGCCGATCGCGATGATCGCGTTGACCGCACCCGGGCCGAACACCGCCGTAATCAGGATGGCGAGCAGCAACGACGGGAATGCGAATATCACGTCGTTGCCGCGCATGATGAATTCATCGACCGCCCCGCCGCGCGCGGCGGCGATGAGGCCCGCAGGCACGCCTATGCTCACGCCGATGGCGACCGACAGCAATGCGACGCCCACCGAGTTCCTTGCTCCGGCCATGATCATCGACAGCACGTCGCGCCCCAGTTGATCGGTTCCGAACCAATGGTGCCGGTCGGGCGAATGCAGCTTGTCGACGATGTCGAGCGTTCCCGGATCGTATGGCGTCCAGAACTGAGCGACGATGGCCATTGCGATGAAGCCGAGCGTGATGGCGGCGCCCACCGCGAAACCCGCGCTGCGCCGGGGTCGGTCCGTCACGGCCTGAGCGCCGCACGCAGCCGCGGATTGACCAGGCCGTACGACAGATCGACCGTAAACGTCACCAGAACCGCCACCATCACCAAAATCACGACCACGCTCTGCACCACTATGAGATCACGCTGCACGATGGCCTGGAAGACCAGTCTTCCCAGGCCCGGAAGGAAGAAGACGTTCTCTATGATGACGCCGCCCGCCAGCAGAAATGAAAACTGCATCCCGAGAATGGTCAGCGCGGCGACCAGAGCATTGGGCAGCGCGTGCCGCCACAGGACCTGCCACTCACCCGCGCCCTTGGCGCGGGCGGTGCGGACGTAGTCCTCGTGCAAAGTGTCGATCAGCGCTCCACGCAGCACACGGGCGAGAATCGCGGCCTGCGGCGCGGCCAGCGCGATCGCCGGCAACGTCAACGCGCGGATCCCGGGCCAGAACCCGGCGCTCCACCCCGGAAATCCGCCGGCCGATACCCAGTGCAGGGTCACCGCGAACAGCAGCACGAGCAGCAGTCCCAGCCAGAAATTGGGCAACGCCAGTCCGATCTGCATGATGCCGGTCAACGCCCAGTCGCCGGCACGGCCGCGGCGCGCGGCGGCGACCAAGCCGAGCGGGAAGGCGATGACGGTGGACAACAGCAGCGCATACAGCGCGAGCGGCAACGACACCTGCAGGCGATCGGCAATCAGCCGCGCCACCGGAATACGGTAGGTGTAGCTCGTCCCAAAATCGCCGTGGATGAGACCTTTGATCCACAGGGCATAACGCCCGAGCGGCGCGACGTCCAATCCCAATTGATGCCGCAACGCGCTCATCGCCTCGGGATCCGCCTGGAGTCCCATCATGTAGCGCACCGGATCCCCGGGCACCACCTGTACGATCAAGAATACGATGGCGGTGGCGGCGACGAGCGAGCCGACCAGCACCGCGAGACGGCCGCCCAGAAACACCACGCCGAACCGCCATGCCGCCGATGCCATCAAGACCAGCACCACCGCGGTTGCGAGCCAGCCCACGCCGCGAAAGGACTGTGGCTTGGCGGCGGAGGCGCGAGCTTGCGCCGCTGCGGCCCACTGGTCGTAGTGCGCCTGCTTCAGTTCGATCACGTTCAACGGGTTGTCGAACCCCAGACCCTGGAGGTGGGTGTTCCAGACCGCGAGTTGCGGATATTGGAACAAGAAGCCGTTCACCGCATCGTCGGCGATCCGGCGCTGGATCCGGCGCAGCAACCCCGAGCGCTGCGCAGGATCGACCGTGTCCTCCAACGACGCCAGCAGAGCTTTGAAATCGGCGTTGGAATAGCCGAAATAATAGTCATCGCGGGCATAGATGTCGTAGTCCATGGGTTCGGCATGCATGACGACGCTCATGTCGAAGTCATGTCGCGCGAACACCTGATCGAGCCACTGCGCCCATTCCAGATTCTCGATGGCGGCGTGGATGCCGACCTCGGCCAGTTGCGCCGCGATGATTTCGCCGCTGCGCCGCGCGTAGCTCGGCGGCGGCAGTTTGAGCGATACGGCAAAGCCGTCGGGATAACCGGCCTGCGCCAGCAACCTTTTCGCCGCCGCCACGTCATGCGGGTACTCGTTCGTGAGATCCACATAGGCCGGATTGCGCGGCGGGAAATGGCTGCCGATGGGCGTACCGTAGCCGAACATGGCGCCGTCGATGATCGCGTGGCGATCGAGCGCATGCGCAATGGCCCGCCGCACCAGAAGATTGTTCAAGGGCGGCCGGCGATTGTTCAAGGACAGGATGGTCTCGCCTTCCGTGCTGCCCACGAATACCGCGAAGCGCGGATCGGCGGCGAATTGCGCAAAACTTTCCGGCGCCGGATAGTTGCCGAAGGCATCGACGTCGCCGGCCATCAACGCCGCGTACGCTGCGCCCGGATCGGCGATGAATTTGAAGGTCGCCCGATCCAACGCCGCGGGCGCGCTCCAGTAGTCGGGGTTCCGCACCAGCGTGAGCGAATCGCCGCGCCGCCACTCCGAAAATCGAAACGGTCCCGTGCCCACCGGATGTCCCGCGTTGTTGGAAGCCGAGTCCGGCGATACCATGACGAAGGATCCCCACGCCAGGGATTGCAACAGACTGCCGGAGCGGCGGCTCAAGGAAATCTTCAGGGTATGCTCATCGACCGCGGCGACGTCCCGGACGGCTCGCAGACGCGATTTCTGCGGATTCACCGAGTCCGCCGCCAACGCCCTGTCCAACGAGAACTTCGCGGCTGATGCGTCGAAGGGCCGGCCGTCATGAAATCGCACGCCCTGCCGCAAATGAAATGTATAGGTCAATCCGTCCGCCGCCACGTCCCATGAGCCGGCGAGCTGGGGCAGCACGGAGCCGTCAGCGGCGAAGCGCACCAAGCCTTCGAACACGTTGCCGTACAACGCCTCCGAGATGGCGGACGCCGGACTTGCCGTCGGATCCAGAATGGGCGGCTCGAGCTGCATTCCGACGGTCACGCTGCCGGCGGCGCGTGTGACATCCGGCAGCATCGCAAGGACGAGCGCCGTCAGCAGCGCACAACCCGTGAGCACTGCTCGTTTCATGGGGAGTTGTGCATCAGCGACCACGCGGCCAGCGCCATCACCTTGGCGGAGGTCACCATGTCGTCGATCACGACGTACTCGTCCGGCTTGTGAGCGAGATCCAGCAGACCGGGCCCGTAGGCGATGCATTCCTTCAGCTTACCGACCCGATCGATATGTTTTTGATCATAGGTGCCGGGCGAGCAGATGAATTCGGGATCGCTGCCCGTCACCCGGCGGATGGCCGCCGCGGTCATCCGCGCGACCGGCCCATTGCGGTCGGCCATGCTCGGCCTGACTTCGAAAATGTCGCGGATGCTGTAGCTGAACCCGGCGCGGGTTCGGGCGAGCTGGTCCAGGATCTCCGTCACCTCGGACTTCACGCTCTCCATGCTTTCTTCGATCAGCACACGCCGGTCGATCACCATGCGGCAGGAGTCCGGCACACAAGGCGCCGGGTACCCGCTATTCTGTTCCGCCTGGCCGCCGTGCAGGGAATTGATGTTCAAGGTCGGGTGACGTGCGCCGGTGGGCACCACCGGCATGGCCGTGTTTCGCGCCGAGAGCCTGGGGTACAGATCGCGTTCAAACCGGTCGATCACCGCATTCATGTGCCGCACGGCGCAATCGCCGAGAAACGGCATCGACCCATGAGCGATCAACCCATGGGTTTCGATTTCCGCCCACCACACGCCGCGATGGCCGATGCACACGCGGTCCACATTGAGCGGCTCGGGGATGATGACGTGGTCCACGCGCGGCGGCGAGAACCAGCCACGCTCCGCCAGATAGTGAACGCCGCCGTAGCCGCCGGATTCTTCGTCGACCGTGGCCGAAATCTCCAGCGCGCCGGGCAGATCGGCACCGCAATCGATCAACGCCTCGACGGCGATGATGGCGGCGGCGAGGCCGCCCTTCATGTCGCACGCGCCTCGGCCGAAGAGTTTCCCGTCCCGCACCACCCCTGCAAAGGGTTCTACCGTCCAACCGCCGCCGGTCTCGACGACGTCGATGTGTCCGTTGAAGTGCACGCAGGGGCGCGGCCGCGCGCCCTCGTGCCGCGCGACCAGGTTGATGCGCGGATAGCGGTCGTCGTCTCCCGGCGTTCCTTCGGCCCGCACGTAGTCGACCGTGAAGCCGCGTGCCTGCAGCCGCCGGCCGACGAACTCCGCGCAGGGCCGATAGGCCTCGCCGGGCGGATTCACCGTTGGAAAGCGGATCAGCTGACGCGCCAATTCCACGAGTTCGTCGCGCCGCTCGTCGATGATCGTGAACACCAGGTTGGAGATGTCGTGGGGCACGGTCTCTCTCAGTCGGGATGCCTCGAGCGGGTCGCCGCCGCGCGCGCGTGCGCTTGCCCGGCGAGCGCCGGCAGCCCGAGTTCGGCATACACGCGCTCCAGCGCCGAATTGACCGGCACGCCATCGGGGTCGGTTGTACGGCGCAATTCCAGTGTCTGCTGCGCCACGCCGAAGCGGCGGCTGCGGATTGCCGCATCGACCAGAATCTGTTCGAACAAATCGCGCTGCGCGTGGCTGCCGCCTGCCTCGATCAGACGCGGCAATGCGATCGAAAGATGCCGCCACGCACCGTTGAAATTCTTCAAGGCGTACGCGTACAGGCCCTCGCACGCGGGCAGCGCCACGTCCTGCCAGACTTCACGCACGGCCGGCGGCGCAAGTTCCGCGGCGAGTCGAACCGAATTCAGGAGCGCATCGGCTTCCGCTCGTCCGGCGCGGGCCAGCCCGTACAAATACTGGATGGTCAAAAAAGGCAGCACCGTATCGTGCGCCCTCGCGGCCAGATGGTCGCCGAGATCCTGCCAGCGATCGCCCACCTCGATGCCGGCCAATTCCATGCGCGCCAGCAAGGAAACCGCCCCGATCTGGTCCTGCGAGTAATTCTTCGCAATCCCCCAGCAATGACGATCATAGAGCTCGAGCACGCGTGCACCGCGGCCCTGGCTGAGATAGAAGAGCGCCAGATGCCACCATAGATGCGTGACCATGAACGAATTGAGTCCGTTCCAGGTATCCTGCATGCCCTCGAGAAAGTCGGCCCCTTCGTCGATTCGCCCCCGCGTCAGCATGACGTGCGCGAGCGCGTGCTGCGCCCACGGTTCCTTGCGGCGCAGATCGAGCGCGGTGCGCGCGGCGGATTCCGCTTCGTCCAGCAAGTGACACTGTTCATAGGCGAACGCGGTCATCCCGTGCATGTACGCCAGGTCGGCGTTCACGTGCGAGACCTTCAGCGCCACGCGCAGCATTTCCGGCGAATTGCCGCGGTTGAACTCGAAGTACTGGTGGATCTTGACGACGGCGAGATCGCGCGGAAACTCGTCGGAGACGAGCTCGCAGAGCCGGACCGCCTCCGGTAAATCATCCGCCGCCCACGCGCGCAGCACCGCCACGTTCAACTGCTCGCGCCGGGTCGCCGCGGGCGATGCAAGCTCCGCCGCCGCGAGATACTTGGATGCATGCAGCGCCGCGTCGGGCGCCTCGAGGAACATCCACAGGTAGCCTGCGTAGACATTGGCAATGCAGCACTCCGGAGATGCATCCGCCGCCGCGAGAATGCCTTCCGCACGCGTCTCGTACGCGAGAAATCCTTCGACGAAGGCGTCGACGGCGCGCAAGGTCGGTTCGTGCATCGCGGTGACCGGATTGCCCAGAGTGTCGTGCTGCATGGGGCGATGATACCGGAGCCGCGCGCCTCAGACAGGCTCCTG
>JAXDQI010000327.1:0-4646 GCA_034667965.1 Gammaproteobacteria bacterium
AGGTGACGGCATTGTTCGTCAAACCGCAAAGCGTTCTGGTGGCTTCCGAGCGTCGCAGGGAGACGCCCGGCACGGCGGACCCGTCAGGCGAAATCAGTCCCCTGGCCGACGGCTAGCCGGTACCTCAAGGCCATGCGGCTCTGGGATTGAAGTTGAACTCCCGCCGCATGCGTTCGTACGCTTCCTTGGCCTGCGGCGTCTCTGCCGCTGGAGTCACGATCTTGACGAGCACGAACTGATCCCCGTTCGGCGTTCCCGGTAAGCCGCGGCCCCGGAGGCGCAGCTTTTGCCCCGCCTGGGCGCCCGCCGGGATCGTCAATTCGACCGTTCCACCGAGCGTCGGCACGGCGACCTTGGCTCCCAAAGCCGCTTCCCAGGGCGCCAGAGGTAGTTCGACTTGCACGTCCTTGCCCTGGAGCGAGAATATCGGGTGAGGCCGCAGTTTGACCCGCAATATCAAGTTGCCCCGGCCGCCGGACCCACCAACGCGCAACGCCTGGCCGTCCGCTACCCCCGCCGGGATCTGCACGTCGACAATGCGCGCGCGACCGTTTTCGTGGGTCGTAACGCGACGCCGGGTTCCCGCGTAGGCTTCCTCGATCGACACCTCGATTTGGCCGCCATCGGCCTCCGGTTGCGCGTAGCTGCCCGGACCGCCGCCGCCGGTCATGCCTGCGCCCGTTCCAAACAAACTGGAAAAGAAATCGCTGAACCCGTTGAGATCGGAGAAACGATGGGTGCCTGATTGACCGAACCGCTGCTCCCAATCAGGAGGCGGCCGGAATTGTTGGCCCGGTCGATAGTCCCGCCCCAGTTGATCATAGGCCGCACGCTTTTCCGAATCCTTCAGTACCTCATAAGCCTCTTGAACGTCTTTGAACTTCGCTTCGGCGTTCTTTTCCTTACTGACGTCCGGATGGTATTTGCGAGCCATCTTGCGATAGGCGCGCTTGACCCCTTCCGCGTCGACGCTGCGAGAAACACCGAGAGTTTCGTAGTAATCCTTGAATTGCATGCCCCCAACCTGTAGTTGTTCCCGATCGAAACAGCGGCTAGCCTACGGCGTCCGCTCACCGGACGCATCTGTATTTGACCTGTGTCACGGCCGTCGTGCGCGGCGCTTGAAAATGGGCCGCAACGTCCCGACTATGGCTGCACCAAGTCACCATATTGTGGCTGGATTCCCCAAAGAAAAGGTTCATGAAACGCATTTTCCTGTTCGTCGCGACCAATTTGGCGGTGCTTGCGCTGCTCGGTGTGGTGGTTTTCATCATTGAACGGGTGTTCGGCGTTCGGTTGGGACAGGGCGGAGCCGGCGGTCTGCTGGTTTTCGCGGCGATCTTCGGCTTCGGCGGCGCCTTGATTTCATTGGCACTTTCGAAATGGACGGCCAAGCGGATGCTGGGCGTGCGTGTCATCGTGCAGCCCCAGTCCGATACCGAAGCGTGGCTGCTCGGAACCGTTGCGCGGCTGGCGGCGCAGGCCGGCATCGCCACGCCGGAGGTCGGCATTTTCGAAGCCGAAGAGATGAACGCGTTCGCGACGGGCGCCCGGCGGAATGCTGCGCTGATTGCCGTCAGCACGGGCCTGCTTCGCGGCATGCCGCGGCCCCAGGCGGAAGCGGTTTTGGGCCATGAGATCAGTCATGTGGCGAATGGCGATATGGTGACTCTCGCCTTGCTGCAAGGCGTGCTAAACACCTTTGTCATATTTCTGGCACGAATCATAGGCGGCATCGTCGACCGGGCGATTTTCAGGAACGACCGGGAGGGATCCGGAGTCGGATTCTTCGTGGCGACGATGATCGCCCAGATCGTGCTCGGTATTTTCGCGAGTATGATCGTGAGCTGGTATTCGCGGCGACGCGAATTCCGGGCCGATCGCGGTGGCGCGGACCTCGCGGGAACCGGCAGCATGATCGGTGCGTTGGAGATGCTGAAGCGCAGCCACGGCGAGCCGATGCCGCCGCAGATGCAGGCGTTCGGCATCAACACCGGCGAGACCGGAGGCTTTATGCGGTTGTTCATGAGCCACCCGCCTCTGGAAGCCCGAATCGCGGCGCTGCGCTCGCCGAACACTTAAGACCTCTATCGTAAGCGCATGAGCGCGTGAGCTACGTCAGGAAGAATTTGTATGACCCCAGAGAATGAGATCGTCGCGGAACAGCCGGCCGCAGAGCGGGTCGGCATGGAGCTATCCCGGTGGTTCGGTACCAGCGATTTTGGGACGCGCTCGAAGGTCGCTCCCGCGGCACAGCAGGTCCGACGTCCGGAGTCGGCCCGCCGCATCGACTGGGCGCGGGTGCTGCCGTTTCTGGCGATGCATGCCGTGTGTCTTGCCGTCATCTGGGTGGGATTCAGCTGGGTCGCGCTAGGCGTGACCGTCGCGCTCTACGTATTGCGCATGTTCGCCATCACCGGTTTCTATCATCGCTACTTCTCCCACCGGACCTTCAAGACTTCCCGTGCCGGACAGTTCATCTTCGGCCTGCTCGGAGCCTCCGCTGTGCAGCGGGGACCCATATGGTGGGCCGCGCACCACCGCCATCATCATGTGCATTCCGACAAGCCGGACGACGTGCATTCACCCGTTCAGCATGGGTTCTTTTGGAGCCACATGGGCTGGTTCATGTCGCACAAGCACTTCGCGGCCGATCTATCGCGCGTGAAGGATTTGCTCAAGTACCCGGAATTGCGATTCCTGGACCGCTTCGATATTGCCGTGCCCACCGCCTTGGGCGTGGGCGTGTTTTTGCTTGGGGTCCTGCTGCAGCACGTCGCGCCCGATCTCGGTACGTCAGGTTGGCAGATGCTCGTATGGGGGTTCTTCATATCCACGGTGGCGGTCTACCACGGCACCTACACGATCAATTCCTTGTCGCATGTATTCGGCCGCCAGCGGTACAAGACGGGCGATGCCAGCCGCAACAACGTCTGGCTGGCCATCCTCACCCTGGGAGAAGGGTGGCACAACAATCATCACCACTACCCCGCGTCCGCCCGGCAGGGATTCTACTGGTGGGAGTTCGACATTACCTTCTATGTGCTGAAGTTCTTGTCGTTCTGCGGTTTGATCTGGGACTTGAAGCCCGTTCCGGCCGCGGTCCGAGAAGGCGCCGGCAAGCGTTACTGATGAAACCGCAATCTCGGCGCGCCCCGATCGCAACCGCACATGCCGCGGCCGCCTGACCGGGCGACTCTCGACGAGCTGAAGGCTGCGGTCGGGAGCGGCTCTTGGCTCGACTCACCTGAGGATCTGGCGCCCTACTTGGTTGATTTCAGGGGCCTGTATCGCGGCGCCGCCCCGCTGGTGCTGATGCCGCGTGATCGCGGCGAAGTTTGCAGGATTCTGGAGATTTGCAGCCGCCGCGAAGCGGCCTTGGTGCCGTACGGCGGCAACACCGGCTATTGCGGCGCGGCGACGCCGGACGAAAGCGGCACTCAGATCGTGCTTTCCATGCGGCGATTGAACCGCATCCGTCGGCTGGATGCCGCCGACTATTCGATGATCATCGAATCCGGATGCACCCTGGCGGAAGCGCAGGCGGCGGCGCGTACGGTGGATCGTTTGTTTCCCTTGAGCCTGGGCTCGGAGGGCACGGCGCAAATCGGCGGCAATCTGTCGACGAATGCCGGCGGAACGGCGGTGCTCCGGTATGGAATGATGCGCGACCTGGTGCTCGGATTGGAGGTGGTGTTGGCCGATGGGCGCGTCATGTCCGGCTTGAAGAGCTTGCGCAAGGACAATACCGGATACGACGTGAAATCGTTGTTCATCGGCGCCGAGGGAACGTTGGGAGTGATCACGGCGGCATCGTTGAAGTTGTTTCCGCTGCCCGCGGATACGGCCACGGCGCTCATCGGAGTCGACTCCCCGCAGCATGCGCTCGATCTGTTAGGGCTGCTGCGCACGGCGGCGGGTGACCAAGTCACCACCTGCGAACTTCTCCCGCAATTGGCGGTCGAGCTCACGGTCAAGCACATCGCCGGGGTTGCCAATCCGCAGGATATGGGCACCGCATGGTACGTGCTGATTGAACTCACCTCGCCCAATCCGCGGCAGAATCTCGCCGGGTTGTTGTCCGACGAATTGCAGCGGGCTGCCGCCGACGGCGTCGTCAAGGACGCCCTGATTGCGACATCCATCGCGCAATCGCTGGCCATGTGGAAGCTGCGCGAGTCGGTCCCCGAGGCGCAGCGACACCATGGCGCGAGTCTAAAGCACGACATCTCGGTACCCGTCTCCTCCGTACCGAAGCTCATCGAGGACGGCTCGGCGCTGGTGCGGCGGCTGGTTCCGGAGGGCGACGTCGTGGGCTATGGCCACCTGGGCGACGGCAACCTGCATTTCAACGTAAGCCAGCGCCCGGGAACCGATAGAGCGGCATTCTTGCAGCGCGGCGGCCCGCTCGAGCATGCCGTCTTCGATTTGGTGGACAGTCTCGGCGGCAGCATCAGCGCCGAACATGGAATCGGCAAGCTCAAGGCGGCGGAATTTGCGCGCCGTGCCGACCCGGTCGAGCTCGCCGTGATGCGTGATCTGAAGCGAGCGCTCGATCCGAAGGGCATCTTGAATCCGGGCAAGATCCTCCGATGATCAAGACCAAGAGTCACCGCAAACTCACGCTGCCCATCGATACGGCGCGT
>JAXDQI010000328.1:0-10593 GCA_034667965.1 Gammaproteobacteria bacterium
CGGTTCTCGTCCTGACCTGCAGCGGCGTCAGTTTTACCCACGGCACGAACGACGGGCAGAAAAGCATAGGGCTCATCATGCTCACCATCATCGGCCTGTTTCCCGCCACGTATGCGCTGAATCCCGCCGCGGGCCAGTCGCTCCGAGATATGCCCGCCGTCATGAACCAGGCCGAGCCTCTGGTCCGCAAATACGGAGACGACCAAAAGGAAGCGGCACTGGCGGCAATCACCAAGATCGAAACTCGAGTCGGCTCCGACACCGGGGGTGCGGACCACCCCAAGCTCGAAGCAGGCCCGGAATCGCCGGCGGCAAAGCTGCGCTCGAGCGTGCGCGACGAGGTTTACCAGGTCATATTGCAATTGAAGCACGCCGCGGAAGCTCCGGGCATCAGCCCCAACGAGAAGAAACAAGCGCTGAGTGCGGCAAAGCAATTGGGTGATTCCGTCGAGTACGCACCGATGTGGGTGCGCATGCTCTCCGCCCTGTGTCTCGGCATTGGAACGATGTTCGGTTATCGGCGCATTGTCACGACGTTGGGCGAACGGCTCGGCAATATTCATCTGACCCCGGCCCAGGGAGCGTCGGCCGAAGTCGTCTCCGCCCTGCTCATCGGCACCGCCGGGTTCACCGGTCTGCCGGTAAGCACCACGCACATTGTCGCGTCCGGGATTGCCGGAACCATGGTCACGTCAGGCGCCGGGCTGCGATACGGAATGATTTCGCGCATCGTGATCGCCTGGGTGTTCACGCTTCCCGCGACCATCGTCATTGCCGGCGGTTTGTATTACGTGCTTGCCAGCCCGAAATTCTGAGGAGCCGCTATAATGCGGCCATGTACGACCTGTATATCGCCAACAAGAATTATTCTTCGTGGTCCCTTCGACCCTGGGTGTTGCTCCGCGAATTGCGGATCCCGTTCATCGAACACCAGCTTTTTTTCGGCGACCCATCAAGCTGGGACGAGTACCGGAAAATCTCGCCATCCGGCAAGGTACCCTGCCTGGTCGACGGCGACACCGTGGTGTGGGACTCGCTGTCCATCGCCGAATATCTGGCCGAGCGGCATGATGCGGTATGGCCGGCCCAAGGTCCCGCCCGCGCGTGGGCGCGGAGCGCGGCTGCCGAGATGCACTCCGGATTCAATGAACTGCGCAATCGCTGCTCCATGAGCTGCGGCCTCCGAGTGCGGCTCTTCGAGCACCCCGTCGAGCTGGATCGCGATGTCGCCCGCGTGGGGGCGCTGTGGAACGAGGGACTACGGCGTTTCGGCGGTCCATTCCTGGCGGGCGGTGCATTCACCGCCGTGGATGCGTTCTATGCTCCGGTCGCATTCAGAGTCCAGACCTACGGCCTTGCCTTGGATGCGACGGCGGATGCTTATGCGAAGCGCCTGTTGGATCTTCCGTCCATGAGAGCGTGGTATGCGGACGGAATCAAGGAAACGATCCGCGATCTGCCGCATGAGGAGGAGACTCTCCAGATTGGAACGGTGCTCCAGGATTTGCGGGCGCGCTGATTTCGAAAAGCGGCCGCTGGCCGCCTAGCCCCTCGTGTGCCAGCAGCCACTGTTTGCGCGGCAGGCCGCCGCCGTAGCCGGTCAGCGATCCGTCCGCACCGATGACCCGATGGCACGGAACCAGGATGGAAATGGGATTGCGGCCGTTCGCGAGTCCCACCGCCCGCGATGCGTTCGGATTGCCGATGCGCTTCGCCAGTTCACCGTAGCTCCAGGTTTCCCCATACGGAATCTCCGTGAGCGCATGCCATACGCGCTGCTGGAATTCGGTGCCGTTCAATCGCAGCGGCAGCTCGAAGTCGCGGCGGTTGCCCGCGAAGTACTGCTCGAGCTGCCGAACAGCTTCCGGCAACGGTCCGGCGCTCCCGTCCTGCCCCGAATCGTTCATCACCGGGGGCGGTCGGCTCGGCACGTCCATGTATAGACCGGTCAACGAGACTCCGTCCGTCTGCAACAACAGACGTCCGATCGGACTGTCGATGGTGACGTATGCGTTCATGGAGACACTCCCAACGTTTGCCATAAGTAGTGAGTGGCGTAGGCACGCCAGGGCCGCCAGCCTTCAGCGCGAGCATGAAGCTGTTTCGCGTTCAAGCGGGCCGCCCGCAACAGCATCAGATCCGTGCCGGGAAAGGCGTCGGGCCAGCGCAAGGCCCGCATCGCAATGTACTGTGCAGTCCACGGTCCGATACCGGGAAGGTGCATCAGGCCTTCGATCTGGCTCTCGATGTCCGCGGCGCTCCCCAGAATGACGGTACGCTCACGCACCGCCTTCGCCAGCGCCGCGATGCACCGGGAGCGGCCGCCGATGATGCCGAGGGAGGCGATCTCGTCGGCCGACACCTCCTCGAGTCGACACGCGCCCGGCGTCAATCGATTGAGTTCGACGAAAGGCGTCGCGATCTCGGCGCCGAAAGCGCGGGCCCACCGTCCCGCCATCGTGGTCGCGGCCTTGACCGAGACTTGCTGGCCGAGAACGGCGCGCACCGCGAGTTCGAAGCCGTCGAAGGCGCCCGGCACCCGCAAGCCGGGCAATTGACGGACGATCACTTTCAATTTTGAATCCTGCGACAGCGAGGCGCTGACGGCGTCGGGCGCCGCACTGAGATCAAAGAGCTGCTTCACCCGCACAATGACCGCACCGATCACCGGGGCCAGCGATTGCGACAATTCGACATTGAGAGCGACACCGCTCGCCGCTAGCGACACGCCGATCCAGCCCTGATGATCGTCAATGGCAACCGTGCGGCGATAGTGAGTGGCGTCCACCGATTCGACGCCGGGAATGGCTCGCAGCCGCAGATACGCCAACAAGTTCTCCCAAGCGAGCGGCGGGCGGAAGTCCAATTGACAGCGCAGGCCGGCGGCTGGATCGGCGCGCCCGCGCAGCGCGCGTGGGTTCAATCCGTATCGCGACTTGAACAGCGCGTTGAAGCGCCGCACGCTGCCGAAACCGGCGGCGAATGCGATCTCCGTCAACTTCAGGGAAGTGTCGCTCAACAACCGTTTGGCCAGCAGCAATCTCTGCGTCTGCGCCAATTCGATGGGTGACACGCCAAGCTCCGCTTCGGTGACGCGGCGCAAATGGCGATCGCTCACGCCTAAGGATGCCGCCAGTTCACCCATCCGCGCGCTGGAGAGCGCATGTTCCTCGATGCCCGCGATGACCGCATTTGCCAGTCGGCTGGCGGCGTCGACCGAGCCCACCCCCGGTGCACGTTCCGGACGGCAACGCAGGCACGGCCTGTAGCCGGCGCCCTCGGCCGCCGCGGCGTTCGAATAGAAATGCATGTTCTCGCGCTTCGGCGGCCGCGCCGGACAGATGGGCCGGCAGTAGATTCCGGTCGACGATACCGCGACGAAGAACCGGCCGTCGAAGCGCCGATCGCGCGCGCGCACCGCGCGGTAACAGGCATTGGAGTCGAGCAACATGCTGCCAGGGTAGCGAATCCGACCGGCGAATACTCGCCATTTTCGGACATGGATATGGAACGCGGTCCGTCACCGCCGCGAGGCACGGTGACGAGACCTTGAAGCTCACTCAGGCAAAAGCCCCGCAGGCGAATCGCCTGCGGCGAGGGCCGCGCGCTACATGAAGAATTGCTCGGATACGATCTTGCCGTCCTTGACTTCGTAGGCACAGATTTCCTCGAGCTTCACGCGTCCGCGCCCTTTCATGGTGACATCCATCGTGAGGGCGAGGGCGATGGCATTGCCGGTGACGAGCGGCGCGGAGGCGCGAACCTCATGCACCTTCTCCACCATCGATTCGAACTTGTGTCCCTTGTCGACGATGGCACGCAGCCCTTTCGTCTCCTTGGGGAAGTCTGGGGTTGCGTGCGGTTCGATGCTGACCGCGTCCTCGGCGAATAGCTCCTTCTGCGCGGCTTCGAAGTGACCTTGGCTGCAAAGCTCGGCAAGACGGGTGGCGATTTGTTGCGTGTTCATGACGGCGCTCCTTCAGTCGTGGTGGTTGACGTAAGGCATATCTGCTTGCGGGGCGATCACCGTACTCGTCTGCGCGAGGATAGTAAATGAGCTCACCGGTGCCGCCGGGAAATGCCCGAAGCTTCAGGCGAGCGGTGTTGCAGAGGAACCAGAAATTTCCGCGGAAACGCCCCTTGTCCGCATGTCGGACGTAGCACCGCTTAAGTTTCGCCTACGCTACCCCGAGCGTACTGGTCGAGGGAAAAGTTCACCGCCTGCCACGGAATCCTGTGTTCCACCCACACTTCGCTGCTTGGTGGAAACATCCTCGGGTCGTCCAAAGACATCGTGGTGAGATCGATGCTGTTTGGCATCTCGGCGTTCTCGTATGAAATCCCGCTCCCACAGGTTCCGCAAAACCGTCGGACCACGCCCGGCGATGAGGCGTAACTCCGCGGCTCACCCGACAGAAATTCGACCTGTTCCCGGGTGAAGGTCAGCCACGCCACGGAAGGAGCACCGCTCGCTTTGCGGCAGGTCGCGCAATGACAGATGACGGAAACTTGCGGAGTCCCGGCGACGCGAAAGCGAACCGAGCCGCAAAGACAGCCGCCTTCCATGAACCGCGCCGTCACGCCGTTGAACGCAAACCCAGGCTTCGCAGGATACCCTGTGCCGCTTCCCGCCCTTCGAACACCGCGGTCACGACCAGGTCCGAACCGCGCACCATGTCGCCGCCGGCAAACACCTTGGGGTTGGTGGTCTGAAAGCGGTTCGCCGGCGCCGCCGACACCCGAACGCGGCCGCTGGCGTGCAGCGCGATCTGCTGCTGCACGAACCAGTCGGGAGGACTCGGCAGGAATCCAAACGCGACGATCACGGCATCCGCTTCGATGGTCTCTTCGGTGCCCGGCACGACTTCTGGGACACGGCGGCCGCGCGGTCCCGGGCGTCCAAGACGGGTCTCCACCAGCTTCACGCCCTGAACCCGATCCGAACCGACAATCTCGACCGGCTGCCGATTGAACAGGAATGTAACGCCCTCCTCCTTGCTGTTCTTGTAGTCGCGGCGCGACCCGGGCATGTTGTCCTCGTCCCGGCGGTAGGTACAGGCGACGCTCGCAGCGCCTTGGCGTATGGCCGTGCGATTGCAATCCATTCCGGTATCGCCTCCGCCCAGCACCACGACGCGCTTGTCCCGCATGTCGATGAAGGGATTCGAAGCATCGTCGATCCCCAATTCCCGGTTGATGTTCGAAATCAGATAGGGCAGTGCTTCATGCACTCCGGGAAGGTCTTCTCCGGCGAATCCGCCCTTCACATAGGTGTAGGTGCCCATCCCGAGAAACACCGCGTCGAATTCTTCGGTGAGGCGTTCGAATGTGATGTCGCGCCCCACCTCGACGTTCAGGCGAAATTCCACGCCCATCCCCTCCATGATTTCCCGCCGCTTTTCAACCACGTCCTTCTCGAGCTTGAACGGAGGGATGCCGAAGGTCAGCAATCCGCCGATCTTCGAGTATCGGTCGAAGACGACGGGCGTCACGCCGTTGCGCACCAGCACGTCGGCGCAGGCCAAGCCTGCGGGCCCGGCGCCGACGATCGCCACGCGCTTGGTGGTGCGCACGACGTTCGACATGTCGGGCTTCCACCCCTGCTTGAACGCTTCGTCGGTAATGTACTTTTCAATGGATCCGATGCTGACGGCGCCGATGCCGTCGTTCAACGTGCACGCGCCCTCGCATAGCCGGTCCTGGGGACAGATGCGCCCGCACATCTCCGGCAGTGAATTTGTCTGGTGCGAGAGTTCGGCCGCCTCGAACAGCTTGCCTTCGTTGACCAGCGCGAGCCAGTTCGGAATGTAGTTGTGGACCGGGCACTTCCATTCGCAAAATGGATTTCCGCACGACAAGCACCGGCCCGCCTGCTGTCCGGCAGTGTCCGCGCTGTACTCGGCGTATATCTCGCGGAACTCCTTGATGCGCACTTCCACCGGCAGCTTGTCCGGATCCTTGCGTGGAATGTCCAAGAATTGCATGTATTTATCGGCCATGGGGATACGCGTTCCGGCTCAAGCGGCGCGGCGCAAATTGATGAGCAGAGAATCGATGGCCGCGGCCTTGGGCTTCACCACCCAGAATTTGCCGATGTACGTCCGGAAGTCGTTGAGAAGCTGGATGCCCCACACGCTGCCGGTGAAGTCGACGTGCTGTTCGATCAGCCCTCGTAGATGCTGGACATGCGTTCCCATGCCTTCCGGCGATACGCGGTGGATGTCGATCAATTGGTGGTTATAACGATCGACGAAGTCGCGCTCCATATCGAGCACATACGCGAAACCGCCGGTGAATCCCGCGCCGAAATTCACTCCCGTGCGGCCCAGCACGCAGACCACGCCGCCCGTCATGTACTCGCAGCAATGGTCGCCCGCTCCTTCGACCACGGCGAGGGCGCCCGAATTGCGCACCGCGAAGCGTTCCCCGGCAGTGCCGGCCGCGTACAGCTCGCCGCCGGTCGCACCGTACAGGCAGGTGTTGCCCATGATGATGGTTTCTCGTGCGATGAATGTCGACCGTAGGTGCGGCTTCAAGATGATCCGGCCGCCGGCCATGCCCTTGCCGACATAGTCGTTCGCTTCGCCTTCGAGATGCAAATGCAGCCCGCCCGCATTCCAAACCCCGAAACTCTGTCCGGCGGAGCCCTTGAGATTTACGATGATAGGGGCCGCACTCATGCCGTTGTTGCCCCAACGCTTTGCGATTTCGCCGGATATCCGCGCACCGATGGAGCGGTGGTAGTTGCTGACCGCATAGGAGAACTCGCCGCCCGCTCTTGCGGCAATGGCTTCCTGCATGTCGCGCAGCATCTGTTCCCCCAGCACGCCTTTGTCGAAGGGCTCATTGCGCGGGTCGGTGCAGAACTGCGGCTGGGTCGAGACCAGGCCGGAATTCGCGAGCACCGGCTGCAAGTCGAGCTTGCGCTGCTTCGAAGTTTCGCCGGGCAGGACTTCCAGAAGCCCGGTATGACCGATCAATTCGGCGATCGTTCGCACGCCCAGGGCCGCCATGATTTCGCGGCACTCCTGCGCCACGAACTTGAAATAATTCATCACCATCTCGGGCAGTCCGATGAAGAACTTGGTGCGCAGCACGTTGTGCTGCGTCGCGACTCCCGTGGCGCAGTTGTTCAAGTGACAGATGCGCAGATACTTGCAGCCCAGGGCCACCATGGGTGCCGTGCCGAAGCCGAAACTCTCGGCGCCGATGAGCGCCGCCTTGACGACGTCGAGCCCCGTCTTCAAGCCGCCGTCGGTCTGCAGCCGGACGCGATGCCGTAAACCATTGGCGCGCAGCGTCTGATGCGTTTCCGCCAATCCCAGCTCCCACGGGGTTCCCGCATACTTGATGGAGGACAGCGGGCTTGCGCCCGTGCCGCCATCATAGCCGCTGATGGTGATAAGATCGGCGTAGGCTTTAGCCACACCGGCCGCGACCGTGCCCACGCCGGGCTCGGCCACGAGTTTGACGGATACCAGGGCCTGCGGATTGACCTGTTTCAGATCGAAGATGAGTTGCGCGAGGTCCTCGATCGAATAGATATCGTGGTGAGGCGGCGGCGAAATGAGCCCTACCCCCGGACGCGCGAATCGCAGGCGCGCGATCATGTCGTTGACCTTGTGGCCCGGCAGCTGGCCGCCCTCGCCGGGCTTGGCACCCTGCGCGACCTTGATTTGCAGCACTTCGGCGCTGATGAGATATTCCGGCGTGACGCCGAAGCGGCCCGAGGCGACCTGTTTGATCTTGGAATTCTTCTCGGTACCGTATCGCACCGGGTCTTCGCCGCCTTCGCCGGAGTTCGAACGGGCGCCCAGACGATTCATGCCGATGGCCAGCGCCTCGTGCGCCTCCGGCGACAAGGCGCCCAAGGACATGCCGGCGCTGTCGAAGCGCTTCAGGATCGAGGTGACCGATTCCACCTCGTCGAGGGGAATGGCGGGCGCGCCGGGCTTCAGCCGCAGCAGATCACGGATGCACGACACAGGCCGCTCGTTCACCAACGCCGCGAATTGCTTGTACTGCTCGTAGTCGCCCGACATCACCGCCGATTGCAAAGTCGCGATGACATCCGGGTTGTACATGTGGTACTCGCCGTCGTGCATGTATTTGAGCAGACCGCCCTGTTCCACGATTTCCGTGGGATCCCAGGCGCGCTTCGCCAGGTACTCGGCGTCGGACTTCAAATCAGTGAAATCCGCTCCTTGAATTCGGCTGTCGGAGCCTTCGAAGCACAGCGACACGACGTCGTCGCCCAATCCCACGATCTCGAAGAGCTGCGCGCTGCGGTAGCTGGCGATGGTGGAGATGCCCATCTTGGACATGATCTTGAACAGTCCCTTGCGAATGCCGCGACGGTAGCTGCGTCCCAGTTCCTGCCGCGTGTCCGCATCCATTTTCACCGCGCCCTTGCGCATGAGATCGAACAGCGTCTGGTACGCCAGATACGGATAGACCGCCGTTGCGCCGTAGCCGATGAGGCACGCGAAATGATGGGAGTCGCGCGCCGTGCCGGTCTCGACCAGGATGTTGCACTTGCAGCGCAGCCCTGTCTTGACCAGGCGATGATGTACGGCGCCGGTTGCGAGCAATGCT
Source organism: Gammaproteobacteria bacterium (assembly GCA_034667965.1). Taxonomy (GTDB): domain Bacteria; phylum Pseudomonadota; class Gammaproteobacteria; order Steroidobacterales; family Steroidobacteraceae; genus Bog-1198. The sequence goes on from JAXDQI010000328.1 coordinate 8,596, forward strand.
TGAATCGGAATCTTGCCCCTGACCAGGTAACGATCCGACAAAAGCAACACCAGCTTTCCGGCGCGCACCGCCGCTTCCGCCTGGTCGCAGACCGCGACGATGGCGGCCTTGAGGTCCATCTGCTCGTCGTATTGCAGATCGATGAATTCGTGCGGCACGCCCGAATCTTCGAGCCCCATGATCTGGCGCAATTTTCGTTGCGACAAGATGGGTGAACTCAAGACGATTTGTTCGGCGTGCTGCTGTGCCGGCACGAAAATGTTGGCTTCCGGGCCGATTTGCGTCTGCAGCGACATGACGATGCTCTCGCGCAGCGAGTCGATCGGCGGGTTCGTCACCTGGGCGAACTGCTGGCGGAAGTAATCGTAGAGCGAGCGCACCTTCTTCGACAGCACCGGCATCGGCGTGTCGTCGCCCATCGACCCGACCGCTTCGCTCTCGTCTTCGGCCAGCACGCGGATGATTTCGTCGCGCTCCTCGGCCGACACGTTGTACATCTTTTGAAACAGCGCCAAGGTGTCGCGATCGAAGGGCTCGGCCGCCAAGCGCGGATCGATGAGATCCGTCTGAAGGTAGCGCACACCCTTCTTCAACCAGACTTTGTAGGGGTGACGGCTCTTGAGCAGATCGTCGACCTGCTTGGTGTCCATCAACTCGGCGGTCTGCAGGTCGAGCGCCAGAATCTCTCCGGGCCCCAACTTGCCCTTGCGCACCACATCCTCGGGGAGGTAGTCCCAGACCCCTGCCTCGGATGCAATGGTGATGTGGCGGTTCCTCGTGATGACCCAGCGCGCGGGGCGCAGCCCGTTCCGGTCCAGAGTGCAGCAGGCATACCGCCCATCGGTAACCACGATACCGGCGGGGCCGTCCCACGGCTCCATGTGGGTGGCGTAGTACTCGTAAAATGCCTTCAGGTCGGGATCGATCATGTCCACCGACTGCCACGCAGGCGGAATCAACATGCGCAGCGCATGCATGGGATCGAGTCCGCCCACCAGCAGCAGTTCGAGCATGTTGTCGAGGGACTGCGAATCCGAGCCGGTCAACGACACGACGGGCAGCACGTCGTTCAAGTCGGGCAACACCGGCGAACGAAACAAGGGCCCGCGCGCCACGGCCCAGCTGCGATTGCCCTGTACCGTGTTGATCTCTCCGTTGTGCGCGAGATAGCGATAAGGGTGCGCCAGCCGCCATTGCGGGAGCGTGTTGGTGGAAAATCGCTGATGGAACACGACCACCGACGCCTCCATGCGCGGATCCTTGAGGTCCGGATAGAACTGCGCCAGGAACTCCGGCATCACCATTCCCTTGTAGACGATGGTGCTCGCCGACAGCGACGGGATATAGAACATCGGGTCGCTCGACTCGAGCAGCTTTTCGGCGCGACGTCGGGCCATGTAGAGCTTGCGATTCAAGGTGGACTCGTCGATGTCGGGGCCGGCGTTCACGAATACCTGCACGATGGTGGGCAGAGTCTTGAGCGCCTCCAAGCCGCAGGCCGCGGGATCCGTCGGCGGCACCCGAAATCCCGCCACCTGCAGCTTTTCCCGTTCGATCTCGGTAGTGAGCACCCGGCGGGCCCGTTCCGCTTTGCCCGGATCCGAATCGAGAAAGACCAGTCCCGCGGCAAACCGTTGGCTCAACGAGAATCCTGCCTCGACGGCGGCTTCCCGCAGAAAGCGAGTCGGCATTTTTATCAACAGGCCGCAGCCGTCGCCGGTCTTACCATCCGTGGCGATGGCGCCTCGATGAGTCAGACGGTTGAGCGAGCTGATTGCGGTTTCGACTACCCAGTGACTGGCCTGATCGTCGAGACTGGCGATGAGTCCGAAGCCGCAGGAATCTCTTTCATACCTGGAGCGATAAAGCCCCCAATCCCCGACGCGCGCATCCGCGCCGCCGCGAGTGGTCGCATGACCGGACGTCTGTTCGATTGCCATAGGAAAGCCCGCAATAAACCGTGCTCCGCGGCCATTCCGCAGAACTACAATAAAAACA
>JAXDQI010000329.1:0-3534 GCA_034667965.1 Gammaproteobacteria bacterium
TCAAAGATTAGATCGCGGCTCTAAGTGTCTGACCGAAAAAACGCTGAGTGATTTCAGCCAATTGTGATTCTTTCGGATTGCATCGATTCGAAGGAGAGCACGATGACCTGGACCGAAATCACTCGACGCCAGTATGGGCGCGAGGGCTTGCGGTATGAGTCGCCGCCGAGGTCCGCCACCAGCTGCTGCATCATCTCGATTATCTGTCGCTCGTGGTCATCCACGTCGATCCGGCGGATCGCACCACCGCATTGGCGAGCATGTCCACGACGGGCTGCCGATCCACTCGCATGGTTGAGGCGGCCGTGACACGCGCCATCCGCCACCCAAGTCATGAGAACGGCGCCGGCACGATGTCATCGAGGCGCTGCGGTGGAACCAGAGCCCGCCCCTGACGAAACAAGGTCCAGTTCACGCTTGATGCTATCGCCGCTCTCTCTGATCATGTGTGTTGCCCATAGTGGATGAGCAATTGCCTGGCGGAATGCCTGCATGTCGGGCCCATCAACGGTGACGGCTCTGCCAGTGACGGCGGCTCTGAATTGTTGGGCAACGTCCTCTGGCAACTCCTCCACTGTGGATAGGAACCAGTCCACGCTTTCGTTCAACGTCTCTATTTTGATCTTTCGTTGAGCTTCTGTGGCGCACTCCGCACTGAATGCCTGAGCGGGGGCGAGCAACACGAAGATCATCCCGCAGCAAGCGCTAAGCACATCCCGCAATGTCATGGCCCGCGTCTCCTTGTCTGAATCCATCCCCGAAGCGAACGCCACCAGATAATTGCGCATATGATAGGCGGTTCCAGGCGGCCCTGCTTTGGTGGCTCGTGCACGGCTTCGCGTCTCACCGGTCGGGCCGCCTCACGGCACCTGATCGTGGCGCGGGCGCGATCTTCCTCACCTTTTGCGCCGAATGGTTCAGGCTCGAGTCGAGTTCAACCTTTCTTAACCCGCAGGTGCCGCTCGCCGGAAACCACGACATTATCGAGACGTTCCCCGACAGATGGGGCCGATCAGGCGCTCCGCATGCCGTTCTGCCAGGGCGAACGTGGTGATGTCGGACGATCGCTAAGGCCGAGTGAACGAACCCGCCGAACGAACAGATTGCCATAGCAGGCGTAGTTAAGAGGGCGCCCCAGCCGAAGGCTTGTGTGAGTTGGTTGGCTAGCCACTCGGCAGTTGTATGTGCCGTGACGCCAAGCCATAAGATCCGCCGTAGGCTTCAATCGCCTTTCTCTCCCGCAATGACATATGCCCATAAAGTCTCGATCTCGGAGGGATCGAGCACGTCATCCCATGGCGGCATGTTGCGCCTACCGTTGGTCACCGAATCGACGAACCGATCGTGGCTATCGCGCGGAAACGTCCGCAGATCGAACGCCCATTGCGGGTTGCGCATGCGGGTCCCGTGGCACGTCGCGCAATGGCGTGCGAACAGGGCCGCGCCTTTCCTGACCTGCTCTGGAGCAAACTCCGAGGTCCGATCTTGCGCCGAGGCGCTCGCGCAGAGCAGCGCGAGGCCAAAGCTTGTGGCTGCGATCGCTTTCATGCCGTGGCGACTCGCCTGCGCTTATTCGGGCATCAGCGCGAAGGTCCACACTGAGCCGCCGGTCGGGGTCCTGTCGGCGACTTTCATGACGCGGTTGAGCACCCCGCCGATGCCTGACAGCACCGTGACGTATTGCCGGCCGTTGTGGGTGTAGGTCATAGGCGGAGAATTGATCCCGGAGCCGGTCTTGAACTTCCACAACATTTCCCCGGTGGCCTGGTCGAGGGCGATGAATTCGCCATCCAGCCGCCCCGTGAATAGCAGCCCGCCGTCGGTTGCGAGCATACCGGCGGAGATCACTGTTCCCGTCACGGGGACTTTCCATTCGGTTTTGCCGGTGACCGGGTTGAACGCCATGTGATACCCCCAGGGCTCGCCTGCCGGCGGGGTGCGGAAGCTCGTTTCCACGCCCGTGGAGCCGGCGCCGAGGACGAATTCGAATTTGGTGTACTTCATGATCCGGGGGATTTCCCAGGAGTTCACGTAGACGAGCCCGGTCTTCGGATTGAACGCCATCAGCGAAGCGTTGGTGCCGCGCGACGGCCAGACTTCCACCGTTTCTCCTTTAAGCGCTCGGTCGTACACGTCGGTTAGGATGGGGCGGCCGGTCTCGCGATCGATACCCGAGGCCCAGTTCACCTTCACGAACGGATGTGCTGCGATCAGTTTGCCGTTGGTGCGGTCGATCACATACATGAAACCGTTCTTGTTAGCGTTGAGCAGCACCTTGCGGACCTCGCCGTCGATGGGCAAGTCGGCGAGCACGGGCTCGGCACTGCCGTCGAAGTCGAAGCTCTCGTTCGGGATGTACTGATAGTGCCACACCATCTCGCCCGTCTTCGGCCGGATGGCGATCACGCTGGCGGTGTAGAGACTGTCAGCGCCGGCGCGATATACCGGGTTGTAGGGCTCGGCGTTGCCGGTGCCCCAATAGACGAGGTCGAGTTCGGGGTCGTAGGATCCGTTCTGCCAGGTCGCCCCGCCGCCGTACTTATAGGCGTCTGGAATGTCCTTGGGCCAGGTCTCGGAGCCGGGCTCGCCCGGTGCAGGGATTGTATAGCGGCGCCATAGTTGCTTGCCGGTATCCGGGTCCCAGCCGTCGAGGAAGCCGCGGGTTGTGCGGTCTCCGCCGGCCATTCCAGTAATGACGACGCCGTTCGCGACCAGCGGGGCGATGATCCCGGTGTAGCCTTCCTTGAAGTCGGCGAACTTCTGCTTCCAAATCTGCTTGCCAGTCTTCATGTCAAGCGCGATGACATGGCTGTCCAGCGTCTCGCGAAAGAGCTTGCCGTTGTAGATGGTAGCGCCTCCGCGCATTAGTATACCGGAGGAAGAGATGCGCACTGACGCTCGATCGTACTCTACTGGGGTGCGCCAGATCTGCTGGCCCGTGGCAACGTCCAGGGCGAAAGTCCAGTTTCCGTTCACCACGTACATCACGCCGTCGTAGATGGTCGGCTGCGCCAGTTCACCCGCATCGTTGCTGAGCGCGGTGCTCCACACCGGCACGAGCCGCTTGAGGTTCGATTTGTTGATCTGAGCCAGCGGGCTGTACTGGTTGAGGTTATAGCCCATGCCGAAGGTGGTGACGTTTTCGCTGTTCTTGCCATTGTCGATCAGCTCTTGCGCCGTCTGGGCCAGCGCGCTGCTGCAGCAGAAGCAGAAAAGGGCCGCGAGTATTTTCTTCATTGCTTTCCTCCTGGGGGAAATTGGCAGATCAGTTCGAGCGGCACTCTTATCCGCTTCTTCCTAGGCCGTTGCTGGTTGGAAGGGGCTGGTCTTGAGGGACTATCTCGAAACAGTTGATGCGCAGGCGATGTTCGCCCTACGCGCGCCCCGGTTCAAGGGTCCCCGGACAAAATAGCACAACTTCCAGACACGTTCACCCGGGCGGCTCCAAGGCTGCTACCGCAAGAGGACACCGAAGTCCCTCACACACGCGAAATCATGCGAGGCGCCTCCCAGAATGCCCGCTTGTCCTGAAAT
>JAXDQI010000330.1:0-45646 GCA_034667965.1 Gammaproteobacteria bacterium
AGAACCGTGCATTGCGTGGGCGTGCCCTCATCGTCGACGTTCAGTGACCCGCGACGGCGATTCAGCGTGCCGTCATCCACCACCGTAATCTCATCGGCGGCCACCTTATCGCCGATGCGATTCGAAAATGCGGAAGTACCCTTGCGATTGAAGTCGCCCTCGAGACCGTGACCGATCGCTTCGTGCAGCAGAATGCCGGGCCAACCCGACCCCAGTACCACGGGCATGGACCCCGCCGGCGCCGCCACCGCCTCCAGATTCACCAACGCCTGGCGAACCGCCTCCCGGCCATGGACGAAAGGTTCATCGCCGCGCAACAGTTCATCAAGTCCGAAGCGTCCGCCGCCGCCGCTGTAGCCTTGCTCACGGCGGCCATTGTGCTCGACGATGACCGACACGTTCATGCGCACCAGCGGACGTACGTCCGCCGTCAGCGTGCCGTCGCTCGAGGCTATCAACACGACCTCGTGGACCGCGGCCAACGAGGCCATCACCTGCTTGACCCGCGGATCGACGCGCCGCGTGTCGGCGTCGATCTTCATCAGCCACGCAACCTTGTCCTCATCGCGAATGGTGTCGAGCGGATCGATGGGCATGTACAGCCGGTGGATGACGGGCCGCTGCCATGCTCTTACCGCATTGCTGCCGCCGCTGCGTGCGATGGCGCGAGCCGCGTCCGAGGCTTCCAACAGCGCCGGCAGCAGCACTTCGTCCGTGTAGGCAAAGCCGGTTTTTTCGCCGCTGATGGCGCGCACACCGACGCCCTGCTCGATGCTGTGAGAGCCTTCCTTGACGATGCCGTCCTCCAGCGACCACGACTCTTCGCGCGACAGCTGGAAATAAAGGTCCGCGTAATCGACGCCCCGGCTCATCACCGTTCCGAGCACGGTGGACAACCGGCCCTCGTCGAGACCCGACGGCGCCAGGATCATTCTCTCGGCGACATCGAACATCGGAGCAGCGCTCACGCGGGCACCGCGGCGGCACCCAGGCCGAGTCTGCGGTTGTCGAGCGCGGGAAAGCGCGCACGCGTCTCCGCCTGTTTCGCAAGATCGATATCCGCTGTAATCACTCCACTCCCCTTCGCCAAGCGCGACAGCACCTGGCCCCAGTAATCGGCGATCAACGTGTCGCCATAGGTCTCGCGGCCGCTGGTGTGCGTCCCGCTCTGGGCCGGTGCGACGACGTAACAGAGATTCTCGATGGCGCGTGCGCGCAGCAGCGTCTCCCAGTGTGCGCGGCCCGTCGGCACGGTGAAAGCCGCCGGCATTGCCAGCCACTCGGCCCCGCGCGCAACGAGATCACGATAAAGCTCGGGGAAGCGCATGTCGTAGCACACGGAAAGCCCCAATTTCCCCACCGGTGTGTCCGCGATGACCGCCTCGCGGCCGGGCGTGACGTGCGTGGACTCGAGGTATTTTTCTTCGCGGCCCGGGATGCTGACATCGAACAAGTGAATCTTGTCGTAGCGCGCAACGCGCCTGCCGTCCGCATCGATGAGGAGGGACGCATTGGCCACCCGCGCCGCGGAGTCCCCCTTGATGACCGTTGTGCCGCCCAGAATCCATAAGCCCAAGCGCCGCGCCGTGTCTCGCAGGAAATCCTGGATCGGCCCGTCCCCGTCGGCTTCGGCAATCTTCAGCTTGTCTGCATCTTTCAATCCGATAAACGAAAAATTCTCGGGCAGACAGGCGATGTCGGCGCCCATATCCTTTGCCTCGCGCAGCAAATCGGCGGCGGCGGCGAGATTGTCCTCGACGACATGCCCGGAGGTCATCTGTATGGCGGCTACTTTACCCATTTACTTCGGTGCCTCTGCAGTCGCGGCGGCGGCGTCTGCGCTTTTGATACGTTCGACGGTTGGATTGTCCCAATTCCCGGTAATCCGATAATACCCCCGCGCCAGCCCCTTCAGCGGCTGCTTGAACACCTGCGTGAATATCAACACGGCCCCACCGATCACCGGGCCGGCAGCGAACGCCGCCAGAGGCAGCGAGCTGCTGACATTGCCGGTAACCACTGCAGTTTGGTCATAATCCTTGTTTTTCAAGCCCACGCGGCCAATCAGCCCGATCTCCGCCGCCGGTCCCTTGACGAGCACATTGTCGGTGAAAGCACTGCCATCGCGGAGATCGAAGTCGCCGCGGATGGTGTCGAATGCAAAGCCCTTGTCGGTCAGGTCGCTGAAATCCAGGGCCAGGCGCCGCGGCAGCGCCGCCACGCTGGCGAGGCCCACCATCCGCCCGGCGCCCGGCTTGAGCCCGGTGATTTGCCCCTTGTCGAGCGCCACCTGGATATGGCCCGTGGCGTCCTTGAGCGCGTCCCCCGTCGGCGCCCCCACCCAGTTCATGTCGAAATCCATCTTTCCCGTCTTGGCTTCCATCACCGCGGCGTATCCGAGCTGCTTCAATGTGCTGCCCACGTCGGTGCTCGCCAGCGTGCCTTCGATGCGGCCCAGTCCGGCATCCTTGCCCCGCCATTCGCCCTCGGCGCTCACCGTGTAGCCGGCGCCGGTCACCGTCAATCGTTTGAGGCCAATCCCATCCTCGAGCTTCTCGAGCCTCGCTTGCACGTCGCCGAACTGCCGTTCGTCCCAGATCGTCTCGGCCGCGTGAAAATTGATCGCGGGGATCCGGCGCGGATTCGCGCCGCCCGGAACCGCGGCGGCTTTCTCGCGCGGAGGCGCGTCGGACGCCGCCGTGAGAAATTTCAGGCGCTCGAATTCCATTTGCCACGGCTCCGCCGAATCGGCGGCGCTCGGCAATGAAATGGTGCCGGCCACATTGGGCCCACCGATCCCGATCCGCCAACCCGCATCGCTCGCCGCCAGGTCCACCGCCACGTCGAGAAAGGACAATCCCAGATAGTCGATCTGGGCCACCTCGAACTTGGCGGAACGCAGAAAGCTCGCAAGCGGTTTGGCGTTCTTGTCCGGCGTGTAGAGTTTCAGCCAGCCCGCCAGATCCAGACGCTCGATCCTGCCGCCGGTGCTGAGGACCTGCGTGTCGCTGAAGGCCGGTTCCGACGGGCCCGCGCCAAAAGTAAGGGCGGCACGTCCCAGCGTCGGTCCATTCGCGCCGGAATCGAGGATTACCTGACCACGGAGCACCGACCCTAAACTTACGCGCAATTGAGGTCCGCCGTTCGCCGGCCATTGAATCTCGATCGAGGACGGCAGCGGCCGTCCGGCAGGCTTGGCAAGCGGCTCAGGCAGATTGAGTTCGAGTCCCGCAAGGCTGCCGTTGATGTGCAGCGAACGCTCCCGAACCGGTTCCGATGCCATTCGGAGGACACCGTGCCAGTCGGTCGTGCCGCCGATTGCAATACTTCCGGGAAGGCCCAGCGCCGAGCGGATTGCGTCGCCGCCAAGCGTGCCGTTGAACACCAGGACCGTACGGGTGGGCGGCCGGTTGCGCGGCGACCGGGCCTGCATTTGAAAGGGCCCGCCCAGTAGCTTGCCGTGCAGGTCGGCGTGCACCACGTGAGCTCCGTCGACATCGGCATCACCAGAGATCTCGGTGGCGCCTGCGGCGATGCCGCGACGATTGATCGAAACTCCCTGCAAGTGCGTATTCACGAGTGTGCGGCGTTGATCGAACGCCTTGAACGGCAGAAACAGATCCACTTCGGCCTGCATCGGGCCATTGGCGTCGACGTTTGAAAAAGCGTGCCCGGCGATGGCATCGAGCGGGGTGGCACGCAGGTAATCGAGTGCATCGGCCGCATCCCCGCTTCCCGCCGCATGCAAGTGCATTTCCGCCGTCTTGAAGTCGACGAAGCGCAAGTCGCCCTTATGGACGACGATGTTGCCGATGTTGCCGTTCCGGAGCTGCGCCGTCAGGCCTTCGTTGCGAAATTCGGCGGTGAGCGCAAGATTCTCCGCGCGGGGCCAGCCCTCCCGATAGTCGAGCGTCATGCCGTCGATGTGCGCGCGCGCCAGGAAAACTCCGGTGTCGTCGCGAAACGGAAAATGCCGCACCGGCCCCTGCATGACGACGTCGGCATGCGGCATGCGCCCGGCAACGAATGCGCGGTCCAACCAAGCGAGTACGTTCGGGTGGAGCAGCGCGCGCGGAAAATATAAATGCGCCTGCGCTACGTTGCCGTTATCCACCGAGACGGCCAGCGTCAGCACGGGTGATCCGCCGTCCGCGGGTTGATGCCATGCGACCGGGCCATGCAATGCCGCATCACGGCTTTTCAGCTCGATCGAAGGCGTCGCGACCAGCAACTCCTCCGCGGTGCGCTTCCAGTAGAGCGTCGTCTTGAATTTTTCCAGTTCGATGGCCTGTTCGAGTTGCTGCGGCCATATGAATACGCCTGTGCGGGTGTCGATCGTCACTCTGCCCCCGGACTCCGTGCCGCTGATCGTGCCGGTCAAGCCGCGCAGACCCGGTGCACGGCCGGCGGGCGCAAAGCCGACGCCGCGGAAATGTGCCCCGATTTCCAGCCGCCAGGGATCGCTGGTGGCGCTCCGCAGCAGCTCCACGTGGGTATTGATCCATTCGCCGGTGGGCGCAATCTCCTGTAACCGCTCGCGCAGATCCTTTTGCGGCAATAGGCCGGCGAGCGGCAACAACGTGTCGGCTCGCAGATAGCTCGCCCGGGCGCGCAGTTCGAGCAATCCGCCATCGCCCTCGCGCCAGCCCGCGTCGAACTCCGAATCCGGGTCGCGGTGACCGCCGCGAAGCGCTCGGACGCGCCTTCCCTGCAGAGTCCAGCGATCGCCGGAATGGGTGGCGGTGAAGGTCCCGGATACTTGATCGAACTTGACGAGGGGTTCACCACCGAGTTGCGTCGTCATACCCGCCGCCAGGAAGTCGAGGTCGGCGCGCGAAAGATCCGCGCCTCGGCCGCGCGCCGCGAATTCGAATCCGCCCGTACCGCCGTCCAGCCTCGTCAGGTATTGCGGCAGGAGTTTCCGCCATCCGGCGAGCGACAAGTTGCGGGTACGCGCCGACAGGGTCCAGTTCAGCGTATTCAGCACGCCCATACCGCGGACCGCGCCGTTCACGCTGATGTCGCCGCCCAGCATGGGCGGCAAACTCGCGGCAACGGCCAACGTCGCGACTCCGTTGACGCGGCGCAGATTCAAATTGACGTCCCGCAATTCCAGGCGCGGCATACCCGGATTCCAGTCCTGGACGGCGACGCGACCGCCGCGGATGGTAAGGGTGCCGGCCGGGAAATCGTCGAGGGTGAGCGCCTGACGAGAGGAGTCACCGCCCCCGAATTCGATCTCGGAGGCCACGGAGAATGTGCCGGGCCCCAGGCGTGTGATCGAAATGTTTGGTGAATCGAGCTCGACGCGCCCCGCAAAGAGCTTGCCGCTTCGAATGAGCTGCCACACGTCCGCCCCGATACGTCCACCCGCCGCGCGCACCAGAACTCTCTTGTCGTCCTTCGAGCGCAACTCCAGTTGATCGAAATACAGCTCCGGTCCATACCAGCGAAACGCGGGCGATACATGCGCAAACGCGATGTGATAGCCGATTCGATCGTGCACCCAATCCTTGATTTCGACTTGATATTGCGGCGCACGGTCGAGAGCGAGCTTGACGGCCAGCATCAGCAATAAAACCATTCCCAAAATTCCTGCACTGCAGTAGAGCAGGATCTTGCCGATCTTGCGCAGCGCCATTTACATCAAGACGACGTCGTACTGGTCGACGGCGTACAGAGCTTCGGTTTGCAGGCGTATCGGCTTGCCGGTCACCAACTCCAGTTCGCCCAGCGCCGAGGACTCCTCGTCCAACAAGCGCTCGATCACGTCCTGATGGGCCAGGACCATCAACTGTTGACACTCGAATTGGCGCGATTGACGCACAAGTTCACGAAATACCTCGTAGCAGACCGTTTCGGTCGTCTTCACGAAACCCCGTCCTTCACAGGTGGGACAAGGCTGGCAGAGCAGATGTTCCAAACTTTCGCGCGTTCGCTTGCGCGTCATTTCAACGAGTCCCAAGGGCGAAACCGACGAGATGTTCGTCTTCACGTGATCTTCGCTCAAGGCCTTCTCCAAGGCCTGAATGACTTGCCGGCGATGTTCCGGCTCCTCCATGTCGATGAAGTCGATGATGATGATGCCGCCGAGATTGCGCAGACGCAGCTGCCTCGCAATGGTCACGGCCGCCTCCAGATTGGTGCGGAAAATGGTCTCTTCCAGATTTCGATGGCCGACGAACGCGCCCGTGTTGACGTCGACGGTGGTCATCGATTCCGTCTGGTCGATGATGAGATACCCGCCTGACTTGAGCGATACCTTTCGATCCAATGCCTTTTGAATTTCCTCCTCGACATGGTGCAGTTCGAATAGCGGGCGGGCGCCGCCGTACAACTCGAGGCGGGGCAGCGCTGCCGGCATGAAGCTGGCGGCGAAGTCCTGCATCTCCCGATGCGCGCCGGCTTGATCGATCAGCACCCGATCGACGACCGGGCGCATCAGGTCCCGCAAGACCCGTAGGTGCAGGGGCAGGTCGGCGTGCACCAGATTGCCAGGCTCGGTGCGAAGACCCTTGTGCCGGACGAATTGCCACAACTTGCGCAGATACTGCATGTCAGCCAGCAGTGCTTCGGGAGGCGCATCTTCCGCGGCCGTACGCACGATATACCCGGCATTTTCCTCGGATTCGACGCCGGCCTGGACGGCGCTGCGCAGCCGCTCGCGCTCGGCCTCGATTTCGATGCGCGCCGATACGCCGACGCCCCGGCTTTGGGGCATGTACACGAGATATCGCGACGGCAGGGTGATGTAGGTCGTGAGCCGGGCGCCCTTCGTCCCCAACGGATCCTTGACGACTTGAACGAGAATCTCATTGCCCTCGGAGACCAGGGCGCGGATGCTCTCGGTGCGCGGCGCTTCGATGCCCGTCTCAATGTGACGCGAATCGAGAATGTCGGAGGCATGCAGGAAAGCCGTACGCTCCAGGCCGATCTCGATGAACGCGGCCTGCATGCCCGGGAGAACGCGCGATACCCGGCCTTTGTAAATATTGCTGATGAGTCCGCGTCTGCTGGCCCGCTCGAGAAACACTTCTTGGAGCACACCGTTTTCGACCACAGCGGCGCGCGCCTCGTGCGTGCTCGCGTTGACGAGGATTTCAGTGCTCATCGCGGGTACGACCATCGCGGCACGCCGGCCTGTTCCAGGAGTTCCGCCGTTTCGAACAGCGGCAGACCCATCACGCCCGAATAGCTGCCCTTGAGATCGGCGACGAATACGGCGGCACCGCCCTGAATGGCATAACCGCCGGCTTTGTCGAGCGGCTCGCTCGTGGCCCAGTAGTCGCGCGCCTCGGCGGCGCTGATCGCGCGGAATGTGACTTCACTGCGGCTGGTTCGCGAGCTCAGGCCCGGTGTCGTGGCCACGGCAACCGCTGTCAACACCTCGTGCGTGCGGCCGCCCAATTCACGCAACATGCGTTCGCCGTCGCGTCGATCGGTGGGTTTCGCCAGGATTTTTCCATCGAGCACCACGGTGGTGTCCGCGGCGAGCACCGGCGATGCACTGAGCGCAGGCCGGGCCCGCCATCCCGCGTCGGCCTTCTGCCGCGCAAGCCGCAGCACGTAGGCGTCCGGCAGCTCTCCTGGGAGGTGCGCTTCGTCCACCGTCACGGTAAGCACTTGGAACGGAACGCCAATTTGCGCAAGGAGTTCACGCCGGCGCGGCGAGCCCGAGGCAAGATAGACAAAGTTTGCGGACATACCGCCAGGATACCGACGTTTACGCGCGGTGATATGGGTGACCGGCGAGCATGCTCATGGCCCGGTAGATCTGTTCCGCCAATACCACCCGCACCAGGCCGTGCGGCAACGTGAGCGGCGAGAGCGACCAGCTCTTATTGGCGCGGACTCGACAGGCATCCGACAGCCCGTCGGGGCCGCCGATGAGCAAGGCCAGAGGCCGAGCGTCGCGCAGCCGCTCCGACAGCCAAACACTCAGCTGCTCGGTGGTCATCGATTTGGCATTGACTTCGAGCGACACGACATATTCCTCCCGCCCCAGCGCCGCGAGCATCCGTTCCCCCTCGCGAGCGATCGAGCGCTGCGGATTTTCACCCGCCCGGCGAGTGGAGATGGGAATCTCGACGAGATCGAGCACCAGCGGCGTGCGCAGGCGTTTTTGGTATTCGCGAAAACCCTCGTTCACCCACTCGGGCAACCGCGTACCGGCGGCAATCACGCGGCATCTCACGCTGCATTCCCCCTGCAAAGGCCGCAGGCGACTTTTTCCAATCCACTCAGGCGCGTGCAGCTCGCTTCGTCGTCGTCATGTCCCAGAGCTTTTCGAGACCGTAGAACTCGCGCACGCGGGGCAGCATGACGTGTACGATCATTTCATTCAGATCGATGAGCACCCAGTCGCTGTCCTGCTGGCCTTCGACGCCGTGCGGCCGAAAGCCGGCCGCCTTGGTTTTTTCAACCAGTTTTTGCGCCACCGAGCGTACGTGCCGGTCGGAGGTGCCGCTTGCGATCACCATGGTGTCCGCCACATCGGTGAGACCGCGCACGTCCAACACTTTGATTTCCAAGGCTTTCATGTCATCCAAAGCGTTGATGACCACCGATTTGAGCGCGGCCGCTCGAGCGGCTGCATCCCGATTGCCGTCAATCTTGGCCGTCACCCTGCGCTTAGGGCCAGCGGCGCTCGAGCTGTCTTTCCCCGCTTTCGTCGTAGTTTTCGTCTTCGCTCTTTTTTTGGCTGCCACTAAGTTGTCCGTGTTTTGGAGTAACAGTTGGTTTCGAGGATCAGTTTACGCACTGCGTCGGGCATGAGGAAGCGCGGATCTCGCCCCATGGCGATGAGCTGCCGAACTTCGGTGGAGGAAATCTCAAGCTGCGTCACCGCGTGGATGTAAATGCAGCCCGCGCGCTGCTCGTGAAGATCGCCGATGCGGCCGGTCCCGCGGTCGACCAATAGCTCGCCCAGCGGCCCCATTCCCGGGGCGCGCCACCCGGGTCGATGCGCAACCACCAGGTGGGCTAGTTGCAGCAATTCGCGCCATTGATGCCACTTCGGAAGGCTCAAAAAGGCATCCATTCCCACGATGAGGCAGATACTGCGATCCGGGTACTCGTGGCGGAGTTCGCCCAAGGTCTCCACCGAGTACGCGGGACCTTCCTTGCGCACTTCACGGTCGTCGACCACGAACCCGGGTTGACCGGCGGTTGCGAGTTCCACCATTTGCAACCGTAGCTGCGCACTGGCGAACGGTTGATCCCGATGCGGCGGATTGCCGGCCGGCAGGAATCGTATTTCCTTCAGTCGCAGTGCCTGCTGCAACTCGAACGCCGTACGCAGGTGTGCGTAATGAATCGGATCGAAGGTTCCACCGAAAATGCCCATGGGGTTCATGACGGTACCCTGCCTGAATCCGTAGTTGCTTGCAAAGCACCCGCCATCCCAGCGGCAAGGCCGGTGATGGCGGTCCATGCGTCGCCGCCCGCCAGACCCTTGATGACACGGTCGGTGTGATGCGCCTGACCCAGCAACCGGGCGAGCGGCATCTTGCTGATCCGCGCCAGCGCGGCCGACGACGGTGTCGCCGCCAGATTCCAACCGAGGCCGCGCCCATTGGAGTGCAATCGCCTGCGTTCCCGCGCCTGCCATAACCCACGAAGCTCACGAGTCAGCGCCCACAGGATCAGGGGCGGCTCGACGCCTTCGCTCTTGAGGCCGAGCAAGATTCGCAACGCACGTTCAGCGTCCCCGGCCGCCGCCGCCGCCCCAAGTTGAAATACGCTGTAGCGCGCGCTGTCGCCCACCGAGAGCAGCACCAGTTCCGCGGTGATCCGTTTGCCGTTGGCAAGCAATGCCAGTTTCTCGAGTTCCTGCTTGGCGGCAAGGAGATTCCCCTCGACGCGATCGACGATGAGTTGCGCCGCCTCCGGCTCCATGTCGACGTTGAGGGCGTCGGCGCGCGCCCGCAGCCATCCCGGCAGCGCAGCGGTTTCGACCGGCCGAATCTGCACCCATGCGCCGTGTTGCTCCACCGCACGGACCCACGGAGTCTCGCTCGTCTTTCGATCGAGATTCTCGGTTATCACCAGGCACAGCACATCCGCAGGCGGACGCGTCGCGATGTCGATGAGCGTGGCCGCCCCCTTGTCGGGCTTAGCCGAAGGCATGCGCAGTTCGAAAAGACGTCGTTCGGAAAACAGCGAAAGCGACTGCGTGGCCTGCCTGACTTCATCCCAATCGAACGAACGATCGATGAAGAAAACCGTGCGGTCCGCGTAGCCCGCTCCGCGCGCCGCAGCCCTGATCGCATCGGCTGCCTCGCCCACCAGCAGCGGCTCGTCGCCGGACACCAGATAAATGCCGGTCAGGCCACGCCCGAGGGCTTGCTTGAGTTGGTCGAAGATCAGCCGCATCGGATGCGCGCTCGCGCCGCTTGGTATTCGTCCGACATCCGGTTGATCGAAGCCGCCACCGTGTCGGTCCCTCGAATGCCGCTCACGCTTTGACCGGCACTCCATATGTCCTTCCAGGCCTTCAGCGCAGTGTTGCCGCCGGTGCCGAAATTCATCTTGGTTTTATCGGCGGCCGGGAGATTGTCAGGGTCCAAACCCGCATGGGCCACGCTGCCCCGCAAATAATTGCCCGCGATGCCGCTGAACAACGAAGTGTAAACGATGTCCTCGGCGCGGGATTCGACGAGCATCTCCTTGTAGGCGGCGCCTGCGTTCGCCTCCGTGGTCGCGATGAAGCGCGTCCCCAGGTAGGCAAGGTCGGCCCCCAGCGCCTCCGCCGCCAGC
Organism: Gammaproteobacteria bacterium; assembly: GCA_034667965.1. Lineage (GTDB taxonomy): Bacteria > Pseudomonadota > Gammaproteobacteria > Steroidobacterales > Steroidobacteraceae > Bog-1198. Next base: position 10,759 of record JAXDQI010000330.1, read on the forward strand.
ACGTCGTCGCCGGTGCTCATGGCGCCCGCCAGAATGATCGTGCCGGCGAAGACTTGCCGTATCTGCTTCACCAACGCAAAGGGACTGAGCAGGCCGGCATGACCGCCGGCGCCGGCACACACGGCGATGATGCCGTCGACCCCCTGCGCCGCCGCCTTCTCGGCGTGGCGTAGATTGATGACATCGTGAAACACGACGCCGCCGTAGCCATGAACGGCGCTCACGACCTCTGCCGGAGGCCGCAGGCTGGTGATGACGATTGGAACCCGGTGTTTGACGCACATGCCCAGGTCGTGCTCGAGGCGATCGTTGCTCGCGTGGACGATCTGGTTCACGGCGAACGGCGCGACCTTCGCCCGCGGATTCTTGACGGCATAGGCGGCCAGCTCTTCGGTGATTTGCGCCAGCCATTCGTCGAGCTGTGAGGCCGGCCGCGCATTCAGTGCGGGAAATGATCCGACGATCCCCGCCTTGCATTGAGCCATCACCAGAGCCGGCGTGGATACGATGAACATCGGCGCACCAATCACCGGCAGGCGCAGGCGGTCTTGCAAGATCGACGGTAGGGGCATGCGCTTGACTCTGGAGGATGGGGAAACAGATGGGCGGCGGAACTTCGCCATTATACTGAAAGCCGGCAACCGAATATGCTGGAGCCACGGCGGCCTTCGGTTCGGCGCAACGCGCGGAGGATTTTCCATGATTTTCGAAACCATACTGTTCGAGCCACGCGATCAAGTCGCGCACGTGACGCTCAATCGCCCCGACAAGCTCAACGCCCTGAACTTGCGGATGATCGAGGATCTGCACGCGGCTGCGGCGGCCATCGATGGCGATCCCTCCGTTCGCGCCGTACTGCTGACGGGAGCCGGCCGTGGTTTCAGTTCCGGCGCCGACTTGATGGGCGACGATCTGCTCCAGGATCCGAAGCGAAGTGCCGGCGAGAACATCGGCCGTCGCCTGCGCGAGCATTTCAACCCGATGGTGACCGCCTGGCATGATCTGCGGGTTCCGGTGGTAGTCGCCGTCAACGGCGTTGCCGCTGGTGCCGGGATGAGCCTTGCGCTGGTCGGCGATATCGTACTGGCCGCTCATTCAGCAACTTTCCTGCAGCTGTTCGCGTCCAAGCTTGGGTTGATGCCCGATCTGGGCAGCACTTTTTTCCTGCCGCGAATGGTGGGCACGGCGCGCGCAAAGGGCATGACGATGTTGGGCGACGCTCTATCGGCGGCGGATGCCCAGCGCTGGGGGCTTATCTGGGCGTGCGTGGAAGACGAAGCGCTGCCGGAGCAAGCGGCGGCCGTCGCCCGTCGCTTGGCGGCCGGACCCACTCAGGCCTATCGGCGGATCAAGACGGTTTTCAATCAAGAGCCCGCCGCCACATTGCCGGAACAGCTGGCGGTGGAAGCCGTGCTGCAAGCCGAGCTCGGGGACACCAAGGACTTCGCCGAAGGTGTGCTCTCGTTCCGCAGCAAGCGTGCGCCGAAGTTTACCGGGATCTAGCCGACGGCGGAACCGGCTGGCCCTTGACGTGCTCCGCGCTTACCGCCTGCCGATTTTCGACACGGGAATCCTGACTTCCGGCTCCGCTGATCCTGCCGACCCGGCCGCGGGCGTTGCCGATCCGCAATCGTCGCATCCACCGCACGCGCCCGCAGACTTGATGGCGGCCGCGCGGCCCAGCAAGCCGCGCCTCAAGCTCCGCGGTCCCAGCGCGAAAAGCGCGTAGATGATGCTCGCGAGCAGCGCCCCGCCCACCAAGATTTCATCAAGCAAGCCATGCATACTCTGGTCCCCCGGTTCAACCCGTCAAGGCCGACGCAACGCGGTAAGTGATCCACGAGCCCGCATAGGCCAGACCAAAAAGATAGGCCGCCATGATGATGGGATAGCGCCAGGAATTGGTCTCACGCTTTACGGCCGCCAATGTCGACAGGCATTGCGGCGCGAACACATACCAAGCAAGCAGGGACAGCGCGGTCGGCAGGCTCCACGACTGCGTTATCAAGGGCGTGAGTGCGCCGCTCACGTCGCTGCCGGCGGCGGACAGGGCGTACACGGTTCCCAGCGCGCCGATCGCGACTTCGCGTGCCGCGAGCCCGGGCACCAGTGCGATCGAAATCTGCCAGTTGAACCCGATCGGGGCGAAGATCACGGCCAGCCACGCACCGATGTGCCCCGCGATGCTGTATTGAATGGCCGGACCGGTGGCGCCGGGAGGGGGCGCGGGAAACGAGCTGAGCGCCCAAAGAATGACCATCAACGACAAGATGATCGTTCCGACGCGGCTCAAGAATATTTCGACGCGTTGCCACAGACCAATGCCGAGATTCCGGAGGTTCGGCCAATGATAGGCCGGCAACTCCAGCAACAGCGAATGGAACCGTGCGCCCGAGCCGCCGCGCTTGAACACATACGCCACGGCCATGGCGCTCGCGATACCCGCGACGTAGAGCGCGAAGAGCACCAAGCCCTGCAATTGCAAGCCGCCCCATATCTGCCGCTGCGGGATGAAAGCGCCGATGATGAGGGCGTACACGGGCAGGCGTGCCGAGCACGTCATCAACGGGGCGATCATGATGGTGCTCAACCGGTCGCGTGGATTTTGAATGGTGCGCGTCGCCATGATTCCGGGAATCGCGCACGCGAAGCTGGACAACAGGGGGATGAATGCTCGACCGGACAATCCCACGGTGCCCATCACGCGATCCAGCAGAAACGCGGCGCGCGGCAGGTAGCCCGAATCCTCGAGCACCAAAATGAAGAAGAACAAGATGAGAATCTGCGGGAGAAATACCAATACGCTGCCAACGCCCGCGAGCACGCCGTTGATGATCAAATCCTTGAGCAGACTCGCCGGCAGCGCATCGTTCACCCACCCGCCGAACAGACTCACGCCGTCTTTGATCGCATCCATGGGCGCCTGGGCCCAGGCGAATACGGCTTGGAATACCAGGAACAAAATGACGCCGAGAACCAACGGCCCGGCGACCGGGTGCAGCACCACGGCATCGATCCGGTCGCTGTGGGTGATCCCGTCCAACCGGTCGCCGCCCACCGCGCCGAGAATGCGCCGCACCTCGTTCTGATCGTGGGCAACGTCCGCCGCCGCCGGAGTTCGCCAAATGGCGGCCCGACGCGGCCCCGCCGCAGCGGTCACTTTGTCGAGCACGGCGATGAGTGCGCCGGCGCCGGATGCCTTGACGCCGACCGTCTCGACCACGGGCACGCCCAATTCGGCCGCCAGCTTGTCCGCGTCGATGACGATGCCCTTGCGGCGCGCGATGTCCGTCATGTTGAGCGCAATCACCATGGGCAGACCCAGCCGTCTCAGGCTCAAGACCAGCCGCAAGTTCTGACGCAGGTTGGTCGCGTCGGTAACGCAGACCACGAAGTCCGGTGAGGATTCGCCGGCGCGCCGACCGAGCAGCACGTCGGCGGTCACCTGTTCATCGGGGGTCAATGGATCGAGGCTGTAGGCTCCCGGCAAATCGAGGACCCGGACCTTGAGACCCGACGGTGTGAATAACGAGCCTTCCTTGCGCTCCACGGTAACGCCGGCGTAATTGGCGACCTTTTGGCGGCTGCCGGTCAGTACATTGAATAGCGCCGTCTTACCGCAGTTGGGGTTGCCCACCAATGCGACCAGCGGACTAGGGGCACGAGACGCAGCCTCCATGGACTTCAACGGAGCAGCGACTGCTCCGGGCACACACGGATACAAGCGGCCTCGAAGTGTCGCAGCGCGAAGGTGCCGGTTCCGATCCGTACGGCAATCGGCTCGCGTCCCAAGAAACCGCGAGCAACGATTTTAAGTCTTTCGCCCGGCAGGAAGCCGAGTTCAGCCAACCGAAGGCTCAATCCTGCACCGGACGCGGCGCGGGCGCCCGACTCGGCAGAGGGCTCGTTCGCGGCTGTGTCGGCGTCGGTCGCGGATACCGAGACCACCCGCGCCGGCGCGCCCGTCGCAAGGTCGGCAAGGCGCATGCTGCTATTTCCTATCGTTGCCATTTGCCAATTCTATATGAGAATCGTTCCCATTACTATTCGCATTCGGCCCGCCCGGAGCGTCGGAATTCGGGCTGCCGGCGCCGATCCTGCTAATCTTAAGGCCCTCATTCACCGGAGGCGTATGAAATGCCTACGCTTTTCGAAAAAATCATCGCCGGCGAGCTGCCGGCCAGCATTGTCTATCGGGATTCGCTCGTAATCGCCTTTCTGGACATTCGACCGGCCGCGCCGGTACATATATTGATTGTTCCGAACAAGGTCATTCCAACGACGGACGACATCGAAGACGAAGACGAAGCGCTGCTCGGACATATGGTGATAGTCGCCCGCGACCTCGCGCGCGAGCATGGCATTGCCAAGAGCGGCTACCGCTTGATTATCAATTGCAACCCGGACAGCGGTCAGGAGGTATACCACCTCCACCTCCATCTGCTCGGAGGTCGGGCGTTGGGACCCTTGGTGCAGCGGGCGTAGATTTTAGAAAACCAGAGGATTGGCGATGAAGAAACGAAAAGGCGCACAGGCCGAGATGACGCGCACCGCAGCACGGCGGTCGGCCCCGGTCAAAATCAAACGTTCGGTCCCCAAGAGAAAGCCTACGACACGGGTCGCAGCACGCTCGGTGAGTTTGCCCAAGTCCACCGGCCGTTCGGCGGTCTCGGTGCATGCCGCGCCCGCCATCCAGAATCGCGGACTATACCCGGCGATTGAACCCTATCGTCATGGTTTCCTCCGGGTGTCCGAGCTGCATGAGATCTATTACGAAGAGAGCGGCAACCCGGCCGGTAAGCCGGCGATTTTTCTGCACGGCGGGCCGGGAGCCGGCTCCGACAGGCGAGCCAGGCAATTCTTCGATCCCCAGCATTACCGTATCGTCGTATTCGATCAGCGGGGCTGCGGCCGCAGCCGTCCGAGCGCCAGCTTGGTCGAGAACACCACCTGGCACTTGGTGGCCGACATCGAACGACTGCGCAAGCATCTCGGCATCGAGCGCTGGTTGGTGTTCGGAGGGTCCTGGGGAAGCACGCTTGGTCTCGCCTACTCTGAAGCCCACCCGGAGCGGGTCAGCGAAATCGTATTGCGCGGCATCTTCCTGCTCCGCTACGCCGAGATACGCTGGTTCTACCAACATGGCGCCTCCGAAATCTTCCCCGACTACTGGGAAGCCTACCGTGACGCCATTCCCGCAGATGAGCGCGACGATTACCTGAATGCCTACTATCGGCGCCTCACCGGGACCGATCAACGGGCGGCGCTGGCGGCCGCACGCGCGTGGTCCGTCTGGGAGGCATCGACCAGCTTTCTGCGGACCAATCCGGACAACATCAGAAAATGGGGCGAGGACATGTTCGCCCTCGCCGTGGCTCGCATCGAATGCCATTACTTCGTGAACCGCGGGTTCCTGCGCAGCGAGACTCAATTGCTGGACGATGTACAGCGCATCCGGCACATTCCGACGACGATCGTACAGGGACGCTACGACGTGGTTTGCCCCGCGACCACCGCGTGGGATCTGCATCGAGTATGGCCCGAGGCTGATTTTCGCCTGGTTCCGGATGCGGGACATTCCGCCTTCGAAACCAGCAACATTCACGAACTCGTCTCGGCAACGGATCGCTATCGCAGCCGCTGACAGAATGCGCCCACACCGCCCCGCATCGCTAGCCGCGGTCGCTCTCCTATGTCTGTCGACTGCGCATGCCGCAGGCACCAAGCTGCTCCGGTTTCCGGATGTCCGGCACGACCGCGTCGTGTTCAGCTATGCCGGGGATTTGTGGACGGTCGGGACTCAAGGGGGAACGGCGGTAAGGCTCACGGCACATCCCGGCCTCGAATTGTTCGGCAAGTTCTCGCCTGACGGACGCCACATCGCCTTCACCGGTCAATACGGCGGCGATGAACAGGTGTACGTGATGCCTTCCGGCGGCGGGGTGCCGAAGCAGCTCACGTTCTATCCCGCGCCGGGCCCGCTGGCCGATCGTTGGGGCTTCGACAATCAGGTCTATGGTTGGACTCCCGACGGCGCGGCCGTGTTGTTCCGGTCGACCCGCGATGGCTACATGCTCGCGGACTCGAAGTTGTACACCGTGCCCTTCGGCGGCGGCGCGGCGACTGCGCTGCCGATGCCCGTATCGGGCGCGGGGCATTTCTCTCCGGACGGCAGGCAAGTCGTCTATTCACCCTTGTGGCGGGATTTTCGCAGCGAAAAGCGTTACCAAGGCGGCTGGGCGAACGATCTCTTCATTTTCGACCTCGAACATCCGTCGCTGATCCAGGTCACCAAGGATCCGCGCACCGACCGCGATCCCATGTGGATAGGCGGCGCAATTTATTTCAATTCGGATCGCACCGGCGTCTTCAACCTGTATCGCTACGACGTCGATTCGCGCCAAACCCGCCAGGTCACTCATTACGATGACTGGGACGTGCGCTGGCCGAGCGCCGATGCCGACGGCCAGATCGTCTACGAATTGGACGGCGAATTGCATATCTACGACACGCGCAACGAACAGGATCGGGCGCTGACGATCACGGTGCCCGCCGATTCGGTCGTCGCCGGGCCGCAGACGGTGAACGCCGCCGATAACATCGAAAGCCACGCCATCAGTCCCGGCGGGGAGCGTGTCGCCATCGTCGCACGGGGCGATGTGTTCTCGATTCCGGTGGAACACGGAGTCGCACGCAATCTCACGCACTCCTCCGGTGCGCACGATCGTGAAGTGGCGTGGTCGAGCGACGGCAAGCGCCTGGCGTACATCTCGGATCGCAGCGGCGAAGAAGAACTGTATGTACAGGCCCAGGACGGGACCACACCCGCGCAAGCCGTGACTTCAGGGTCGAAGGGGCGATACTTCGCGCCCCGCTGGTCGGCCGACGACAAGCGCATCGCGCTGGCCGATCAATCCGGACGCCTGTACGTGATCGAGTTGGCGAGCAAGCACCGAATCGCCGTGGCCAAAGATCCCGCCGAGCTGTCTCTCGACTATCGGTGGTCTCCGGACGGCCGATACCTGAGCTACTCGTTGAATGACGGCAATCACTTTTCCGGCGTGTATATCTGGTCGGTGGCGGACGGCAAGTCGCGGCGCGTGACCGCCGACCACTTCGATTCGCAATCGCCCGCATGGGCTCCCAATGGCGAGCTGTTGTATTTTTTGAGCGCCCGTGAGTACCAACCCGTGATCAGCACGGTCGAATTCAACTTCGCGACGGACCGGCAAATCGGGATTTTCGCCGTGGCCCTGCACAGCGGAGTCGCGAATCCCTATGGCGTTCGCGACGATGAACCGGGCGACGAGAAGAAGGAGGCCGATAAGGAAAAGGACAAGGAAAAGGCGACGGACAAGGCCAAGGCCAAGGACAAGGCCAACGCCAAGGACAAGGACAAAAAGAAGGACGAGGAAAAATCCGTGGCCGCGGTCAAGATCGATTTCGACGGCATTCTAGAACGCGCCATCCGCGTACCCATGGAAGCGGACAACTTGAGCGAACTGCACGTCACCGACGAGTACCTGATCTATCAGCAGAATGGGCCGTTCTATTACGGGCGGGAAGGGCTCGTGAAGCCCAAGATAATGGCTTATTCCATCAAGGACCGCGAAGCCAAGAGCGTGGTCGAGGATGTGTCCGAGTGGTCGCTCACCGCCGACGGCAAGCATGTGCTGGCGCAGAATTCGAGCAAGGAAATCAAGTATTACGAAGTCGGCAAGGGCGACGGCGGCAAGGGCGACGATGCCAAAACTGTCTCGACGGCAGGGCTGCTGACCACGCGGGTCCCCACCGAGGAGTGGCACGAGATCTTTGGCGAGGTTTGGCGGCGCTACCGGGACTATTTCTACGTCTCGAATATGCACGGCTACGACTGGGAAAAATTGCGCCGGAAATACCAACCGCTGGTCGAGTTCGTCGGACACCGGGAGGATCTCAATTATGTGATTGCCGAGATGATTTCCGAACTCGTCGTTCAGCATGCCTACATCGAGGGCGGTGATTTGGGTCTGCCGAAGCGGCCTTTCGTCGCATTGCCCGGCGCGCGCTTCGCGCTCGATTCTGCATCGGGCAGATATCGGATTGCCGCGATCTTCGCCGGTCAAAACGAGGAGGACCGGTATCGCTCGCCGCTCACCGAAGTCGGAGTGGATGTACACGTCGGCGATTACGTTCTGGCGATCAACGGACGCGAGCTCAAGGCAGGCACCGATCCCTATGAATTGCTGCAGGCGCCGGCCAATCAGCCCGTGGAATGGCGCGTATCCGCCACCGCGGACGGAAGGTCGACGCGAACCATCCGCTACATGCCGCTGGCCAGCGAAACGGCGCTCTTGTATCTTCAATGGACGGCGGTCAATCGCGAGCGTGTGAATTCTTTGAGTCATGGGCGCCTGGGGTATATCCATTTGCCGGACATGGGCGAGGCCGGTATTCGCGAATTCATCAAGTGGTGGTTTCCGCAAGTGCGTAAGGAAGGACTCCTCGTCGACGTGCGCGACAACGGCGGCGGAAACATTTCGGAGATGCTCATCGAGCGGCTGGCGAGAACCCTGCACGGAACCGCATTCTCGCGCAACCACGAGGCTCCCGACACCTACCCGCACGTCGTACAGGGAGGGCCCAAGGCGGCTCTCATCAATGAGGACACGGCTTCCGACGGCGATATTTTCTCGAATGCCTTCCGGCAGTGGAAAATCGGCTTGCTCATCGGCAAGCGCACGTGGGGCGGCGTGGTCGGCATCACGGACCGCGGGACGCTGCTCGACGGGGGCACGGTGTTCGTACCGGAATTCGGCTCGGCGGATGCGGACGGCCACTGGATCATCGAAGGTCATGGAGTCGATCCGGATATCGTCGTTGAACAGGATCCTGTCGCCGTGCTGAAGGGCCATGATCCGCAATTGGAACGCGGCGTGGAGGAGTTGATGAAACTTCTGCCGGCGGCGCCCGCCGGGCTGCCGGGACGGCCCGCGCCGCCGATCAAGACCGAGGCGCCCTGACATGTCCCAACTTTCGACACTGGCTCTCGCCCGCGCGTCCGACGCGCGCGAAATCGCCGAAATGTCGCGCGATCTGATAGAGGATGGTCTGACCTGGTCGTGGACGCCGGCCCGCGTGCAGCATTTCATTTCCGGTGCGGAATCCTCCGTGGTGGTTGCCAGGCGGGCGCGGTATGGCGACGCCCGGCGTCTCGCTGCATTCGCGATCATGCATTTCGGCGATGAAGTCGCGCACCTCAACCTTCTTGCGGTTGCGCCGGACCATCGGCGCCAGGGCCTCGGGCGCCAGCTCATGGACTGGCTGACCGCGACCGCCATTGAAGCGGGCGTGTTCCGCATCAATCTCGAACTGCGCACCCAGAATGCACAGGCGCGCGCCTTCTACGAAAGTCTGGGATTCGACCAACTGGGCGTCGTCCAAGGCTACTACCAGGGGCGCGAGGCGGCGCTGCGCATGTCGCGGCGCTTAGGCATCAACCCGGCTTGATTCCCAAAGGTAGGGACCGATGAACAGCAAAGACTCGCTGCGTGATTTCGGCTCGACGGGCCGCCGGGTCGCGGCCGTGGGTCAAGGTTCGTGGCGCGCGGAAGAAGCCGACGCCGCAGCGGCAATCGCCTCCCTGCGACGCGGCGTCGATCTCGGCATGACCCACATCGACACCGCGGAAATGTATGGTTCCGGCGCCGCCGAAACACTCATCGGCGCCGCGCTCGCCGGCCGGCGCGACGAGGTCTTCCTGGTCTCGAAGGTACTGCCCAGCAATGCCTCGAGGCGCGGCACCGTTGCTGCCTGTGAAAAGTCGCTCGCGCGATTGAAGACGGATAGGCTGGATTGCTATTTATTGCATTGGCGCGGCAGCCACCCGCTCGAGGAGACCATTGCCGCGTTCGATTCCCTGGTCGGCAGCGGCAAGATTCTTTCCTGGGGAGTCAGCAATTTCGACGTGGAAGACCTTGACGAAGTGGCGTCGATCGCCGGGGCGGGGCACCCCGCGTGCAATCAGGTCTTGTATCACCTGAAGGAACGTGCGATCGAGCACCGCGTGTTGCCTTGGTGCGAGAAGCACCGCACTGCCGTCGTCGCGTACACGCCGTTCGGTGAAACCCCGGGCATATTCGCGTCCCGCGGGCCCCAAGCCGAGGCGCTGCGCACGGTCGCCGCCGCGCACGGAGCGACGGCGCGTCAAGTGGCGCTGGCGTTTCTTCTTCGGCACCGGCACACATTCGTGATCCCGAAGGCGGCCGGCGCCAACCATGTGGAAGAGAATGCCGGAGCGGCGTCGCTGCAGCTGAACGACGCGGATCTTGAGCGCATCGATGCCGCATTCCCGCGCGGCAAGCCGCGCCGCGGCCTGCCGATGATCTAGGGAGCTCTGCACAGGTAGTTGTGGCGAGCGATGCCCTCGCGTCCCCCTTATGCAACCAACTTCTTGAAGGTTTCCAGGACCGACGCTCCCTTGAAGGGCTTGACGATCCACCCCTTTACCCCGGCCGCTTTGCCGCGCTCTTTCATATTGGGGCTGCTTTCGGTCGTGAGCATGATGAGGTTGACCGTTTTGTTGCCGAGTTCGCCGCGAATTTTCTCGACCATCGTCAGTCCGTCCATGTTCGGCATGTTGACGTCGCACACGACGAGCTTGATGCCGGGGTCGCCCTTCAATTTCACCAAACCGTCCTTGCCGTCAACGGCCGTTATCACGTCCAAACCACCGTTCTTGAGAAACGTCGAAACCTCGTCGCGTACCGTGCTCGAGTCATCGACGATGAGAATCTGTGCCATTGTGCTGCTTCCTGATGAGTGGGTTAAAACAATTCAAGCTCGCCGGAATCGACGAGTTCTGCGGTATCCGGCGCGATCTCCTTGAAGTCCTCCGGCGACCAGTTCAAATTGAAAATGAAGCGCTCGTACAGGGTCGAGGAGCGCCCGGTGCCCTCGTCCGTCAGAGTGAAGCGAAAACACAGCTGCGGATTCTCCGTGCCGAAGGAGATGTACTTATGTTTGTGATTGACGACGAGAGGAATCTGAATCCGGCCGGTGGCGGCCGCTTTGTCGTCCCCTATGTACCGATTCTTGAAGGAACCCCAGATGAGATTGGTGATTTCACTGAGCAGATCATTGACGCTGCGGAAGGTGGCGCCCAGATTCTGCGGTGCATCGCGACCGATCAATTCCAGAAGCGGGTCCTCCTCGGTCTGCAGCATCATATATCCCCGGCACCAGCTGCTCTCGAGCTGAATCAGGCTGAATAGCTCGCCGAAAATCACGCGGTCGTGAACGATATAGGGGGTATCCATCGCAACTTTGAGACCCTTGAACTGGCCGGCCAGCACCGCTTCCGTGATCTCGGCGATGCCGCGCAGCAACGCGTTCGGATACATCAAGCAGAAAATGTACTCGTCGATCACCTTGCGCAGCGCACTCATGTCGCTGGCGACGTAGGCCGCGCAATAGGCATGCTGCGAGGCATCCGGAAGGCCCGCCAACGTGGCCTGCCGTTCGCGTCGAATGATGATCGGCAACTCGGGCCGGGCGGCATGGATTTCCAGCGCAACCCTGGCGGTCTCCTCGGGCGAGTCCTCATAGTTTTCCGAATACAGGATTCCTCCCAAATCGATGTTCGTGCGCAACACGGACATCACCGATCCCTTGCGCACCTTGAGCGGAACCAGATGGTTCTCGTCGCAAAATTGCTTGATTCGGCGCGCATGGCTCGGGCCGTCGTCGAGGACCAAAAGTTTGCTTACAGGTTCGTCATTCATGTCAGTTGTACCATCCGGTGAATTGCCCAATTCAAAACATTTCAAGTTCGCCGACGACGTGCCCGCTCTCGGCTGCCGCCGCGCTGTCGGCCACTTCCACGGGCGCGGAGCAGCTGAGGCACAGGGTCGCCTGCAGTCGCACGGAATCATTGATCGTGATGAGATAGCTGGAGAGGTACTGCGGATTCAATTCGCGCAAGAACTCGATGCAATGACTGCTCAGCGTCTCGGGAATCGACATCGCCAAATGCGGAAAGCTCTGCGACAACTCGCGACTGAGCACACCGCAGCACAGATTCGCAAATTCGGCGAACACGTCTTCGAGCGTCTGATCGGCGGCGCTCGCCCTGAAGTACGCCCGGGTGGCGGGGCTTTCAACGAGCCGGAAAATCGTCATGAGTCGGAAGATGAACGAGGAAATCGTGATAAGAACGATCCTGCCGCCGTGCGGCAACCCCGCCTTGCGGATTTCCGTCGGCACGATCTCGCATACGTCGCCCGCGCCGCGGACCAAGCTCGCCCTGGCGGCCTTCTGGAAGGCAAGCTCGATGTTTCGTTTGCTATGGTCGCTGATCACGAGCGCCGCCTAACTGATCCCGGACCGCAGCTGCTTGACCAATAATTCCAAGCCGCTGATCGCCGCCATCATCATCTTGCCGCCCGCCTGAATGTCTTGAAAGGTGGTGGTGGTCATCAATTCACTCTTGTGCAAGGTCTTTCCGATGTCGCCGGACAGAACTTGCACGCGCTGCGCCAAGGTCTTGGTCTCCGCGGCGACGACCACGAACCCGCGCGCCGCGTCACCCGCCCGCGCCGCTTCAATTGCGGCGTTGAGCGACAGCATGATGAGCTGCCTGGCGGCGGACGCCAGGTCCTCACCTTTGGAACTCATGGTACGGTTTTGAGCCGTCATACCAATCATGTCTTGATGCCACCGTTCAAACGCGACCGCCAATGTCTTGAGACGGGCCGCCTCGAGCGTGAGCTCGTCGATCCGCGGCAGCAGGGCGGCGGTGTCGACCTTCGTGCGGGAGCGAGCATCGGCGCTCGAGGTCGGATCATTGAAGTTCATGCTAGGTGCCGTCTTGCATCAGCGGCTGTACGCGGCGGATGGCACGCGGATCACGAACTCGAAGGGCGCGAATCCCAGCTCGGTGCCGGACGGATCCTCGAGCGCAATGCGAATGGCGGCTCCCTGCTCCTTCAGGAAGGTGCGCACTGCGTCCATGCCGACGCCTCGTCCTGAAACCTCGGTGACTCCGACGGACGTGGATAGACCGGCGCGGAATATGACGTCTGCCACGGTATCCCGCGTCGGGCGCACATCGGCATCGAACAGACCCGCGGCCAGGCCTTTTTCATGGAGTTTGTGCAGCGCGAGCCCCTGTCCGTCATCGCCGATGCGGAGCTCGACGTGATCGGCCTGGCGCTCGCAGGCGAATCGCAGCTTTCCCTTCTCCAGCTTGTTCGCCTGGAGACGGGCTTCCGGCGCTTCGATGCCGTGATCCATCGAGTTCCTCAGAATGTGCATGCAGCAGCTCTTGAGGGTTTCGGCAAAGCCGCTGTTGAAGCCGATGTCGCCGCCGGCGATCTCGACCGTCGGTGACGGCTTCTTGAGCTCTTTTGCCAACGACGACAGGGAGTCGACCGAACCCGATACGATGCGCTGCAGCGTGATGAGACCGAGCCGCTCGATCGTGTCCTGCAACCGCACGATTTCGGCAGCCGGCTGCGCCGCCGCCAGCTTCGCGGCCATCGATCTGAGCTCTGCGAGCTGATCGTTGCCGACGAATACACCGCGAGCGGTGAGCAAGTCCGACGTACGTCCCTTGCGCCCGAGCGTATCCTCGTTGACCTTGACGTAGTGCGCGACGGCGGCCTCCACTGCGTTGAGTTCGGCGATCAGGACGTCGACCTGCCACCGCGACTTGGCGTCCTTTCGCAGCTGGTCGTAGGTCTGCTCGGCATGATGGGCGACGTTGGTGATATGCGTGAATTCGAAAGTCCGTGCGTTGCCCTTGATGGTGTGCATGTTGCGGAACAGCGCCGCCACCGCGTCCGGGTCGTGCGATTTGCTCTCGGTCAGGAGGAGGCGGTTCGCGGCAATGTAGGCACCCGCGGATTCGATGAACTCATTGAACTTGCCGGCCGATATCTTGATGATCTTCGAGATGATCTCGAGCTCTTCTTTCTGATGCGCGGAACTCTCCTCGAGCTCCCGCAGGTGGGTGACGTCCTGCGTGATCAGGAGCACCTTGTCGACCGCGCCGCCGTCGTTCACGATCGGACTCCAATCCATCTGGACGATCTTGTGCTTGCCTTCATCATCGACGAGCTGCATCTCGGGAACGAGCAGGTGATGATTGAACTCGAACATCATGGCGTCCTCGCCGAGGATGGCGCCGAGCGCGACGGTGATCTGGTCCTTTGCGTCCACGCCCAGCGAGGATCTGGCAAACAGGCTCGAGACGAGTTCCTTTCCCGCCAGGTCGTCGATGCTGAAGATGGTACGCAGATAGTTCGAGTATTCCGGATGGATCAGGTTGCCCGGAATCACGGTCGACACGCCCAGCTTCATGTTGTGCAGCATCGCGTTGATGTCGTTGGTCTTCTGGCTGAGCTGAGCGGTGCGTTCGGCAACCCGCTGTTCCAATGTGGCGTTCTGTACGGCGATGATCGACATCATCTTCATGTTGTTGCGGATGAAGAAGACCAACACTGCCATGAAGCAGAGGTTCATGGCGCCCATGGCCAAGCCCATCAACAGGCGGACTTTGGAGTCGTGCTGCGAGCCGGTCAGCGTTTGCGAGAATCCGTCGTAGCTCGATGCGCGGAATCCGCTCAACTCTTTCCTGAGGCCGGCCAGCGCTTCATTCATTCTCGCGGTCAAGGGAGCCATGTCCGCGGTGCTCTGCTCGAGAAAGGCGACCGATACCTGTGTCGCCAGGCTCTGATACTCCTTCAATTCGGCGCGCAGCCGGGCGATGATCGCTTCGCGTCCGGGGTAGAGTTTCACGATCTCCGCGAATGCCTTGTCGGTTTCGGTTCCCAGCTCCTTGGCCTTTCCGAGCATGTCGCGGTCGCCCGCGACCACGACCTGGATGTACAGCTCTTCGATCTTGTCGATGCGCACAACGTTTGCGTCGAGCCGCTGCAGCACCGGAAAGTACAGATCCTCGATCGCGGCGAGTTCCGCGCTGCCTTCCACCGCCTTGTGCACGCTGTAGGCGGTGAAGGCCATGAACACTACGATGGCAATGCCGACTATCAGGAAGATCTTGCCCATGGAACTGGGCTTGTTCTTCGATTGAAGCGTCTTCACAGTGGCTTTCCCGTGATGCACGAAGTCGCCGGGTGAAGCCGTGGTTGCTTGTAACATCAGTCGTATCGCCTTCTAGCTAATCAAGTATGGACGGACGAGTCGCGCCGCAGGAATCGAATGCACACCAATCGTTCCCGCGGCGGCCGCCCGGCGGATCAAGAAAACCGAGCACTCATGCAACCGCATGAGGTCGGCGCCCGTTAGTTGAGTGACAAGAGAACTTTCACCGAGCTGTCGACTTCAGACTTGTCGATGTAGCCGATGGCCTTGGGGTCGGCCGCGACCGCTTTCTTTACCGCCGCGGCATCGGGAAGCTCCTTCGGCGGCGTTGCTTTTCCCGTAAAGACGAGACGCGACCAGGTGGCCTTGACCTGCGAAAGATCCTGCCCCGACAGCTTCTGGTAGAACTGCGCTTTGATGGGTTCGGAACTCAGTCTATCCAGCGGCTTCATCGCCTGGCTCTTCCCGAGGAAGAACTGTGTGACTTCATCCTTGGTCATGGCGGGTGTGGCCAGGTTGCCGATGACGACAACTTCCGCGTGCGCCATTGGCGCCAGCATCAGGCTGGCCGTGAGAATTGCAATAGGTTTGTTCATAATGGCGGTCCTTAAAACACGAAATCGGCAGTGAGGGTGAGGACGTTGGCTTTGTTATTGAAGCCTGGCTGGACGTTGACGAAGGGGGTATTGTTCGGAAAGCCTCCGCCAAACCCCGTGATGTGGTCCAGCTGCGCCTTGAAGTCGACCGATTTGAACCAGTCGAGGCGGACACCGACACTCTCGGTGTGCCGGGTCAGTTCCGGCACCGTACCGCCCGCGCCACCGGGCCGCTCGCCGCTGGCATAGATCGCATAGGGCAACCATTTGCCGAGCCGGTAGCCGCCGAGCGCGTACCAACCGTTGAAGCTGTAGGCGATGCTGCCGTCGGTGCGCTTTTCGATGAATTCGGCCTGCCCCACCACGTTGTTATGATCGTAGGTGGCGCCGATGCTGGTGAACGTGTAGACGAGCCCCTTGGCAATGATCGCGTTATCGATCAAGACGGCAACGGCGGACGTGACCCGGCTCACCCGGATCGTCGCCAAGTCGAGATCGACGCTGGCGTTATAGCCGCGAAGCTCATGCCCCAGGATTACCCCCACCACACCCGGATACACCATGAAGTCCGAGGGGGTCGTCTGGCCCGCGAGCGCGCCGACCGTGACCGAGTATTTTCCGATGGCGTGCCGGTACGCGACGTCAAAGCCCTGGAAGGTGTCGAATTGATTTGGGCCGTACACTTCGTCGGGCGCGCGCACCCAGTTGTTGGCATAGCCGACATTGCGCGAGTCGGAGACCAAGAATGCCGGCAGCGCCATTTTGCCGCCGCGAAACGACAGGCCATTCAGCGGCGAGATCTTGATGTAGGCCCATTCGATCTGGGTGGAGATATGGTTGAAGAAGCGCTCTTCCGATAGGCCCTGGATGGTGCCTGACAACCACGTCGTGGGGGCGAAGGTGCCCTGCAATCCCAGTTTGCTGTCTGTCTTCCAATCGAAATTTTTGCCGGCGCCCAAATTCTGAAACTCTTGCACGAATTCGCCGCCGTCGGTGTCGGAGCGCGCGACGCCGGCCGTGCCGAAGCCGTTATAGGTGAACATATCGCCGATGGCATTGAAGCCGATGTCAGCCTCAGCCGTATGGCTCAGAAATACCGCGGCCAATGCGGTAGCAGCAAATACCTTTTTCATGAAATCCCTATACCTTTGCGAAGTGAGGTCATATTCGTCGATGGTCGCAGCAGACCTACGGCAGCGTCCAAGTGTCGAGGTTGCTGTAACGGCGGCCGCGCTGGAACTGAAGAGATTCTCCAGCGATATAAGTTGGACTCACAACGCTGCGTGCTCGAGATCACGACTGCGTTCGTCGATGCCGGGTACTCCTTAATCGGTACGCAGGTTCGCCCTAGTATCTTTGTCGGCGCAGCCGTGGCGCATTCGCGCAGCAATGCATTACGCTGCGCGGGGCGCGCCGCGCGTCACGCTTTTGTGTGAACGTGCCTCGGCCGCCTGAGCGTTGCAGATTCCACCTGCCGCGCCGATACGTCATCATGAACGACGATCCTCCGCGAATCGATGAGTACGACGTGGGCGCCGTGCCGACCGTCGAACCGCAGCCGATAGTCGCCACGCGGATCATGCGGGCGCTGCGCGAAATCGAGCCGAGCTTCAGCGACGCCGTGCGCGATATGGAACTCGCCTCGATCGTGATCGATCTGGACGGCCGCATCGCGTTTTGCAGCGACTACTTGCTGCGGCTGACGGGCTGGAAACTCGAGGAAGTCATCGGCCGCAGCTTTCCCGAGATTTTCTTGCGTGCCGGCCGGGTCGCTGCACCGGCGCGCGGCACCATGCCGAGCGGCGACGCCCCCGCGCAATGGACTCACGACAACGAGATCTTTACGCGCGCGGGGGAGCGGCGCCTCATACGCTGGAACAGCGTGGCATTGCGCTCCCGGGCCGGCGAGCAGATCGGGACGGCAAGCATCGGCGAGGATGTCACCGGAAGAAAGCGGGCGGAAGAGCGTATCGCGTACCTCCTCCGGGTCAATGTCACGTTGAGCGGGATCAACACGCTCATCGTGCGCGTGCGTGCCCGTGATGAGTTATTCAGGCAGGCTTGTCGCATCGCCGTGGCCCAAGGCGGATTCCTGCTCGCCGTCATCGCCATTGTCGATCACGGCGGATCTCGGCTGGCCGCGGTCGTGGTGGATGGCAAGGACAAGCGGGCGGTTTGCGCCGCCGAAGAGATCTTGTCGGCGAGCGCCGGCGCCTTGACGGAGATGATCAAGCAGGCGATCCGCGAGAAAACGCCCATCGTGGCGAACGATTCGCGCAATGACGAGCGAGTGGCGTTCCGTGCGAGACACATCGAATTTGACTGCAACTCGATGGTCGTCATACCGTTGATGGCCGCCGACCTTGTGGTCGGCGTGCTAGTGCTGTACGCCGCCGAGACCGAATTTTTCCTCGATGAAGAGATGCGTCTGCTGATGGAAGTGGCCGGCGACATTTCCTTCGCGATCGATCACATCGAGAAACAGGAGCGATACGACTATCTCTGCTACTACGACGCCCTCACCGGGTTGGCGAACCGCGGCCTGTTCGTCGATCGATTGGCACAGCAAATGCGTACCGCCGCAGGCGGCGGATACCGGCTCGCCTTGCTGGTGATCGACTTGGAACGATTCAAGGACATCAACGACACGCTCGGTCGAGCGTCCGGGGACGCGCTGTTGCGGCAGGTCGCCGATTGGTTGACGCAAGCCGCCGGCGACGCCGCCCTCTTGACCCGATTCGACGGGGACCAATTCGGCATGATGCTGCCGCAGGTGAAACGAGGAGAGGAAGTGGCGCATGCCGTTGGGCGGATGCTGGATGATCTGTCGAGCCATTCTTTTCGTTTGAATGACGTGGCGTTTCGGATCGCCGCGAAGGTTGGTGTCGCACTTTCTCCGGATGACGGTGCCGACGCCAATGTTCTCTGCCAGCACGCCGAAGCCGCGTTGAAGAAGGCCAAGTCCAACCGCGATCCGTACCTCTTCTATGCGCAGAGAATGACGCGCGCGGTGGCGGGCAGGCTCGCACTCGAGAATCAGCTGCGCCTCGCGTACGAGCGGAAGGAATTCGTGCTGCATTATCAACCCAAGGTCAAAATCAAGACGGGTCAAGTGACGGGCGCCGAGGCGCTGATCCGCTGGAACGACCCGGCCACGGGCCTGGTGCCGCCGGGGAAATTCATCCCCGTCTTGGAGGAGACCGGGCTGATTTATGAAGTGGGGCGCTGGGCGATGAGCCAAGCCATCGAGGATTACCTGCGATGGGACAGTGCCGGCCTTGCGGCAGTGCCCATCGCGGTGAATGTATCGCCGCTGCAGCTGCAGCATCGCGACTTCGTGGCGACGGTGAAACAGGCGATAGACGTGGACGCGCGAGCCGCGTCGGCGGTGGAACTGGAGATCACCGAGAGCATGCTCATGCAGGACATCAACCACAACGTCGCCAATTTGAACGCGATTCGCGCGCTTGGCGTCGGTATCGCGATCGACGACTTCGGTACGGGCTTCTCCTCGCTGAACTACTTGACCAAGCTACCTCTGGATACCCTCAAGATCGATCGCTCATTCGTCCACGAAGTGAATGCCGGGCCCGAGGGTTTGGCGATCGTCTCCACCATCATCGGGCTCGCACACTCGCTGAACCTCAAGGTGGTGGCGGAGGGTGTGGAGACCGATGAGCAATGGCGGGCCTTGGAGTCGTTGAACTGCGATGAGATGCAGGGATATTTGTTCAGTAAACCGCTGCCTGTGGCAATATTCGAAAAGCGCTACTTGCGGAAGATACGCGATCGATGACGTGACCGGCGTGACCGGCGTGGCCTGCGCGCGCTGGTGGGTATTCTCGTTCGCCGCGTCAGACCTCCTCGCCCGTCACCGGCTCAAAATGCTCTACGACGGGCGGAATGACGAAGAATGGTCCCACCTGGGAACGCCAGCGGGTGAAGGCCGGCGAGCCGCGAAAACCAACCGTATGATCTTCGAGCGTGGCCCACTCGATCCGCAGCAGATAGCGGTTGGGCGACTCGATCGACCGGCGCAATTCGTGCGCCAGATAGCCAGGGCTCCCCGTCGCCGCCGAAATCGCGGTCCGGAATGCCGATTCGAATTCGGTTTCCCGGCCGGCAGTGATGGTCAACTGTGCAATTTCCACGATCATGGTGCTGTCCCCTGCCCCGGAATCCACGACGTCCCCGCAAGCGGCACACCCGCCATCGCGGCCGACTCGACCGTCAAAGCCACCAAGTCCTCTTTTTCCAAGTGGTGCACGTCCTGCTTGCCGCAGGCCCGCGCGATGGTGGTCAGTTCCATGTTCAGCGTCTTCAAGTAATTCCTGAGCCGTTTGGCACCCACGCCCGGATCGAGCCGCAATTCGAGCTGCGGATCCTGCGTCGTGACTCCGACCGGACACCTGCCCGTGTGGCAATGGTGACAGAAGCCGGGCGCCGTGCCGAGCGCGGCGTAATCATCGCGCGCGGACACATGGTTGCCGTCGGTGATATAAGTGTCGCTGTTGCAGCCGAGCGCCACCAACACCCCCTGCCCGATCGCCACCGCATCGGCGCCCATGGCCAGCGCCTTCGCAACGTCGGCGCCGCTGCGAATTCCGCCGGAAATCACCAGCTGCACCGTGCCGCGCATATTCAGATCATCCAGCGCATCGACCGCCTGCCGCAAGGCCGCCAGCGTCGGAATCCCGACGTTCTCGATGAATACGGTCTGGGTGGCGGCGGTCCCGCCCTGCATTCCGTCGACCACCACGACGTCGGCACCCGCATGCACGGCCAGCTTCACGTCGTTGAACACCCGAGTCGCACCGACCTTCACATAAATTGGCTTTTCCCAATCGGTGATTTCACGCAACTCCTTGATCTTGATGACGAGATCATCGGGGCCGGTCCAGTCGGGATGGCGCGAGGCAGACCGTTGGTCCACGCCCTCCGGTAAGGTTCGCATGCGTGCGACGCGCGGATTGACCTTCTGCCCGAGCAGCATGCCGCCGCCGCCCGGCTTCGCACCCTGACCGATGACGATTTCGATGGCGTCGGCGCGCCGCACGTCGTCGGGATTGAAGCCGTAGCGCGAGGGGAGGCACTGATACACCAGCGTCTTCGAGGATGCGCGCTCCTCCGCCGTCATGCCGCCGTCGCCGGTCGTGGTGGAGGTTCCGACCTCCGTCGCGGCGCGGCCGAGCGCGTCCTTGACGCGTGCGGACAGCGCGCCGAAGCTCATGCCGGCAACCGTGATTGGAATCGCAAGTTCAATCGGCTTGGAGGCGAACCGGGTCCCGAGCACGGTCTTGGTGGCGCAGCGTTCCCGATACCCTTCGAGCGGATAGCGCGACAGCGATGCCGCCAGGAACAATAGGTCGTCGAAATTGGGCACGCGGCGCTTCGCGCCCAATCCGCGAATTTCATACAGACCGGTCGCAGCCGCGCGCTGAATGTAATCTATGGTGTGGCGGTCGAATCCCGCCGATTCCTCGAGCTTAACGCCACTCATTGCGGTCAATACTCCTGATTGGCATCGGCATGCCAGTGATAGAGACTCTTTGCGGACGCGACGCGCTTGAACGTGCCCGGATCCTCGGATCGGCCGGCGAGGCTGAGCAAGCCTTTGACGGCCGCACGATCCGTATCCGTCATCGGTTCGAAGCGCGCGTCGGCGCCGAGTGAGCGGACCTGGCCTCGAACGTAGATCACGGCTTCGTACAGCGAATCGCCCAGCGCATCCTCGGCATCGCCGCAGATGACCAAGCGTCCCGCCTGCGCCATGAACGCCGAAAAACTGCCGACGCTGCCGCCGACTACGATATCCGCGCCCTTCAATGAAATGCCGCAACGCAATGAGGAATCGCCATCGATGACCAGCAGACCGCCATGCGCCGATGCGCCCGCGGAGGTCGATGCGAAGCCTTTGACATGCACGCGCCCGGACATCATGTTTTCCGCGGCGCCCGGTCCGGCGTTTCCGTGGATGGTGACCGAAGCATGCTGATTCATTCCCGCCACGTAATAGCCCACGTGCCCGTGGATCTGCACGTCGAGCTCGGCGTCGAGGCCGCAGGCGATCGAATGCGCTCCATCGGGGTTCCGCACCCCGATCCTCGAAATGCCCTCCTCCACCGCGTGCTTGTGCAGGTAGAGATTGAGCTGGCGCAACGAATCCCGCGACAGATCGAACTCTCGCGCCGACGGGACGGGCTTCAGATTCGCCATGAATAGATCTCCTCCGGCTTGGGCTCGAACAACGAAGCCTGACCGATGTCGGGCAAATGCGCGAGCGAGCGGAATTCCGATGCGATGGCGACATAGTCGTCCGTTTCCGCGACCACGGCCGGCTTGCACGCAAACGCGTCGCGCACGATGAGCAGCTCTTGGTCGGTTCCCATCAAGAAGGTGAAGAAGCCGTCCAGCTGACTGAATCCGCGCTCCACCGCCTGCTCGAGATCGTCGCCTTCGCGCAGCCGCCACTCGAAGAAGCGGCAGGCGGCTTCGGTGTCGTTGTCCGTTTCGAATTCGATGCCGAGAGGTTCCAGGTGCTTGCGCACCAGGTGCGGATTCGACAGCGAGCCATTGTGCACCAGGCAGAAATCCCGTCCCGCGGTGAATGGGTGCGCGTGCGCCGGAGTCACGGCCGACTCGGTCGCCATTCGGGTGTGTCCGACCAGGTGGGTTCCGCTGAGTTCGCTGAATTGGTAGCGGCGCGCGATGTCGGCAGGCGCTCCCACGTCCTTGTAGAGGTCGATGGAGTGACCCACCGAAAGCACTGCGACGCCCGGAGCATTGCGCTTCAGCCAGCTCACGACATGATCGGGGTCGGCCGCGGTGGTCAACACCGCCTGATTGCCGTGCGGCGCGATCTCATGCGCCTCAGCGAACGCGCGGCGGACCCGCCCGAGAAGTTCGGACCAATCCACCGCGTGCTCGCCGCTGTAGAGGCTGAGCTTGTGCCGGCCTTCGGACACCGGCGCGGTGTAGACCGCCAGCCCGGCCGAATCGGGGCCGCGTTCCGTCATACCGGTCAGCATGGGCACCATGAGCGCCCCCAATTGATGGCGTAGGGAAGGCGTCTTCACCAACAGACCGACAATTCCACACATGCGGCGGCTCCTGAAATAAATCGCCTAAAAAAATTCAAGATAGCGTTTGGATTCCCATTCGGACACGTGACGCGAATATTCGGTCCATTCCATGCGCTTCAAACTGATGAATTCTCGAGCAAGCTCGGGACCCAACCCATTGCAGATCACCGGGTCCTCTTCCAGCGCATCGATGGCTTCGTTCAATGACTGCGGCAGCAGCTTGATGCCCTTGGCCGTGATTTCTTCCATCGACAGTTGGTACAGGTTGATGTTCTGCGCGGGACCGGGATCGAGCTTGCGGTCGATCCCGTCGAGGCCGGCCGCGATCAATGCCGCGGAGACCAGGTACGGGTTGCATCCGGAATCCGGCAACCGCACTTCCAACCGTCCGTGCGGAATGCGGACGCACGCGGTTCGATTGTTGTCGCCGTACGCAATATAGGCGGGCGCCCACGTGGACCCCGACAGCGATCGCCCGACCACGAGGCGCTTGTACGAATTGACCGTCGGCGCCGCAACCGCGCAAAAAGCGCGCGCGTGCGTGAGCACCCCCGCCAGGAACTGATACGCCATGGTGGACAGGCCCATGCCGGACTTGTCGCCGGGATCGTGGAACGCATTTTTCTGCGCCGCCGAACCCACCGACACATGGAAGTGAGCGCCGCTGCCGGTGCGGTTCGAAAACGGCTTGGGCATGAACGAGGCGATCATGCCGTGCTTGCGCGCGATTTCACTCGCCGCCATTTTCACGAAGGTGAAATTGTCCGCGGATTTGAGGGCGTCGGCGTAGGTGAAATTGATTTCGAACTGACCGTTGCCGTCTTCGTGATCGATTTGGTACACGTCGATCCCGACGGCGCGCAGGCCGCTCACCATCTCGTCGAGCGCTTCGCGCGTGCGGTACAGCCCCTTGTAGTCGTAGCAGGGTTTGTCGAGATCGTCGGTGGCATCGGCCGGCCCCAAACTGCCGTCCGCGCGGCGCGCCAGCATCATGAACTCCGGCTCGATCCCGGTGAACATCGTGAGTCCGCGTTCGGTGAGCCGTGCGATCTGCGTTTGCAGCGCCACCCGTGAACAGTAGGGATAGGGTTTCTTGTTCACGACGCCGTTGCAGATGAGGCGGGCGTAGCCGGGCATCCACGGGATGCTCTGCAGCGTCGCAAGATCGCCGACCGCCATGTAGTCCGGACCCTCGGGACCCATCCCAAAACCCCACAGCGCAAAGCCTGCGAATCCCGCGCCGTCGGTCAGCACCATGTCCAAGTGCTCAACCGGCACGGCCTTCGCCTTGGCGGAGCCGTGAATGTCCACGAACTGCGCCAATACATAGCGGATGCTGTTCTGTTCGAAGAACACTTTCGCCTGTTCCCGATTCATTCCCGGTCTCCTCTCAAGTTTACCGTCTGTAGTTGCCGCCGCTCTCCGTGACGACCGTCCCCAGAGACTCTTCAAGGTACTCCCCGAAGGTCGGATCGCACCAGATCCGAATTCGAGGCCATGCACTCACCATCTGCGGCACGACCAGGACCGCGACGCCTATCATCAACGTCATGATGACGGGCTGCGAAGCCAATTCGAGATCCGCAAAATTCACATTGCATACCTGCGCGAGCACGTCGTACGAACCCGGGCCCGACAGCGAAAACGCCGCGTCCTCGCGCAACACCGGATACACGCCGGACTGCGGCGATTCCGGCGCGGGTTCGAGGATGCGCAACCTGCTTCCCGCGGCGCAATCCTCGAGGAAAAATTCAGCGGTTCCGAGCCGCGCCACCAGCAACACGTCGCCCGCCATCGACTCATCGTCCGCCCCCGGATCCGCAATCGCGCTCGGGCGGGCGGCGGCGGTCCATCGATTGGGCGCCGCCGGGACGGCGATGCCGCGCGCTTCCAGCCATTCTGCCGCGAGCGGTCCCTTGAGTCCGAAGCGCTCGCAGCCGTTCCTTCTCTTGAACTCGAGCGCGCTCATGCCGCGGCAATCGACCGTTGCCGGGCATTCTTCGGGTCGTAAAACGGCGTCGCCGTTATGCGCGCCTTCAGAATTTCGCGGTTGTCGCCCCGGATTTCGATCTCGCCGCCCGATCGCGCCAGTTCCGGCGACAGCATTGCGAGGCCGATCGGCTTGTTCAAGGTGCGCGAGTGCGCCACGCTGGTGATGCGCCCGGCAATGGCACCCTGCTCGATCACCAGGTGGCATTCCTTCGGCATCCGGGCGGGATCCAGTAATTCGATGCCCACCAGCGTCTGACGGGGACCGCGCGTCTTCAAGACCCGCAAGCTGCGCTGTCCGACAAAAAATGGCTTTTGCATCTGCACCGCCCAGGAGGCATTCGCTTCGAAGGGGTCGGTCAGGCCGTCCGTATCCTGACCCACGATGAAGTGGGCTTTCTCGAGCCGCAGCACACGCTGCGCCTCGACCCCGAAAGGCCGCGAGCCCCGCGGCAACCCGGCGGCGTGCAGTGACCGCCACACGTGCGCGGCATCGCTCGCGGATACATGAATTTCGAAGCCGAGTTCGCCGACGAATCCGACGCGCAGCAGCCTCGCCGGCGCGCCGGCCACTCGGCCGGTGCGCACCCCCAGGAAAGGAAAGCCGGCTTCGCCCAAGTCCGTGTCGGTCAGGGGCTGCAACAGCTCGCGGCTCAAAGGACCGGCGAAGTTGAACGCCGCGCGATGGCCGGTCACATTGACGAGCCCGCAATCCAGACCCCACAGCGCGTTCCACCGTTGCAACTCGCGGAATACCGTCGCCGACCCGCCCGTGGTGGTCGTGAAATAGAACATCTCGGGTGTCATGCGGGCGATCACGCCGTCATCGATGATGACGCCCGATTCGTCCAGCATCAATCCGTAACGGGTCATGCCCACTTTGAGATCCGAAAACTTGCCCGTATACACGCGGTCCAGGAACAGACCGGCTTGCGGCCCATGGATCTCGATCTTTCCCAGGGTCCCCACATCGATGAGGCCGACACCGCCGCGTACCGCCGCAACTTCCGCTTCGATGCTCTGGGCGCGGGTCTCGCCGGAGACCGCATAGTACTCGGGACGGCGCCAGTTTCCGGCCGGCATCCAAACCGCACCCAGGCGGGTGTGCTCCGCGTCCACCGGCGTGCGCCTTTCCGGGTTGAAACTTCGGCCGGCCAGCAATTTCAGCGGCACCGGGTGGTACATGGGGCGGGAGGTGGTCAGTCCCAGCCGCTCGACGCCGACCCCGCGGTATCGCGCCAGTACGCGCAAGGCATTTATGTTGGAGTGCTTGCCCTGCGATGGTCCCATGCCCACCGTGCTGTAGCGCTTCAGAAGCTCGCTCGAATCGAACCCCTCCTGAGCGGCATTCTCCAAGTCTTTGACCTGCAGGTCCTCATCGAAGTCGACGAAATTCTTCGCCTGTGGATGATCGATGATGGGAAAGGAATGCGATGGGCAACGGTCTGCGCGCGCGATGTCCGCGCCGCTTGCCACGCCAAATCCGGCGTGTGCCGCGGCCGCCGATCCGGCGCGCGCACCGTCCGCGACGCGCGCGTCGAAGTCGTACACGCCGTTCAAACGGCCGCACGCAAAAATTCCCGCGGGCAGCGAACTCGGGATGTACTGCTGCAAGGCATCCGAAAAGCGCGTGGTCCCGCCGGCTTGCAATAGTAGATTCGCGGCCGCAGCCCATCCGACGCTCATCAGTATGCAGTCGCATTCGATGCGCCGGAGTTTGCCCGTGTCGATTCGGCCCGCCGGTTCGGGCCGCCCCGCGCCAGCAAGCGGCGCACCGGCGAGCGGCACGCCAGCACGCGGCACGGCGGCGAGCGGCGCGATGTTGAGCGCGACGACCGCGCCGGCCGCGCCGGCAATCGCCTCGTAAGGCGCATGCGACCGATACACCGCCATTCCCGCCGCCGCGCATTCGGCGGCGGCCGCCGCGTCTTCGGCGGTAAGGTCGGCGCGCAGATCGACGATGGCGGCGATTCGCACACCCTGCGAATGCAGGCCAAGGGCGGTGCGGTACCCCTCCAGGTTCCCGGCGACCACCACGGCCCTTAGGCCCGGCGCCACCCGGTAGCGCAGCAGCAGGTTCGAGGCCGCGGAGGCCAGCATCACGCCGGGCAGATCATTGTTGCGAAATACCGCGGGCTGTTCGATCACACCGGTGGAAAATACCACGGCTTTCGCCCGCAATTTGGTCAGGCGCGTCGCATCCGCGAGCGCGATCCAATGATCGGCGTAATAGGCCGCTGCGACGGTGGCGGAAGATACGGTGATGCGGGCTGAGCCATTCACGGATTCGATCAACGCGCGAGTGGCGCGCCGCTCACCGTCGTGTAGACCGAGTCCGCTCGCGCCCAATCGGAACGATTCGTCGACCAACGCGACGCGCGCGCCTGCCGCCGCCGCCGCGAGGGCCGCCGACAGGCCGCTCGGACCTCCCCCGACCACGAGAACGTCACAGAACCCGTAGCGCTTGGGCGTGGTTCGACGTGCCGCATCGAGCGAGACCGCTCCCAGACCGGTAAGGGTTCTGAACATGCGTTCCCAACGCGGGAACAGGCGCTTGGTGTGAAACGCCTTGTAATAGAAGCCAACCGGCAGCCAGCGAGCCAGCCGGTCCAGCAACCGCGCCTTGTCATCGACCAGTCCGCCGAAGGTGTTGACCGCGGATGCGCGCATGCCCTGGCTGACGAGCGTGACATCGCCCCGCACATTCGGCACGCCATCCACCTGGAACAGCGTGTTGCTGTCGTGATTGGCGAACGACAAAATGTGGCGCGGCCGGTGATATTTGAAGCTGCGCGCGAGATAAGGGACGCCTGCCGCCGCGAGCGCGGACGAGATCGTGTCGCCGCGATAACCCTGGTATCGCTTCCCCTCGAACACGAACGAGAGCGGGACCGACCGATCGATCCATTCCTCCGGTGCCGCCTCGAGCCGATACATCATGGTGCGCGCTCCGGCAATCCCCGCCGCGCGGCCTCGGCGGGAAAAGTCCCCAGCACGATATCGCACGCGGTGTCGCGCAGGGCAATGAACCAGAAGCCCGACGCGATGTGGCACCACCATTCGTATTTGACGCCGGGAGATCCGGACCGATTGAACACGTATGTGCTCCACTCGGCATCCGTGCAGCTATCCGGGTCGGGGCTCGGGCGGACTTCGCCGCCGTACGCGAATTCCGAGACCGGACGCGGCCCGTTCAAGGGGCACACCATGATTTTCATCGTCGATCCGTCATCTCAGTGCCCCACCGACGCCGCGCCCTTTTCGCCGGTGAGCTGGTAGCGCGCGAACCGATCCATCGTGAAACCTTCGATCAACGGGTGATTGTGCCCGGTGGCGACGGTGTGGCTCATGGTCTTGCCGCACACCGGCGTCGCCTTGAAGCCCCAGGTTCCCCACCCGGCGTCGAGGAAGAATCCTTCCACCGGCGTCACGCCCATGATGGGCGCGAAATCCGGCGTCATGTCGGAGAGGCCCGCCCATTGACGATTGACCTTCACCTCGGAGAGGAACGGGAACATGTCGAGCATATGCGAGCACAACCCTTCGACGAAATCGAGAGTGGATCGGGTCTGATGCAATTCGTATGGATCGAGCGAAGCGCCCATGACCAGTTCGCCGCGCGCGGTCTGCGATACGTAGACGTGCAACGATCCGGACACGATGATGGGGTCGAGCCACGGTTTTACCGGCTCGGAAACCATCGCCTGCAGCGGGTGCACGTAGATCGGCGTCTTCAGATTCACCATGTCGAGGATTCGCGGAGTGAATCCCGCCACCGCGCACAGAACTCGAGGCGTCGCCAGGCTTCCGCGCGTGGTGTCGACGCCCACGATCCGGCCACCCTGCACCCGGATGCCGGTGACCTCGGTCTGTTGATGGATTTCCACGCCGCGCCGGTCGGCGCCGCGGCCGTATCCCCACGCCACGGCATCATGCCGGGCGATCGCACCGGGCGCGTGGAACAGCGCTCCCAGAATCGGCGCATGGCCGCCGCAGCTCATGTCGATGCTCGGAATCGCGCGCTTCACGAAAGCGGCATCCACGGCTTCCGAACGCACGCCGAAATGCTTGTTCACCTCGGCGCGCCAACGCATCGTGCGCATGGCCGAATCGGTGTGCGCCAGCGTGTAATGGCCGCGGGTGGAATAGAAGAGATTCAAATCGAAATCTTCGCCCAGATCCTGCCACAGCCGCAGGCTTTCATCGTAGAACTTGACGCCTTCGGGGGTCAGATAGTTGGAGCGGATGATGGTAGTGTTGCGGCCGGTGTTTCCGCCGCCGATGTAGCCTTTCTCGAGCACCGCGATGTTGCGGATGCCGTGGTCGCGGGCGAGGTAATAAGCGGACGCCAGGCCGTGGCCGCCGGCGCCGATGATCACGACGTCGTAGGCCGGCTTCAACGACTCATGGTGCGTGAACATCCGAGGTTCCGGGTGCTTGCGCGACCAGCCGAAACGCAGTAATCGATGGGGCATGCGGATTTTCGTTTAACAGCACAATTGGCTTCGTGCGAATATAAGCACGATCTTTAACTGTGGAGCAAATTAATTTGCGTATTGTGCAATGGCCAAGTTGAAGCAAAGGCCCGCCGATAGTCCCGCCATCGATTTGGGGCGCACCGCGCGCCGCCTGCGCGAGAGTCAGAATCTTACACTGGCTGATGTCGCCGGTCGGGCCAGCATCAGCAGCGCCATGCTGAGCCGGCTGGAGACGGGCCGCGTCTCGCCGAGCCTGGAGACCATCGTCGCGCTGTCGCACGCCCTCGGCGTCACCGCGTCGGTTCTGATGCAACGGGTGGGAGCCGACGATGGCGGCGCGCAGTTGATCCGCGCCGGCGAAGGCCTCGAGACGGTGCGCAGCGGCACGCGGCGCGGCCACACCTATCACCTGTTGGCGGCACAACGCGGTCCCCGCAAGATATTCGAGCCGTTCCTGGTGACCCTGAACGATCGCAGCGAAGTGTTTCCGGGGTTCCAACATCCGGGCGTTGAGTTCATTCATCTGCTTTCGGGCGTCATGCACTACCGCCATGGGCGTCACACGTACGTTCTCAGGCGGGGGGATACCCTCACTTTCAGGGGCGATGTGGCGCATGGTCCGGAACACCTGGAAAAGGTTCCCATCCGCATGTTGTCTGTCATCATCTACGCGAGCGAAGAAGACTAGCGAACGCTCCAATGCTCGAAAAACATCTGTGGCGCGATTTCGCGGCCATCACTTCCAGCGTGGCCGTGCTCGGCATCGGGGTGGGCAGCACCCTGCCGCTGACCGCGCTTCAGTTGACGGCGCGCGGCTCGGGGCCGCAGGTGGTGGGTTGGATGGCCGCCGCCGCCGCGGCCGGCGGTATGGCGGGGACCCTTGCGTCGCCCCGGGCGACCATCCGTTTTGGGCGGCGGCGGGTCATGCTGTGGTGCGTGACGGTTGCCGCCGCGTCGGTGATCTCCCTGCAGTATGTAGATTCTCTGTGGGTTTGGGCTGTGCTGCGCGCGCTGTTCGGTGTCGCCATGGCGCCGCTGTTCGTCATCGGCGAAGCCTGGATCAACTCGTTGCCCGGCGATGCCGTCCGCGGTCGGGTGGTCGCCATTTACACCACCAGCTTCACGCTGTGTCAGGTGTTGGGGCCCATCCTGACCGATGCGGTCGCACATGTTCCCCTTCATGCGTTCTTGATCTGCGGCGCCGTGTTTTTGCTCGGCATTCCGGGAATCGCCCTGGCGCGTGACCTGCCCGCGGCACGCCCGGGATATCGCGAAGCGCCGGGCGTCAAGAATACCGCGGCGTCGTGGTTGACCATCGTCAGGATCGCTCCGGCCATCGTGGCGGGAGCCGCGCTATTCGCAGCTTTCGACAACATCATGCTGAGTTTTCTGCCGCTGCTTGCCCTCGACCATGGTTTTAGTCAGAGCCGTGCTCTGGCGGCCGTCGTCGTCGTGTTTATCGGCGATGCCACACTGCAATTCGCCGCCGGCTGGCTGGCGGACCGCTTCGGCCACGCTCGCGTACACCGCACCGCCGGCATGATCTTGTGCGGTCTGCTGCCGCTGCTGCCGCTGCTGATCACCGTCCCGGGCCTGTGGGAGTTGTATCTCTTTGTGCTCGGCGGCGTCGCCGGTTCGGTGTACACGCTCTCCATGGTCTCGAGCGGCGAGCGCTTCAGCGGTGCGGCGCTGCTGCGCGCCTCCGGTCTGATCGCCTTCACCTGGAGTGTGGCGAGCAGCATCGGCCCTGCCGCCACCGGAATCGTCGTACAGCACTTCGGCGGCCAAGCCATGACAGCGGTGCTCTGGATCATGGCCTTGGGCTTCGTCCTCGCCGAGCGCATGGGGCGTGACTGAGTATTTCGCGTCGCCCGCGCCTAACACGGTAGAACTAATCTGACTCGTGATAACTTTGGCGCCGAATGTGTGCCCTAAGCCTTCGAGCCCTTCAGGAGAACCGGTCTTGTCACGAACCCCATCGCCGATCTGTTTGCGCGCCGTCGGTCGCATCGTTTTCATCATGGTTCTTTGGCTGCCGATCGGCGCAGCACTCGGCGCCGCGACGACCCCTGGCGCGACGGCTCCCGCCGCGACGACCGCGACGACCGCGACGAGCCGGATACCCGGCAGCGTCGACGAATCGCGACTGGCAGCCGCCGACTCCGAGCCACAGAATTGGTATACCGGCGGGCGCGACCAAAGCGGTTCCTATTACTCACCGTTGACGGCCATCAATGCGTCGAACGTCAAGAACTTGGGTTTTGCCTGGCAGTACGACCTGGGCAGCCCGTTACGCGGGCAGGAAGCCACGCCAGTGGTCGTCGACGGCGTCTTGTACACCTCCGGGACCTGGGGCTACGTCTATGCGGTCGACGCGGTATCGGGCCGCGAGGTCTGGCGGTACGACCCCAAGAGCGACTATTTCGCAGGCCGAAATCCGTGCTGCGACCTCGTCAACCGAGGGGTCGCCGTTTGGAAGGGAAAGGTCTACGTCGCCTCGGGAGACGGGCGCCTGCACGCGATCAATGCGGCCACCGGCCAAAAAATCTGGGAAGCCGACACCATCACCGATCACAAGTTGCCGTATGCCAGCACCGGCGCGCCTCAGATCGCCGGCGACAAGGTCGTGATCGGCAACGCGGGCTCCGACATGGGGCACGGCGGCGTACGCGGCTACGTCACGGCATACGACCTCGAGACGGGCGCTTTGAAATGGCGCTTCTACACGGTGCCGCCGGCCGTCGGGCAGCCCTTGGAGAACCCGGAGCTGGCCGCGGCCGCCAAGACATGGGATGCCTCGCGTGACCCGGCGTTCAAGCTGGGCGGCACCGCCTGGGACGGTTTCGCCTACGACCCTGAACTGAAACTGGTGTATTTCGGCACCGCCAACGCGGCGCCCTACGACCTTAGGCAGCTGGGGCCTGCCAGGCTCGACAGCCTTTATACGGCATCGATCATCGCGTTGCACGCGGATACCGGCCGGCTCGCTTGGTACTACCAGACCACTCCGCGCGATAGTTGGGATTTTGACGCCACACAGAAGATGATTTTGACCAGCCTCGACGTGGGAGGTGCGACGCACCGCGTCATCATTCAGGCGAACAAGAACGGATTTTTCTACGTTCTCGATCGCGAGAGCGGCAAGCTGCTGTCGGCCAAGAATTTCACGTACATCAACTGGGCCACCGGCGTCGACATGAAGACCGGCCGGCCCGTGACCACCCCGACCTCCGATTGGTACTCCTCGCCCAAAAACGTGTATCCGTCGTGGTCGGGAGCCCACACCTGGAATCCCATGTCGTTGAGCGCACAGACGCATCTCGTCTACATACCGGTGCTCGATGTGCCCGCCGTCTGGGTGGACTTGGTTCACAACGGCGGCGATGTTAAATTTCTCGACGGATTCTTTACCACGAACGGCATCTTCCCCGACGACACCTACGATGCCGGCGACTTGAAACGGCTCTACGGTCCCCTGCCCGACCTCAAGGACCTCAACGCCACGAGAAAACCGAAGCTCGTGCGCGAACTCCTCCGCGCCTGGGATCCGGTGGCTCAGAAAATCGTGTGGGAGTACGAAACTTCGTCGGGCGTTCGCGGCTACGACGGCGGTGTCACCTCCACCGCCGGCAACCTGGTGTTCCAGGGCCGCGGCAGCGGCGGCCTCTGGGTGTACGCCGCAGACACCGGCAAGGTGCTCAAGGTAGTCCATACCGGCAGTCACATCATGGCGGCGCCGGCAACCTATGCGGTGAACGGAGTGCAGTACGTCGCCGTTCAAGTGGGTTATGGCGGCACCGGCATCGCCGAGGGTCCGGCGCCGCCGAGCAGCGCGATCGTGAAGTTTGAAAACACCAATCGGATCATCGCCTTCAAATTGGGCGGGGGTCCCGTGCCGCCGCCGGCGGAGCGCGTGCTCCCGCCGTTTGAAAAACCGCCGGCGCAAACGGCCTCCAAGGAATCCATCCATGCCGGCGAGGTCAAATTCATCGAAGAATGTTCGCGCTGCCACGCTCTGGGCGTAAGTTCCACTCCGGATTTGCGCAGGCTCAATGCGGGGCTGCATGCCCAATTCAAGGACATCGTTCTACATGGCTTGCTCGCCCCTGCGGGAATGGAACGCTTCGACGACATCCTGAGCGAGAAGGACGTCGACAACATTCACGCCTACCTGATCGATCAAAGCTGGGCGGCGTTCCGTGCGCAGAAGACTGCCTCACGTCCGTGATCCGTCCACATGGCGGTTGAATACACGCTGAATGTCGATGACATCACGTCCGCTCGCTTGCTAGCGATCGGCATTCGTCCGAAACTGGAGTTGGGACTGTTTGCCGCCTCGGTTGCCGCACTGTTGGCGTGGTCCGTGTCGCCGTGGAGAATAACTATATTGCCTCTTCTCATCGGACTCACAGCCAGCCTCGGCGCCTTCCGGCTGATGCAGATCGCCAAGGTCAAGGAAGCGGCGATGACTGCGTTCAGCCGGAATCCGACGCTGCGGCTACCCACCGCGGCCACGTGGGATGAGCGCGGCGTCACGATTCAGCCCGCCGGCTCCTTGACCGAACGAGTCCTGTGGACGGAATTGCAGAGCCTCCGGGAAAACGAGCGCGTGGTCCTGTTATTTCAAGGCGTCGGCGTCAGCCACGCCATCCCGAAGCGCGCGTTTCCGAACAAGACAATGCTCGAAGCATTTCGCGTGGCCGCACGCCGCCACCGGTAGCTACAATCCTGATGCGACCGGCCCTCATGATCCGACCAGCTGCCTTTCGTGCAATCGCCTTCCTTGGACTGCTCCTCGCCGCCGGGGGCTGCACCACGCTGCCTCCGGGAACCGGACAGCCCAAACCCTCATCGAGCGCCCCGGAACCCTCGGTCGAGAATGCTTTGGGCAAGGCTTTCTTGCCTCTCGCCAAATCGCACGGCGGCGATTCCGGCTTTCGCATGTTGTCGTCCGGCATCGATGGTTTGACCGCGCGGGTCGAGATGATCGATGCCGCGCAACGCTCGCTCGACGTTCAAACTTATATATTTCGCTCCGACAAGTCCGGCGACCTCATTGCTCAGGCATTGCTGCGCGCGGCTGATCGGGGGGTCCGCATCCGTGTCATAACGGACGATGGAGAGGCCGTCCCAGGTGACGAAAGAATACTCAGTCTGGCGGCGAAACCCGGCATCGAAATCCGTCTCTTCAATCCGCTGCGGTACCGCGGACACCTCAAGCTTTGGCGCGGCGCCGAATGGCTATTTGATTCAGGGCGGTTGGACTACCGGATGCACAACAAGCTCTTGGTCGCCGACAATGCGGTCGCGATCATCGGCGGACGCAATATCGGCGATCAATATTTTCAGATCGACCCGGAGTCCCAGTTCGGCGACGACGACGTCGTGGTGGCCGGCCCGATGATACAGCGCCTATCGGGAGTGTTTGACCAATTTTGGAACAGCAACCTCGCGGTTCCGGCGTCGGCAATCGACAAGCGGCACACATCTGACAAGGCGCTGTCGACCTATCTGGCCAGACTGGCGAAGGGCGGCGAACAGGTCGACGTCAAGCACGCCGCAATCACGCCGGGCGCCACGATCACGCCGGTCGCCGCGATCACACCGAGCCCCGCAAACCCGCCGAGCCCCGCAAACCCGCCGGGCGCCGCCGGCACGC
>JAXDQI010000331.1:0-2925 GCA_034667965.1 Gammaproteobacteria bacterium
GTTGGCTGTGGCTCTTGGCTCGATCGGCGCTGCCTTCAGCCACGCCCAGGACTATCCGACCCAGCCCGTGCGCTTCGTCGTGCCGTATGCGGCGGGCGGTGGCACCGATGCGATGGGGCGCTTTTTCGCCAAGGGGCTGGAGCAGCGGCTTGGCCAGCCATTCATTGTGGAAAACCGCGCCGGTTCCGGCACCACCATCGGGGCGAATTTCGTCGCCAAGGCGGCGCCCGATGGCTACACGCTCCTGCTGGGCACCAGTTCGACTTTTGCGATTTCGGTGTCGCTCTACAAGAAGCTTCCCTTCGATCCCGTCAGGGATTTTGCGCCGGTCGCGCTCGTGGCCCGGGTGCCGTTTGCGCTGGTCGTTCATCCGTCGCTACCGGTGCGTTCGGTGGCGGAGCTGGTCCGCTACGCCAAGGCCAATCCGGGCATGAACTATGCGTCGGGCGGCGTCGGCTCCCAGCACCATGTCGGCGCCGAACTCTTCAAGAGTCTTGCCGGCATTAACATCGTCAATGTGAACTACCGTGGCGGCGGTCCGGCCGTGCAGGATGTGGTTGCGGGCCACGTCAAGATGATGTTCGCAGATGTGGGCAGTGCCGCCAACGGGCTCATTCGCGAGGGTAAGCTTCGTGTGCTGGCCGTTACCACGGCCACGCGCGTCGATACTCTGCCCGATATCCCCACGATGCAGGAAGCCGGCGTTGCGAATTATGAATCCAATGCCTGGATCGCCGCGGTCGCGCCCGCCGCCACGCCTGCGCCGATTGTTGCGAAGCTCAACCGGACCTTCAACGACATCACATCGTCAGCCGACACCAGGGCGCATTTTTCCGCGCTCGGATGGCAGCCCGTTGAAAGCACGCCGCAGCAACTCGGCGACTACATCAAGACCGAGATCGTGCGCTGGGGCAAAGTGATGGAAGCAGCGGGCGCTGCCGGGACGGAATAGCGCGGGGAAAACGTGAACCAGGACAGCAGCAGAAATACATCGGGCGAATCCGTCACCATCGGTCTCGTTGTCCCGTACTCGGAGGACAAGATTCCCGACGAAGGCCTGCAGATGTATCCGGGCATGCGTTTCATCCCGCGTGGCGTCGGCGTGCGTTCGCTCACGCCGGAAGGATATGCGGCTGCATTCGATGCCATCCCGGCCGCCGCCGATCACCTCGTTGCGCAGGGCGTCGATGCCATCATGGTGATTGGCACGTCTTTGACGTTCTACCGTGGGCCGGAAGCACACGATCGGTTGGTGGAGCGCCTGCGCGCCGCGACCGGCCGGCCGGTGAGCACCATGAGCCAGGCGATCGTGGACGGATTGCGCACTGTTGGCGCCAGGCGCGTTGCCGTCGCGACCGCCTATACGGACGTGGTCAACCAGCGGCTCACCGAGCTGCTGGCAGCCTCAGGCATCGACGTACTCGCGCTTGAATGTTTTGACATCCAGGAATTCGGAGGGCCGAGCCGCAAGAGCGAGGCCGATATCATCGAACTCTCCGGGCAGGCGGTTGCCAAGGCGCCGGGCGCGGAAGGAATTCTCATTTCGTGCGGCGGGTTGCGCACGCTCGGCGTTGCGCGACCGCTGGAAGTGCGTCACGGCCTGCCGGTCGTTTCCAGTACGCCCGCGGCCTTCTGGGCGGCCGTGCGGCTCGTCGGGGAAAGCGGCCGTCTGCCGGGTTATGGACAACTGCTGGAATGTGCCGCGGCCCCTGTCCATTAGGGGCGTTTGGAGCTAGTATTTCGCTGACGTCCGGCTGTTCGAAATGAGAAAATTTCGCGATTTCAGAAGGCCTTGAGGCCGAATCGCGAGATTCAGGAATAGTCGGCATATTGGAAATGTGAAGGATCAATCCTGTCATGAAAGCTCGCGTGACCGTGACGCTCAAATCCGGCATTCTCGATCCCCAGGGCAAGGCAATCGAGGGCGCGCTCAAGACCCTTGGTGTCGCAGGCGTAGCCAGCGTCCGCCAGGGCAAGGTGTTCGACATCGAGATTAAGGGCAGCGACCGGAGGAAGGCCGAGGCTGCCCTCAAACAGGCAGCCGATAAGCTGCTCGCTAATATTGTGATCGAAAACTACAATGTTGAGCTGCTGCGCTGAAGGTCCGAAATGAGCAACTTGCGTAACGGAATTCTGGTTGTCGCGCTCGGCGCTGGTCTTGCTGGTCTGCTTGCCGGCGATGCGGCAACGGTCGGCATCACGAATCCGGATGCAATGGTGCCGGCATCGGCCTGGGCGGAAACCAAATGGCCATTCCTGCTTGACCAGTGGGGACTTGGAAAAGCTTTTCGTTGCGCGCCCGGCGATTGCGGCACCGAGGTCAAGCTTTATATCCGTCCCAAGATCGGTTTCTGCAATTGCGCGACCGGCGTTGCCGATGATGCAGAACTCGATCGCGTCGGTGATCTTGAAATTTTCAGCGACAAGTTTGTCGGCCTGTCTGATGGCCGGGAAATTTTGGTCGCCCATATGAAAGGACGCAGCCGTCCTTACCGTGTCGACATGCGCTATGAGGCGCCGCTCACGGCTCTATCGATCGGCTTCAACGATAAATGTGATGTCGTGGTCGCGACCATCATCGCGGACCGCGAGCGGCTTGCTGCGGCCGAACGCGTCGGCCTTGAATTCCTCAACAGCGACCGCGTCGTGCGCTGGGTCGAGAAAGAACTAGGGCTTTAGATGCGCGCCGCCGTCCTTGTGTTTCCTGGCATCAATCGCGAGCGCGACATGGCGCGTACGCTGCGGCTCGTTTCCGGCCGTGAGCCCGCGATGGTCTGGCATACGGAGCCGAAGCTCCCCGAGGGCACTGACCTCGTGGTGGTGCCGGGCGGATTTTCCTATGGCGATTATCTGCGCTGTGGTGCGATTGCGGTGCGCGCGCCCGTGATGGAGGCGGTGCGGGCGCATGCGGCGCGCGGCGGGCTT
>JAXDQI010000332.1:0-5622 GCA_034667965.1 Gammaproteobacteria bacterium
CCTCCAACACATCCTGATAGTTGAGGAGCACATAGAATCCCTCGTGCGCCTCGCTGAAGGCGACGGGACACTTGCCGCGCGCTTTTTCGAGAATCTCGAGGGATTTCTGCGGCCCCAACGTGTAGCAGCTAAAGCCGCCTAAATCCTCTGTCATCGTCTTTGCTCCACAACCGCGTCCCTAAAGACGGGCGCATACGAGGGCGCGGGGTACACGGAAGCTATGAGAAGGCCGAATCGCGACGGTGTCAATCGCCTCACGAGCATAATCTCCATCACTCCCATGCATGGGCCGGGCTCGAATGAATGAATGCTATAGCGGGTATGCATGATCGCAATGACGAACGTGCCTGCGGCATGCTAGCTTGCTGTGATTCCGCCAGGTGCGAGGGCCCGAGCCACTGGCACTTGACGCGCCGCTGGATGACGTTTTATGAACTTCATCAACATGGATCTGAATTTGCTGCGGCTGTTCGATGCCGTGTTCAAGACCCATAGCGTGACCCTTGCGGCTATGAGTCTCGACTTGAGCCAGCCCGCGGCGAGCAAACAGCTCACTCGGTTGCGCGACCTGTTGCGCGATCCCTTGTTCGTACGCACCAATGACGGCATGGCGCCGACCCCGCGGGCGACGGCGCTCGCGAAACCGATCCGTCAGGCATTGAGCACCATGCGAGATGCCCTCGAACGGCAGGACGAATTTGACCCGTGTACGTCGAACCGGACATTTCGCGTGTTCATCACGGATGTGGGTCAAATGGTCCTGATAGACCGGCTGCTCGAACTGATCGCGGCCGAAGCCCCTCGCGTCGGCCTCGAGACCTTGCAGACACCCTTGCCACGCGACCGCGCCGCGGCGCTCGAAGCCGGCGAGGTCGACATCGCGCTCGGCCATTTTCACAGTTTCGATGCCACCGTGCACTGCGAGGTCTTGTTCGAAGACTACTATGTGGCGATGGTGCGGGCGGTTCACCCGAGCATTCGCGATCACTTGAGCCTCGAGCAATTGCAATCGGCGCCCCAACTCGTCTACCAGACCTCCGGCGATTCGCCGGGCATCGAGCAGGCGCTGCTCGACGCCAGCGTTCGGCGGCAGGTGGCGGTGCGGCTTGCGCACGTCGTGGGGATGTCCTCAACCATTGCAAAGACCGATCTACTGATGATCGTTCCCTACCGGCTGGCGCTCGCGTGCGCGCAGCTAGTCGCGGTCACGATTCTGGAGCTGCCAATCACCGTTCCCCGCTATCACATCGCCCAGTATTGGCATCATCGCTACAACAGCGACTCCGGCAACCGCTGGTTGCGCGCGATGCTCCGTCGACTCTTCGCGCAAGCCCCGCCTCTGCCGATCGCTAGCCCGGGGGTGCGTACAACTTGAGGTACTGCCGGACGCCGCGCACCGGCGCAGATACGCCGCTTTCGTAACAGCGCCTTCGCACCGTTCGTGCCACCTACTCCTCAAATCGACCCGTGGCGTCACGATCGCGCTCGTATCGTCTCGTGAGCGGAAACGGCGGCAACCAGGACTCGCGACGGACGATCCAGCTTTCGTAGGTTGGCATCAGTTGGTCAGGGGTATCCAGGGATCCTAAGTTCACTTCGATTTCGTCTGCGGTGCGTGCGAAAATGCACGAGCCGCAGCGTGGACAGAAAAACCGCCCGGCGTAGTCGCGTGTTTCGCCATCGATCGTCACCGCATCTTGAGGGAACACCGCGGAAGCGTGAAAAAGGGCGCCATGATGCTTGCGGCAGTCGAGACAGTGACAAAGGCCTACCCGGTATGGGAGTCCCGACGCCACAATTCGGACATTGCCGCAAAGGCAACCGCCCGTGAATCGGTCCATGCTGCTTCTCCTCTAAAATCAAGCGGTCGGAATGTTTACAACGAACCCCGTCGGGCGTCCATGAACGATGCGCCAGCCTTTTCGGCGTCTTGGCAGGCATAGCTCAAGAATACGGTCAGGCCGACAGCCACATCGGCGGCATTATTCGTTCCACTGCCCTCCCCCATGTCATGCTCCCTGCCATCCCTAACGCATATTCAGCGACGCCGGCGACGTGCGCAAGAGTATTTGCTTTTTGTTCTACTCAACCGCTTACTGCTGTGTGGGAATCTTCAGGAGCACCGCTCGAGGTCTGTTGAACGTCGCATCGGATCTTACCTCGGCGGAGGCTCACAAAGCCCTCGGGTACCCGTGGCCATGCCTTCGACGACCCGATGTTTCGCGAGTGGTTCTCCAAAGCGACGTCCCTCTGAGCGCTTCTGCAGTGCCCGAAAGAAACGATGCCTCTTTTCTGCCGCCGATAAAGCCACAACAGAACCGCCATCAACGAGCCTCCCGGCATAATTAGTTCTATCGCCGCATACGGTGCTAGTTTCCGCAGTATTGCTGCGATGGCCGCCATATGAGCGCCCACTGTCCGCGGCACCGCTCTCTGCCGCGCATCTAGCAGGGAACTTAAGGTCGCTGAAAATGCGCTCGCGGACATCATCATCATTCTCCCTAAACCATCGTTCCTAACCTAAAGACGAACGAGCGAGCCGGAAACCGACATCGGCTCCCTCAGCATTCGTCACTTCGTGTGAGCGCACGGCGTCCGCTACAACTGAAAAACGAGCACCGACGCAATCGTGGCAGAAACGGCCAGAAGCCCTTGCGCCACCCGCGCGATCAAATAGATTTGGTTCGTCATTTGCGTTCTCCGTTGATTGAAAGGATCTAATGCGAGTAGGTTGCACCGCCCGCCCACGCACAACAAACCGAGTTCTTGACGATCGGTTAAGCAAAACTTAACGCACCACTTCTTCTGGATTCGCCAATATCCTGCGCCAAATGTTTGGTCGAGCGCGAGAACCATTCTGTAACTGGGCGCCGCTCACCCCCTTTCCGCTCCTGGGCGAGGAATTTGTGCGCGCGCTTACCCAACTCGTCAACGGGCTTTCGCGTTACGCCTTGACCGACCGCGAGACGTTGGAGGCTTTCGAGGCGCTCGGACGGACGGGCGGTACGTGCTCAATCGGTAAAGGGTTGGGCGAAGGCGCGCCGAGTATCCGCGTCGTGCAAAAGGCCGTTGGCAGACTAACGCGCGGCGACATCCTGGTGCGAGTGGAACGCGGCGAATACTACGTCCAGGATGACGTCTTTCTGGAGTGGCTGAAGCGCCCCACCTGATTGCACCGACCGTGTGTAACGCATCATCACACCTCGAACGACCGCCCGACCTACCATTACCGTGGGCGCGTTGCAGTCAGGGCACCCCTGAAGACTTAAAGTCTCTTGTCCTGGCCCTGCTGGCATAGACCGCCCATCGTCAGCTACTTCTTGAGAGCAATCCAAACCACATCGCTGGGCTTCGTCCCGATGTTCCCGGACTGATGCCCCACACTGAGGTCCGTGGCGGGCATCCACGCGACGTCACCATCCGGCGAATTCCCCACGATCTCGGACGGTGGATTGGTCGTTCTACTCATCCACCGACCGCCCTTAATAAAGATGTATAGAGTGTTCGGATGATGGCCATGGACGCCCTCCCACTCGCCAGGGTTCATGTCGAAGCGTTGAACGATGACGCGATCATTCTCGAAAACATCCTCGCCCGGAATGTTCGGATAAGCCAAATATCCGTAGTCCGCCGTCTTGGAAGCCGTACCCGCTGGTGGCGACCGGGGTTTCAGCATGACCTCCATCAACTCGATGGGCGCAGGGCCGGCATTGCGGCTCCCCTGATCCTCGCTCGTCGAGGGGTCGAGCCAGACGACACGGCCATCTCTCCAAAGTGTCGCCCGCCCGTCCGCTTCAGATTTCAACACCCCGCCTTTGACGAAGACCAGCAGCTCCGCGTCATGATGCGTATGACGGCCCGTCGATTGGCCCGGCTGGATGCTGAACGCCTGCACTAACACCCGCTCGTCGTCCAGGACCACGCGGCCGGTCAGATTCGAATAACGCGGAGTGCCTGCTATGCGTGGCACAGCGGCTGCAACAGGATGACTAACGGCTCCAATCAGCAAGGAGGCCACAATGGTGGTCATCACTGCGTAGACTGTCATAGAAGAGACCCCTTCTTCCCCGGCGGCTGAACGTACACCTGCCCCTCCTTCTCCGACCAACCCGAGCACTCAAGGCTTTCAACGCGGCTCTTGACGGGAATACTCAGATCTTGATGCAGAGCGACCAGCCACGTCACCCCCTTCTCCGCGATTCCTAGGCGTTGATCCCCTTTAAACAATCGACGGTGGCCCTTTGAGCTCGACGACATTACCCTCTGGATCCGTGACGTAGATGGACGGACCCTCCCCTTCGGCGCCGTAGCGAGATTCCATTGGCCCTGCGACTACTCCATGCGCTTCAAGCATGCTCCGAATACGGGCTTCGTCGAACGGCTCTACCCGAAAGCAAAAATGATCAAGATTGCGGCCCTCAATGCCTGGCGCCGCGCCACCCGCTCTCCCCAACTCGCCCCCGATCGGCACAAGGTCAACCAAGGATCGGCCAGCGCGCAGTTGGACGAGACCTATCGAATCCTGTCTGCGCTCAATCGTGCATCCAAGCACATCACAATAAAAGCGAAGCATTCCGTCCAAATCGACGACGCGCAATACCAGGTGATCAATGTCGCGAATGCGAATCATAGGTCCATCCTAATCGAGAACGTCGCCGCACGCGAAATCTACTCACCCCACTCCCGATTCCCATATTCGCGACGTGCTTATCTGCGCTGAGCAACCCCGCCGACGTCTAGCTGTCGGCGCCCTTACTTGGTGGCCCTGCCACCCTTTCGTCACCCTCTTCCCGAATTTCGTAATCTATCAGAAATTCGGCTGATTTTTAGTGATATTGCGGCGCGCGATTGAGACGAAATGCCCATCGGGAGTGTCATATGCGCGGGCTCGTTGCCGGGAATCTTATGTCCCGCAACAACAAGTCCTGCCGCATCAATCTAGCCTTTGTGCGCCGCGGCCTGGAGAATCAGATCCGCAATATCACGCGGATGAGATAGCAGCGATAGATGACTGGAGTCGAGCTCGATCGTCGTCGCCTTCATGCGCATTGCCAGGAATCGCTCGAGGTCGGGGTTGATTGTGCGATCCTGGGTCGATACCTGGTACCAGCTTGGCTTCGATCTCCAAGCCGCTGCAGTGGTTCTCTCGGTGACCAACGCGCTGGCGACCTGGCCTTGAACAGCAAACAAAGCACGTGCCCGGGCCGGCGCAAGATCGCCCGCAAAATCTTTGAGAAAGGCCTCTTCGCCGAGCCAGAAGAATCCTTCTGCGCGCACGACTCCCGCGCTCGCCGGCGACTTCGGAAATTTTGCAGCGAGCCCCGCAAAATCCTCGCCGGCATCCGGGGCGCGAGCCGCCACGTAGACAAGCGCCGAGACGTTCGGGTCATTTCCCGTCTCGCTGATAATAGTTCCGGCAAATGAATGACCCACAAGAACGGTGGGTCCCTTCTGCAAGGCGAGGATACGGCGTGTAGCCGCGGCAGCATCCGCGAGCGAGGTAAGCGGGTTCTGCACCGCGGTCACGTTGAGACCGGCATTTTGCAAATACGGAATCACATCGATCCAACAGGATGCGTCGGCGTACAGGCCGTGAACGAGGACAACGTTAGTCACCTCTAA
>JAXDQI010000333.1:0-122240 GCA_034667965.1 Gammaproteobacteria bacterium
ACCACGTCGCCGCGAGATCGCCGGATGCAGGCCTTTTTGCGGGCAGCCGTTGCGCCGATTGTCATTCGGAGCACGATGCGCAGAAATCCCTGGTCGATCGTAGTTCGGTCGGATGCGTCACGTGCCACGCCGACTTGAAGTCCTTGAAACCGGATACCCGGGTCCGGAATGTCAGCGACTTTTCGCGAACGCATCCGGACTTCGAGTTGAACGTACTCTCTCCCGTCAAATCGGACGATGAACTCGACTGGCGGCCGGTTGCCATCCCTGCGGAGCAACGCGAGTCCGCCCGCCAGGAATCGAATCTCCTCTTTTCGCATAAAGTGCACCTCGACTCCAAGGGCATCGACTCGCCGAAGGGCCGGCAGAAGCTCGCGTGCAATGACTGCCATCAACCCGATGCGGGCGGGCGCTTCATGGTGCCGATACGGATGGAAACGCACTGTGCCCGTTGTCATACGCTGCAATTCGACGAAGCGGATCCCAGCGCCACCGTTCCTCACGGCGACGTGCCGCTGATGTTCAAGGCGTTGGAAGAGCACTTCAGCCGTAGGTTCCTCGATCCGGCGATCGGCCGTATGGCGTCGCAGAAGGACTCGCCGCGCCGGCCGGGAGGCGAGAACAAGATTCTGACTCATGATGAACAGCGCCGCGCGCTCGCGTGGGCCGGCAGCCAATCGATGGCGGTTGCCCGCGAACTGCTCGAGAAGCGAGTGTGCGTGGAATGTCACAAGATCACCCCGAACCCGCTGCGCGTGGAGGGTCCGCAGCACTGGCGGGTCGAACCGGTGCGCCTCACCGAACGCTGGTTTCCGCGCGCCCGATTCAGTCACGCCGCTCACGCCACGTCCACGTGCTCCACATGCCATCATCAAGTGGAAGGCGACGACGATAGCGCCAACATCCAGATGCCTGGGGTCTCAGTGTGCCGAGACTGTCATGGCGACAATGATCGGCGCAAGGTCGCGTCCACCTGCGTGATGTGCCACGATTTTCACAACTCGGGACGCGGATCGTTCAGCGAAAGCCGCC
The DNA here is from genome assembly GCA_034667965.1 of Gammaproteobacteria bacterium. Lineage (GTDB taxonomy): Bacteria > Pseudomonadota > Gammaproteobacteria > Steroidobacterales > Steroidobacteraceae > Bog-1198. The sequence continues at coordinate 1,033 of JAXDQI010000333.1, forward strand.
CGGGCAGCGCGGCCCCGGACAAAGCTGAAGAGGCTCAACGGTGATGCGGCGGCGCGCCCCTCCCCGCATCATCGCAAGCCACTGCCTGGCGTTGTCGATGAGCCTGCTCCCCCTGATCGCACCGGCACAGACGCCCGCACCGGCGCAGACACCCGCGAGCGCTCCGTGCACGCCGGGCCAGGAAGCCGTGGACACTCAACGGCGGCGGCGCCCGGGAGTGGCGCCGTCTACCACGCCCGAGCCGCCGACCTGCACTCCGGGGCGCATGCCCCCGCCGCCGGACGAACCGTTGCCTGACCCCTCGGCCGTGCCGGATCGATGGCGCTTGGTCGAACAGCTGGGACGACCGGTGACCCTCGCCGATCCCTACGCGGGCAGCAATCCGCTGAAAGGCGACCGGCCCACATTCGGTGCGGATGGATTCACGAACCTGGCCGTGACCACGAATACCCTGCTCGAACCGAGATTGATCCCCTCGACGTCTGCGATTCCGTCCGGAACGGTACCGGGCGCCATTCGTACGCAAACGCGCGACGAGTTGTTCTTGAGCCAGACGATTTCGTTCGACGCGGTCGCCTATCGGGGAGACACGGTGTTTCGTCCTCCCGATTGGCAGTGGCGCTTCAACCCGGCCGTCAACTACAGCTCCACGCGCGCCGGATCGACGGACGCCAGCGGCGGCGTCTTCGCCATTCAAGGGTTGTCGTTCGAAAAACATTTGCGGGACGTATCCGCACGGTACGACTTCGACAGCGTGCGCGTCGGCATCCAACCGGTCACCAGTGATTTCCGTGGATTCCTGCTTTCCGATCAGCCTCTCGCGATGCGGCTGTTCGGCACCCGCGACGACAATATCTTTCAATACAATCTGGCTCTCATCAGCCGCGTGCCGAAAGACCGTGTTCGCCTGAACGATGTGGGTCGAGGGATTCCAAACAATCAAATCGCACTGGGCAATTTGTATTGGCAGGACCTGTTGGTATCCGGCGTGACCTCCGAATTCATCGTTGCGTTGAATCGCAACCGCGCAGTGGGATCGCGGCAGCTGTTCGCCGCCGACGGGGCGACGGCAGGGCCGGCGGTCAAGGCGCCGCACGACTACGACGTTGCCTATCTGGGCTACGGCCTGGATGGTCACTTCGGGCGGCTGAACGCGACTGCGGTGGTCTATGGCCTGGGAGGGCGGGAGCAGCGTGGAACCTTCGTGGACGAGTCGACTCAGGTCCGGGCTTTGTTCGCGGCCGACGAACTATCCGTGGACTTCGACTGGCGGCGGATCCGGCTTTCGATGCTGCATGCGTCGGGCGACGGTAATCCCTTCGATCGGCGCGCGCAGGGTTTCGATACGTTGACCTCGGGCGCCATCTTCGCGGGGTCCGATTCCAGCTTCTTTTTCCATCAGCGGCTCGCGCTGGCGGGAGGGATCTTCGATCTCAAGTCGCGCGACGGTCTATTGCCGTCGTTGCGAGCCGCCGGCAATTCCGGAGATTCCAACTTCAGCAATCCCGGTCTCAATCTCGTGGGGCTTGGACTCGATCTCTCCCTGTCGCCGCAGCTCACCGTCAGCTTGGACGCAAACCAGTTGTGGTTCGACAAGACGGGCGTCCTCGATGCGCTCCTCAATCAACCGGCCATTCCAAAACGCCTCGGCGCCGAGGTAACGCTGGACGCAATATGGCGCCCGTTCGCAACGCAGAACGTGATCTTCCGCCTGTCGGGTTCAGAGCTGGTGCGGGGTCCGGGTTATCGGGCGATCTACGGCGGCTCGAATCCGTTTTCGGTTTTTGCCCTGTTGATCATGAACTATTGAGAAATGCTCACATGCAGCGCCTGACGAGACTAGCGATTGCGGCCACGGCTATCGGATTCACCGCTCTGCCGTTCGCGCATCGCAGCGCGGCGGGTACGGAAACCGCCGACGAAGCGGCCGCAAAGAGTGCGGGATGCATGAGCTGCCATACCAGCACGGACCGCAGCTCCATGCACGACAGTCCGGCGGTGACGCTCGGCTGCACCGATTGCCACGGCGGCAATGCACAGGTATACGGGGCCGCCGATGCAGTGAAAGGAACCACGGACTATCGAAGCAGAATGCGGCAGGCGCACGTGGCGCCCCGCTTCCCGGCCGAGTGGAAGAGTCCCAGCAGCGCAAATCCGGAACGGAGCTACACGCTGCTCAACCGCGAAGATCCCGCGTTCATTCGCTTCGTCAATCCCAGCGACTACCGCGTGGTCCGTGAGGCTTGCGGCGCATGTCACCTGCCGATCATCGAGAAGGCGACCCGGAGCCTGATGGCGACGGGAGCGATGTTTTGGGGCGGTGCTTCGTACAACAACGGATTGTTGCCGTTCAAGAACTATATTCTCGGCGAAGCCTATACATCACAGGGACTGGGCGCGTCGATCAGCGGCCCGGCGCTGCCGGATCCGAAGACGGCGACGATGGAGCACGGCATCCTGCCCAACTTGCTGCCGCTGCCCGCCTGGGAAACCAGCGCCCCCTCCGACGTGTTCCGCGTGTTCGAACGCGGCGGCGTTACGGCGGGAAATCGCTTCCCCGAAACCGGTCTGCCGAATCTGGGCGGTCTCCAGCAACTCAGCGCGCCGGGACACCCCGATATTCATCAGTCGAATCGAGCTCCAGGCACGGGGGGGCGCGTTGCCATCCCTTTACTCAACCTGCAGAAGTCGCGGCTCAACGACCCGATGATGTGGTTCCTGGGAACGAACGATCAGCCCGGCGACTATCGCAGCTCGGGTTGCGCGAGCTGCCACGTGGTGTATGCCAACGACCGGGATCCGAAACACTCCGGACCCTACGCCCAGTACGGGAACGAGGGACTATCGCATACCGTCGATCCCACGATCGACAGGGGGCAGCCGGGGCACCCTCTCGAACATCGATTCACGAGCGCCATTCCGACCAGCCAGTGCATGGTATGCCATATGCACCAGCCCAATATGTTCATGAACACCTTCATGGGTTACACCATGTGGGACTACGAATCGGACGCGCCGGCGATGTGGCCCGCGAAACAGCGTCATCCCGACGATGCGACCACGCGCGCCGTCAATGAGCGCAATCCGGAGGGCGCCGCGCCCAAGGGCCTGTGGGGCGATCCCGAATTCCTGAAACGTGTGAGCTCGCTCAATTCGGGCCTGCACGACACGCAATTCGCCGACTATCACGGCCACGGCTGGAATTTCAGAGCCATATTCAAGCGTGATCGGCACGGAACCCTCCTCGACAAGGACGATGCCGCCGTCGGCGATGATGATCCGCAAAAGTTCAAGAAGGCGGTGCATCTCGCCTCCATTCACATGGAGAAGGGCATGCAGTGCGTGGATTGCCACTTCGCCCAGGATGCGCACGGCAACGGCTATATCTACGGCGAAGTCGCTGCGGCGGTCGAGGTCGACTGCGTGGATTGCCATGGGACGGTGCGTGCGTATCCGACGTTGCGCACGTCGGGTGAAGCGGCTTCGCCGGCCGGTTCCGATCTCTCGCTGCTGCGCAGTCCCGACGGTCAAAAACGCTTCGAGTGGCGCGGCGGGAAGCTCTACCAGCGCTCGGCGGTCGAACCCGGCTTGGAGTGGCGCGTAAAGCTGGTCAAAGACTCCGTGGATCCGGCCTCGCCCGACTACAACGAGCGGGCGGCGCGCGCAAAGCTGGTCAGCCGCGATACGCGACGGCAGAACTGGGGTGCCGAGGTATCGGACGACCAGCTGGCCCACGGCAACAGCAAGATGGAATGCTATAGCTGCCACACTTCGTGGACCACGAGCTGCGGCGGCTGTCACCTGCCCACCGAGGCAAACTCGAAGACCGAGCGGCATCACTACGAAGGCGGAAATGCCCGGGTCTATGCGACCTACAATCCGCAGGTCGCACGGGACGACATGTTCATGCTCGGCCGGCGCGGCAACGTCGACGGCGGGAAGATCGCGCCGGTGCGATCCAGTTCGGCCTTGGTCGTCTCGTCGACCAACAACAATCGCGAGCACATCTACATTCAACAGCCTCCCGTATCGGCGAGCGGCTACAGCTCGCAGGCGTTCAATCCCCACTATCCGCACACCGAAAGGACGACTGAAACCAAGGACTGCGACGACTGCCACTTGTCGAAGGAAAACGACAACAATGCCATCATGGCGCAGCTGTTGCTGCAGGGCACGAATTTCATCAACTTCGTGGGCTTCAACGCCTGGGTGGGCACCGCTTCGAGCGTCAGCGCCGTTCAAGTGACCGAGTGGGAGGAACCGCAGGCGGTGATCGGCAGCTATCTGCAGCGCTATGCGTACCCGGAATACTTCGACCGGCATATGAAGAGCGGGCGACGCCTGCAGAACGCCCACAGTCACGCCGCGGGCGAAGTGGCTTGTCTTCAAGTGCGGGGCGAATACCTGTACGCGGCACAAGGCGCTCGGGGCACGCAGATCTTCGATATCTCCGGCGTCGCCAACAAGGGATTCAGCCAGCGGATCGTGGCCTCGCCGGTGGCCCCCGGCGGCCAGAATACCGCGATACCTTCCAAGGACGCGACCTGCGTGGCGCTCCCGACCAATCAACCCATCAATCCGCAGCGAAATACCGGCGCTTTGATGCGCGTCGACAACGAGGAGCAGCCGTTCCATCCGATCTACGATTACGCGCTCATCACCGATGCGAAGGAAGGGTTGATCCTGACGAATGTCGACACACTCGCGGATGGCGAGCCTCGCAACAATTTTTTGCGGCGAGCGTTGACGTGGAATCCCGACGGCATCCTGGACGGCGCCCGCCATATCACGATCGGCGGACATTACGCATACATCATGGCGAAAAAAGGGCTGGTGATCGTGAACCTGGATCAGCCCCTGCAGCCGCGGGTCGAAAGCGTCGTCCCGTTGGACGACGGCCGGGCCTCGGCTCTGCAGTTTCGCTATCTGTTCGTCACCGACGCGCTGGGCCTGCGCGCGATCGACGTCACGGATCCGCAGCACCCGCGCACCATCGACGACAATCGTGTGCCGCTCGCCGACGGCCGGCGCATTTACCTGGCGAGAACGTACGCATACGTCGCCGGCGGTCGGCAAGGCTTGGCTATCGTCGACATCGAGCGTCCCGAGCACATGCGGCTCGATCAGCTATACGATGCGGGCGGTCGCTTGGCAGACGCGCGCGATGTCGTCGTCGCATCGACCAACGCTTCGCTGTTCGCCTATGTGGCGGACGGTAAGGGAGGACTGAAGGTGGTGCAGCTGACTTCTCCCGCGAGCCAGCCGAAGTTTTACGGCTTCAGCCCCGCGCCGAAGCCTGAGTTGATTGCCTACTACCCCACGCAGGCGCCCGCGCTCTCCCTGTCGAAGGGTATCGACCGAGACCGCGCTGTCGACGAAACGGGGCACCAGATCGCCGTCTTCGGGCGCCGCGGCTCGGGTCCGCTCTCCTTGCAGGATTCGCGGCGCCTCTATTTAAATCCGGACGGCACACCATGGTTCGTAGAAAAGGCCGACGTCAGGCCACGCAGCGCCGCGGACTAAGAAGTTTGACCGCGCGAAACGTCTTTTTTGCCGCCGCCCTCAGCTGGGCCGTCGCCGCGGAGCCGAGTACGCCGCTGCCTTCCCAATCGACCGACCGCCACCTCGGAGTCGCCAGTTGTGCATCCTCGGTGTGCCACGGGGCCGTGCAGCCCCCGAATCGCCCGGGCGCACTCATGAATGAGTTTGTGACGTGGTCGCACCAGGATTCGCACGCCAAGGCGTTTCAATCCCTCCTGGGCCCGCAGGGACGCAGCATCGCCGCAAAGCTCAGGGTGGGTCCCGCGGAGTCAGCGAAAATCTGTCTCGACTGCCATGCCGACAACGTGCCGGAAGCACGACGTGCCAAGACCTTTTTGTTGACCGACGGCATCGGATGCGAGGCGTGCCACGGAGGAGCCGAACGCTGGATCTCGAGCCACACGTCGTCGCGCAGCAATTATCGGGAAGATATCAGAGCCGGAATGTATCCGACCGCCGATTTGAACGATCGCGCCGCGTTGTGCCTGTCCTGTCACTACGGCACGGCGAATAAATTCGCCACGCACGCGATCATGGCCGCCGGTCATCCGCGACTGAGTTTCGAACTCGACACCTTTCTCGCGCTCGAACCGGTGCACTATCGAATCGACGATAATTACCGCCGGCGGAAACCATCGTTTTCCGACACCCAGGTGTGGTGCCGGGGTCAATTGCTCGAAACGCAGGCTCAATTGCTGGCGTTGCAGGGTCCGATGATCACCGCCCCGCACACCTTTCCGGAGCTCGCGCTATTCAACTGCACCTCCTGCCACGACACGTCCATGCATCGACTCGAATGGCGGGCGCGGCAGCTGACGGGGGATATGCGTGCCGGCACGGTGCCGATCAACGACGCAAATCTGCGAATGTCGTGGATGATCGCCCGCACCATAAGCGACGTCGACGGCGCCAGGATCCAAAATCTGGCGCAGGTCCTGCAGCAATCCGTGGCCGGCGACCCGCATCAAATCACTGCCGCCAGCGCGCAGCTGCACTCTGCGTTGTCGGATATCCTCGTCAAAGTCGCCGACGATCGGGCGAGCCTTCGACCGCGCGCACTGCTCGACAACATCATCCAAGCAGGGACCGAGGGGGAATATCGAGATTACCTCGGCGCCGAGCAAGCCCTCATGGCGATCGAGCTGCTCATGATCGAATCCAAGCTTGCCGGAACCAGCAAGGAGCAGCTCGACGAGTTGTACCGTCTCTTGAAAAGCGATGAGACATACCGGTCGGCGGACTTCATCGCCGCGCTGAAAGTCCTGCGCGACGGCCTCAAGTGACCGGTGGCCCGTCCGAGCAATGCCCGTGGCTCGAGGGTCATGTCTTGCCGACGGTGGTGACGGTCGGCGCCAATTCATAGGCGCGGACGGTTGCGGGGCGGGCCTTGATGGTCTCGAACCACCGCTTCACGTGCGGAAAGTCCGACAGATTCTGTCCTTGCGCTTCGTGCGGTACCACCCACGGGTAGGCGGCCATGTCGGCTATCGAGTACGCGCCCGCAAGGAATTCCCGGGTGGCCAGGCGCCTGTCCATCACGCCGTACAAGCGATTGGTTTCCTTGACGTAGCGGTCGATTGCGTACGCGATCTTTTCCGGCGCAGAGCGCGAGAAATGATGATTCTGTCCGGCCATGGGCCCCAATCCCGCCACCTGCCAGAACAGCCATTCCGTCACCTGGGTTCTACCGCGAGTGTCCGCCGGCATGAACTGTTCGCTCTTATCCGCGAGATACATCAGGATCGCGCCGGATTCGAACACCGAAATCGGCGGACCGCCGTCCATCGGCCGATGGTCGACGATGGCAGGCATGCGGTTGTTCGGTGAAATGGCGAGAAAATCGGGTTTGAATTGCTCGCCGGCGCCGATGTTGACGGGCACGAGGCGGTAGGGCACCGCGGTCTCTTCGAGAAAAATGGCAACCTTGTGACCGTTCGGCGTCGGCCAGTAGTACAGATCGATCATCGGCGTTCCTCCGGGGGTTCGAGCGACATTCCATGTTCCTTGAGCAGCGCGATGCAGACGTCCTCTTCCCGGGGCATTGCGCGTATTTTCGCCAGACGTGAGCGGGCGCGAGCGTTCCGCAGCCAGGGCAGCAGCGGAGTATCGGAGATGTTTGCGGACGACGCGCGCCATTCGAGCAACCGCCTGCGTTCCGCAATCAGACGCATCTCCCTGGAGTCCGCCGGCGTCAACCGTTTCTCGATGGCGAACCCGACCAATTGCGCCATGACGGCGTCCGCCTTCTGCATGGTTTTCGACAATTTGAGGCACGCGTCGCGACGCTCCGTGCTCGCCGCGTCGCGGCAGGCGTTGATGACCGGCGTGAAGGACGGGATGACCACGGCACTTGCGATGCCCATCGCCTCCGTCAGCCGGGTCAAATCGGAGTTCAAGTAATTGGCGGGGAGCTGCACGCGTATGCGCCTGAGCGCGTCGAACATCATGACGGTGACCCTGTTGCCGTAGAGGTCGAAGCGCGAGCCTTCGGCCATGTCCGCCAAAACCCGATCGACCTGATCGGTATCCTTGTCCCTTTGCGCCCCCGCGAGGGTGGGCATCCAAGCAGCGCCGTTGTCGGCGTCCACCCAGCGCATGGTGGTGGCCGCATCACGATTGTCGCACCCCGGCGCATCGGAGCACCGCCTCAGGCGCAGCCAGGCCGTGCCCGGATCATTGGGCTCGAGTTCGCTGGCCTTGACCGCGAAGTCGAGCGCGGCCGCGGCCGCCCTCGCGGTGTCCGCCTTCGAGCGCGAAGGGGCGCCGACGAAGGTGAGAGCGGCGGCGGTCGCGAGCGACCGGGCGTCTCCGCGTGCTTCGAGCGCTCGTGCGGCCGCGGCGCGCCACGCTGAATAATTGTCGGCCTCGGTCTTGGGCGCAGCGGCGTCGGCGATACGCGCGGACAGTGCCGACGCGACGATGAGCCACGACAGCGAGAGGATTTGGACGCACCACTTGAACATGATCGACGCGCCCGCCGTTCAGGCGCTCTTACCGCGGGCGCCGGCGGTGAGGCCCGCCGTTATTGCCAACCTCATGGCATCTTCGACGGAAATGTCGAGCGGCTGGATGCGGTCGCGCGGCAAATACAGCGTATAGCCGCCGAAGGCGTAACTCATCGGAAAGTACACGGTCACCCAATCGTCGCCGCCGTGCGCCTGCAGCGCCGCGGGGACGTCTTCACGGGTGACGAAACCGATGGCGCGCACGTCGCCGAAGTGGGCCAGCACGACGCGCTGCAGATCGCGCTTCTCGCCGCTGCCGGAGGGCAACAAGCTCAGGACATCGCGAAATCCACCGTACAGGGTTTTCACGAAGGGAATCCGGCCCAGAAGATCGTCCCAATACTTGAGCAGTATCCTGCCGGCGTAGGCGTTGACCAGACTGCCGACCGCGAGCAACAGAAAGAATCCGGTTATCAGGCCGAGTCCCGGCCAGTAATTCTCGGGCCGCACGATGTGCAGGCCGATCAGCGCACGGCGCAGCCACCCCTCCACCGTGTTCACCAGCCACCAAATCACGTACACCGTCAAAGCCAGAGGCAAGACGGTCACCAGGCCGCTCATCGTCAGCGTAAAGATCTTTCGCATGGGTCAATCATCGCATGTTCAAGATCGGGACGCCGCAGCTGCACTCCATGCGGTATATCTACTGCCGCGGCAGGAGAAATCGCAAGCCCTGGTAACGCAGGATGACTCCGTCCCGGCGGATGCGTTCTATGGTCGGACCTTCCTGCAAGGTCGCGCCTTCGTGATACTTCCGCATGTTCACATACACGAATCGTTCCGCCGGTCTGGTTGCGAACACGTGTACGTCGAGGTGCAGGTCCGGCAGTGCTTGCGCGCCGGTCAACGTGACTTCGTTGATCGTCGGCAGCAGTTCGTCGTCGTTCACCTTGTAGTCTTCATCGGTGAGCAGCGGATCTCGGCGGCGGACCTTATTCGAGATTGAGCCCACCGCATTGACCGACCTGGCGGCCTCCGGCGCCGCGCCCGCGGCCGGCAGCGACGGCGTCACGGGAATTTCCGGCGCATACACCGGTGCCGCCAACGGGCTGAAGCGGCCGTTGCCGGCCGCCGACGCGGCTGCAGCCGGCGGCCCGCCTTGGGATTCCGCGCCTGCCGCGGCAACGGCTGGGGCGGCGTTGGCTGGAGCGGCGTTGGCGCGCGGCTGCACCGTGGCTTGTGCGTGCGGCGAACTCAGAAAGCTGCGCGTCAATACGAACAACAGCACGAGCAGATTCACCGCCAGCAACAGGCCGAGAGCGACGGCCCATGCCGGCAATCGCGGCCGCGGCCGGGCCACCCCGGAATCCACCAATCCCGGAACGCTCTGGCGTTGCCGTTCGAGCTCTGATTTCTTGAGGGCGTCGAGGATGAATGACATGAAATATTCCTGGGAGCCTAACTGTGCGGCAGGGTCGGCAGCAGCAGCGGCGACCCCGGTTCGGCCAGCGCCGTGTCGAGCACGACCTGGGTTTGCAAGCCGGCGATGCCGTCCACGTTGAGGCGGTGCTCGCGCTGAAAATTCTGTACCGCGATGGCGAGTTCTTCGTCGTAGAGGTCGCCGCGCTCCGGATCCGACGATGCGCCGTGAAGCGCGGCGAGACTCCGCCGCAGCCACCGGACTTCGTCGCCGTGCATTCCGACGGACAGTTCGCGGGTCCGGGATGTCTTGGGCTTCCAGACGATGGTGAAGTCGCCGAACCAATCGTGTGACACTTCGTCGATCGGCACCCGTTGGTTGTGTTCGCTCAAGACCAGCGTCGCGAATTTATCGTCCAGGGCGGAGAGCACGACGCGATGCTTCTGTCCTGCATCGTCGGTCAACGTCAGAATCGCCGGGCGATTTAGCGTCCGTACCTGGGCCCAGGAACCGCGTTGCTCGAGACAGGCCAGCCCGGCTTTCTGCGCCTGCCCGCAGGGATCGCGATCGTCCGTCATCGCCGTGCCCCACAGCGACAGCAATCGCCGGAAGGCGGCAGCATCGCTGGTATTGGCATTGTTCGCGGCGAGCAAGGCGTTGATCGAGACCGGCGGAGGCGCGGCGACGGCGGCCGCCGACCCGGCCGCCGACCCCGACAGCGCCGCGGGTGGCGGTGAGGCGCGGGCGGCTGCGGGTGCTGGACTTACGGCCCGAAGCCCGGCGCTTTGATGCTGCCAGGTCCTGACTCCAACAACGCCCAAGGCGGCGACGGCGGCCGCTAAGCCCACGCCGGTGGCCCATCCCAGCCAGACCGGCACGAAGCGACGGCCGTACACTTCGCCCGCGGCCCGCCGGACCAGTGCGGCGGAGACCTTGCGCGCTTCCTGGGTGTAAGCGCCGAGCAGCGCACGATCGCAGCTCACGTTGATGACTCGCGGTATGCCGGACGACAATCGGTACAGCTCGCGCAGCGCGCCGGGCGTGAAGATCTCCCCGGTGGCTCCGGCAACGCGCAATCGATGGCGTACGTACCCCTGCGTCTCTTCGCGCGACAGCGGCTTCAGGTGATAACGTCCGGTGATGCGCTGCGCCAGCTGGCGCAGATCGACGCGATCCAACAGGTCGCGCAGTTCAGGCTGGCCGATCAAGATGATTTGCAGAAGCTTCTGCGTCGGCGTTTCGAGATTGGTCAGCAGCCGAACCTGCTCCAGGGTTTCGGCCGACAGATTCTGCGCTTCATCGACGATGACGATGATGCGGCGGCCCTCGGCATGCGCGGACAGCAGCCGTCGATTCAGCGCGTCGACCATCTGCTTGACGCTGTCGCGATCCGCCGCCTCGATCGGCAGCCCCAGCTCCTCGCAGATCGTGAGCAGGAACTCCAGCGGTGTGACGCGCGGGTTCAGGATCACCGCGACATCGGCGTGATGCGGGACCCGCGACAGCAAGGTGCGCACCACGGTGGTCTTGCCGGTGCCCACTTCCCCGGTCAATTGGATGAAGCCGCCCGATTCGTTGATGCCGTACAGCAGATGCGCCAACGCTTCGGCGTGTCGCTCGCTCAAGTAGAGGTAGCGCGGGTCCGGAGTGATCGCGAACGGCTTTTCGCTGAGACCGAAGAAGCTTAGGTACATGGCTGCCCGGATGATACCAAGCGGAGCAGTGCAGCGGACCGCGAGCACGGGGGACCGGCCTCACGGGGGGCCGGCCTTCCGGGGTTTCGCAGACCTCAGCCCTGTCGTGACCCGCCGCTCGGGGTCCGCGGCAGCAGGCTGGCGCGGGTCAGCAGAGACTTGCCGAAACGCTCGCGGATTCCATCGACGGTGGCGTCGAGCCGCGACTCCTGCGCAACGCCGGTGAACAGGTCCGCCTGCCGCCTGTTCTGCAGATCCCCCACGCCCACGCCCAACAACCGCACCGCGGCATCGGGCTGCGTGCGCAACCAGTCCTTGAGCAGGCTTTGCGCCACGCAGCAGATCACCGCCGTTTCGTGCGTGGGCGGCAGCACGGGTCGTTGCCGGGTGTAGGTGGTGAAATCCCCCCGACGGACCTTGACCGTGACCAAGCCTGCGGCGAGTGCTTGCGCGCGCAAGCGGCCGGCGGTGCGATCCGCCAGCTGCGTCAACTGGCGTTCAAGCTCCGCCGTGTCGCGAATGTCGACGGCGAACGTCTCCTCCGCGCTGATGGACTTCTCTTCGCGATCAGGCTCGACGGGGCGATCATCAATGCCCGCCGCCCGATCGCGCATGGCCTTGCCGTGCTTGCCGAAAGCCCGCCACAGCGCTGCATCGGTGGCGTGCCGCAAATCGCCGAAGGTCCGGATTCCCGCCGCCTGCACGCCGGGGAGCGATTTCTGTCCCACGCCGAAGAGCTTTTGGACAGGCAGGTGATCGAGAATTGTGTGCACATTGTCGCTTCCGATCCGGCACAAGCCATCGGGTTTGTTGAGGTCGGAGGCGATCTTCGCCAACAGCTTGTTGGGACCTATGCCTACGGACGCCGTGAGGCCGGTGACCTCGCGAATGCGCCGCCGCACCTCCGTCGCGATGACGACTCCGTCGCCCAGCAGTCGCAGGCTCGAGGTCACGTCCAGAAACGCTTCGTCCAGGGAGAGCCCTTCCACCAGCGGCGTGAAGGCATGAAAGATCTCGAATACCTGTGCGGATACCTCCTGGTATCGAGCCATGCGGGGAGGGATGCAGATGGCCTCGGGACAGCGCCGCAGCGCCTCCGTCATGGGCATGGCGGAGTGCACTCCGAAACGCCGTACCGCGTAGCTCGCGGCGGCAACGACGCCGCGTCCGCCGGTGCCGCCGACGATCAGCGGCTTGCCCTTCAGTTCCGGCCGATCCCGTTCCTCCACCGACGCGTAGAACGCGTCCATGTCGACGTGCAGGATCGTGCGCGTGGGCCCCGGCATTCGCTTGAGCGTTCAATCCACGGTGATGGTGATCTTCTTCGAATGCAGCGGCGGATTGAAGGACAGATGTTGATAATCCGCGAACAGCAGTTCGAGCGTGTGCTTGCCCGGCGGCAGCGTGAAGGTGGTCTCCGTCTGGCCCTTGCCGAAGTGCACGATCTTATCCGTGGCCGGCAGCGACGCATCGAGCTTCAGTTCGCTCTGGTCCGTATCGATCAACAGATGATGATGGCCCGTGTTGTCGAACTTGATACTGGCCGGAGCGACGCCCATTCCCTTGAGCCCGAATTGCACCGTGACAGGGCCGTGGACCTTCGCGCCGTCGCGTGGCGCGATGAAATAGACTTCGGCTCCCGCGGGGGCCGTCGATCGGTCCTGCGCCAGCGCCATCGCGGCGAGCAACGATGCACCCAATGCCAGGAATAATCGGTTCATACGAGTCTCTCCAGTGGTGGATGGTCTTTGAGCTGCAAGACGCAGCATGACAGCACGTTAGAGCAGATCCTTCACGCCGTCGCGTTCCTCGGACAGTTCGCGATGCGTTATGGTCATTTTCTCGCGACTAAATTCATTGATGTTCAAGCCGTGGACGATACTGTACTCGCCCCCCCTGCAGGTGACCGGATACGAGTAGATCACGCCTTCGGGGATGCCATAGCTTCCGTCGGACGGAACGGCCATGCTGACCCAATCATCAGCCGGCGTACCGAGCATCCAGTCGTGCATGTGATCCAATGCGGCTGCTGCGGCCGATGCCGCGGAAGATGTACCCCGCGCCTTGATGACGGCGGCCCCGCGTTGCTGCACCGTCGGGATGAAGTTGTCCTTGAACCAGCTGTCGTCGACCAGCGAGAGCGCCCCTTTGCCGCCGACCGTAGCATGGTGCAGGTCGGGATATTGGGTCGCCGAATGATTGCCCCAGATGATGACCTTTTTGACATCCGCCAGTTGCGCGCCGGTCTTCTCGGTCAACTGCGCAAGTCCGCGGTTGTGGTCGAGTCGGGTCATCGCCGTGAAGCGCTTCGGCGGCAACGACGGCGCATTGCGCTGGGCGATCAACGAATTCGTGTTGGCGGGATTGCCCACCACCAGAACCCGCACATCGCGGCTCGCGACCGCGTCGAGCGCCTTTCCTTGGGCCGAAAAGATCTTCGCGTTTTCGAGCAACAGATCCTTGCGCTCCATGCCGGGACCGCGCGGCCGCGCGCCGACCAGCATGGCAAACTCGCAGTCCTTGAACGCCACGGTCGCATCGTTGGTCGCCGTGACCTTGTTGAGAGTGCGGAAGGCGCAGTCATTCAGTTCCATCACCACGCCCTGCACCGCGGCTGCCGCGGCGGGAATTTCCAGCAGATTCAGGTTGATGGGTTGCTCGGGCCCGAGCATCTGGCCCGACGCGACGCGGAATGCGAGCGCATAGCCGATATTTCCGGCGGCGCCCGTGATGGTGACGGTGACTGGCTTTTTCATATCTCGCTCCTACGCGAAAAGCGTGGAATGGTAGCCGAAACTCCTCGCTAATGCCCCAGGGGAGCGGCGCGGGCGCCCGCCCCGCCTTTGCATCGCTTCCACGTCGGGAATCTTACCCACAATTATATTTGTGCCGGGTGCTTGCATGTAGTGGTGATGTATGTAACTATATCACCAGGTCACCGATACACCTCGATGGCCACCAGCACACAAGGAGATGACCATGACCACCCAACTTTCTACCGAATTTTCCAGTCAACTTGCCACCAAACTCGCCGCGCTTGCGGTTGCCCTGATGGTTAACGGCATGATGCTAGGCGGAGTCGCCTACCTGTTCAGCGCCCAGCTCCATCAGCCGACGGCGGTGACTGCACCCGGCGCGACAACGTCAATGCATGCGGTCATCCCGACGATCTGAGTCCGCCTTTGGCCGACCGATGCAATTTGCGCGTTCTGCTAGATTAGCGAGCTACATCCCCCGTACACGGGCACGCTGCGAGTGGAGAATGGACCCGAACTGGAACGATAACCAACCGATCTATCGCCAGCTGCGCGATCGAATGGTTGCCCTCATCCTCGAGGGTGCGCTGAAGGAGGGCGACCCCCTGCCCTCCGTCCGCGCGGTTGCGGCAGACTATCGGCTCAATCCGCTCACCGTTCTCAAGGGATATCAGCAGCTGGTCGATGAACGCCTGGTCGAGAAGCGCCGCGGCCGCGGAATGTTCGTGAGCGACGGTGCGCGCCGCGTGCTCCTGGCCGGCGAGCGCGAACGATTCCTTCACGAGGAATGGCCGCACATCCTTGCGGTTATCAATCGGCTGGGGTTTTCGGCTCAAGAACTGTTCGCGCAGACGCCTGCGCTCACCCACCCTGCTCCGCCGCCTCGGAGCGGTGAACCCAAAGAAGAATGAGCCCCATGCCTCCCCTCATCGAAGCACACGATCTCTCGAAGAAATACGGTAAGCACATTGCGCTCGACCGCGTCAATTTCGCGGTCGAGACGGGCCGCATCGTCGGGCTCATCGGCCCGAACGGCGCCGGAAAGACCAGCGCGCTGCGCGCCATTCTGGGGCTCACCCCCTATGAGGGCCGGCTGCGAGTGCTCGACCGGGAGCCATTCGGCGATCGAGCCGCACTGATGCGCGACGCCTGCTTCATCGCCGACGTCGCGGTGCTGCCCGCCTGGTTGCGCGTGGATCAGGCCATCGATTTCGTCGCCGGCATCCACCCGCGCTTCAGGCGCGACCGCGCGCAGGCACTCCTGTCCAAAACCCAGATCACCGGGAAGCGCCGCATGCGCGAATTGTCGAAAGGCATGAAGACACAGGTGCACCTTGCGTTGACCATGGCCATCGACGCCAAACTGTTGGTGCTCGACGAGCCGACTCTGGGGCTCGACATCTTGGCGCGACGAAGCTTCTTCGACGCTTTGGTCAACGATTACATGGATGAGACCCGGACCATCTTGATCACCACCCACCAGGTCGAGGAAGTCGAGAACTTGCTGACCGATGTGATCTTCATCGACCGCGGCCGCATCGTCCTCGACAGTTCGTTGGACGAGATCGCGACGCGCTATGCGGCCGTCGCCGTCGGGGACGACAATCTCGCCGTGGCGCGCGCCGAGAGGCCGTTTTTCGAACGCCGCACGCTCGGCAAGACGGTGCTGTACTTCGAACGGCCCGACGTGCGGCAGCTCGCGAACTTGGGCGAGCTGTTGACGCCCAGCGTGTCCGATTTGTTCGTTGCCAAATTATCGGGGGGAGCCGCATGAAGGACTATGCCTGGCTGGTACGCCGCGAATTTTGGGAGAACCGTGCGATCTGGCTGGTACCCAGCTTGATCGGCGTCGCGCTCACGCTGGCCGCGCTGTTCGGTAACGTGCAGATCCCGTCGCTGTCGTTGCCCGACAACCGCATCTTCGGCGGCGTCGTGCTGTTCGGTTTCGGGGTGACCTTCTTCGTCGTGATGGACATCTACGCCACGTGGTACTTGCTCGATTGCCTGTACGCCGACCGCAAGGATCGCAGCGTGTTGTTTTGGAAGTCGCTGCCGATCTCCGACACCGCCACGGTGCTGGCGAAGTTGTTCACCGGGCTGATCGCCATACCGCTGGTGTATTTCATCGCGGCCGACATCGCCACACTGCTGATGGCGTTCATCGTCTCGGTGCGGGCGCACTCCACCCTGGGCGGCAGTCTGTGGCAGCCGGATCTATGGCTGCAGCTCCAAGCGCTCTGGTTGTACCTCATCGTCACCTCGGCCATCTGGTACCTGCCGTTCGCGGGATACCTCTTGGTGGTGTCGGCGTGGGCCAAGCGCGCGGTCACCCTGTGGTCAATCGTCCCGCCCTTGGCCGCCTATCTGTTGGAGCGCTGGTTTTTCGGCACTCAATGGGTGGGTACGGCGCTGCAGGATCGGGCGTTCGGGTACCTGCCGCGCGCGTTTCACGACAAGTCGGATCAAAGCGCGTGGGTGACCACCGTCATTCAGCACGACACCATCAAAACTCCCAGTAGCATCTGGCAGCTGCTCGATCCGCTGGGCTTCTTTTCCAGTCCCGCCACGTGGGCCGGCATCGTGGTCGGGATCGCGTTCATCATCGGCGCGATTCAGTTGCGGCTGCGTCGCACGGAGATCTGATACGGTTTCCCGCGCGTTAGCCTGCCTGGCGGTCGCCTTCGCGTCGCAGCTTCACGCGGAGGAATTCTTCCCGACACGGGACGAAAATCCTTTGCTTCGAGGCTTCTATCGGCCGCTGGCGAGCGATACGCGCGCCGACGCCGGAGCCGTCGTCGCTGCCACCTTCAGCATCATGAATACCCTCG
The DNA here is from genome assembly GCA_034667965.1 of Gammaproteobacteria bacterium. Taxonomy (GTDB): domain Bacteria; phylum Pseudomonadota; class Gammaproteobacteria; order Steroidobacterales; family Steroidobacteraceae; genus Bog-1198. Next base: position 18,217 of record JAXDQI010000333.1, read on the forward strand.
AGTCCGAGAAGCGGTCCACGAACCAACTCCTGGTGGATGGCGAGAGCGACACCCTGCGCTTGAGCTACGAGGACTCGATCAGTCACGATTGGCGTTACCGGATGACGGTGCCCGTGATCCGCGACAGCGGCGGCTTCCTCGACTCGAGTATCTCGTCCTGGCATCGGTTCTTCGGCTTCAACCCCGGCAGCCGCCCTTACTATCCGAAGAACCAGCTGGTGTACTTCTATTCGGGCAAGAATCGAATCGACATGCAGGAGTCTCGGACCAGCATCGGCGATATTTCCGCCGAAACCGGCTGGTATGCCGCCGACTCGACCGACCGCACGATTTCATTCTGGGGCGGCGTGGAGGCACCCACGGGATCGAAGAGCAGATTGACCGGCGACGGGGCCTGGGATGCCGCCCTGTGGGGACACGTAGCCCGCCGATGGCCGGATTGGCGCTTGGGCGTAGAACTTGGACTGGCACAACCCCTGGGCGATGGAGTATTCGCAGGATCCGCGCACCTGACCTCGGCCTTCGGGCGGATTGCAGCCAGTCGCTCCTTGAGCGCGGTATGGTCGCTGCGTGTGCAACTCGATGGTCAAACGCGGCGGGTGACCGGGACGGACCTGCGTTTTCTCGGCCCCAGCGCGCAATTCACGATCGGGGCGGTACGCCAACTGGCGCATCGCTGGCGGTTGCAGATGGGGTTTGCCGAGGATGCCGCCGTGAATACCGCGCCCGACATCACGTTCTTTCTTGGGATTCACGATTAACACGTGCAAAATAGCGGACCACCGATATCCGCACTCGCAAGGAAATGTTCGATGTACAAGACCAAGATCGACCTGTCCGAGAAAACACGCCGCAACGTGATCACCATTCTCAACGACCGCCTGGCCGACGCCATCGACTTGCAAAGTCAAGTCAAGCAGGCGCACTGGAATGTCAAAGGACCGCAGTTCATTGCGCTGCATGAATTGTTCGACAAGATTTCCGATGTGGTGCTGGAACACATCGACGAGATCGCGGAGCGCGTCACGAGTCTGGGCGGCACGGCGGAGGGCACGGTCGCGGTGGCCTCCAAGCGCAGCAAGTTGAAGAACTATCCCCTGAGCATCACGGCGGGCCGGGATCATCTGTTCTATCTGTCCACGCAACTTTCCGTCTTCGGCAAGACGGTTCGCGCAGCCATCGATGACACCGCCAAACTCGGCGATGCCGACACCGCGGACCTGTTCACCGGCATTTCCCGCGAGCTCGACAAGTATTTGTGGTTCCTCGAGGCCCATCTGCAGGATAAGGGCTGAGCGCCATGCTTTCCGGCGGAACTGCGCCTTCCAGCGGAAATGCCGGCGAGGATGCAGGCTCCAATAGGGCGCTCGAGACGTTGCGCAGCCTGCTGACCGCCGATGAGACCTTGGAAGCGTGGGCCATGGAGCATCGGTTGTTTGCGTTGACGCACCGGCGTGTCTGCATTGCGGCGACGAGCGGCCGCTTCATTTCGCTGAACCGACGCTTGTTGGGAGGTTACGACTCGGCCGACATCCGGTGGCAGGACCTCAAAGAAACCCGCATCCGCGCCGGCATCATCGGTGCCGACCTGACGCTCATTGCGCAAACGAGTTCCGATTTGAACATCGGGTCCGAGATCGACCGGGTATGGATTTTCGAGGGGCTGCGCAAGGATCAGGCGCAGTCCCTCTATAGAATCTGCCAGCAGCACGATCAGGTCTGGCGGGAAAAACGCCGGGTGCGCGAACTGGAGGAGCTGCGCGCCAAATCGGGCGGCGTGCAAATCGGCAACTCACCGCCGGCCTACTCGGGCACGGACGCCGCCGGCGCCGAGTCGGAACCGGCGCGGCGGCTGCGTCAGGCCCGGGAAATGCTCGACGCGAAGCTCATCAGCGACTCGGAATACGAAAGCATCAAGGCGAAAATCGTATCGGGCCTTTGAATTCTCCCGCTCCCGTCACGCCAGCAGGTAGGCGAAATAGCTGTTGCGCAACCGATTGAGCGGATCCGTCCGTTGGCGCAGAGCCCGGAATAATTTCACCCGGTCGCCGAATGCTTTGGCCACGTGTTCCGGCTGCAGCGCCCTGGTTTGGTTGAACGTCGGCGTGCCTCCCAGCGCGGACGCGAAATCGTTGAAGTCGATGAGAAAATCGTCCCAGCCTCTATCCCCCGTGGATGAGGGCTCCAATGTGAACATCGGACCCGTGTAGCTGGCGCTGAAAAGGGAACCTCGGTCCTGGTGCAGCCGGCTCGCACCGCTGACGACGTTGCAGCGGTAGCGATTCTCCTTGTAATGCGTCTTGCAGAAGGCGAAATAGGCGCCGAGCACTTTCGGAAACTGCTCCTGCGGGAAGGCCCACAGGCTGTACGTGAAGCGCGCCTTCCAGGCTTCGGGCGGCAGCTCGCGCATCCATTCGTGCGCATGCATCACCACTCCCCGCGCGGTCGGGTCCAGCGTGGCGCGCAGCGCGCGCTGCACCCCGGACACCACCACCGAACGCAGGCCCGGAGAGGACAACACGCTGCCGACGGTGGAGCCGAACGCGGGCAAAACGTTGCGCATCACCGAATTGCGAATCTGCCAGATTCCCGAGCGGCTGATATTCGCGCCCTCATCCAGGGTGCGGCGCTCGACGATGATACGTCCGTCGAAGGGCGAAATATGCAGCCGCAAAGCCCCGGGTGCCGCAACGATAGAAGAGAAGCGCGCGCTGAAATCCTTCAAGGAAAGCACGTGATAATCGATCTTGACGGGCGTCAACGGCTGCACACGCAGCACGACCTCGTGCACGACGCCGAGCAGACCGAAGCTCGAGCGCAGCACGCGCATCAGATCACGGTCGCGTTCCCGCACCGTTATCTGTTTGCCCTGCGGCGTGATGAGCTTCAGCTCCGTGACCAGAGAGGACAGTTGCGCGAGGCCGGCAGTATGCGAAGCCTGCGGGCAGGTGGTCACCGCCAGCGCACCGACGGAGATGTTGCCCATCTCGGGCGTCAGCAGCAGTTCCTGACCGCGCTCGGCGAGCGCCCGGGCCAAGGTGCCGACGCGGACACCGGCCTGTGCGCGGACGGTGGTTTCGCCGTACTCTAAAATCTTGTCGAGGCCGCTGGTGTCGACAGTGGTTCCCCCGTCGCCGCCGACGCACCGCGTTTGCGAATAGTCGGCTCCGACCATGCGCACCGGCGTCGGGTAGGTTCTGTTGTTGGCGAGGATGGCCGGAATTTCCTCGAAGCGCTTTGCGCGCAGCACGAAACGCGGCCGACGATAGACGCCCGATGCATCCGCACCCGACGAGCGATTGACTTTGGATACCATGTGCTTCCCCCCGGAAGACTGATACAAGCTGAACTCGAGCTTGCTGTCCGGGAGCACAAAACCGTCTGGCCCTAGATACGATTCGAGACGTATCGATACTGGCGACCCCGCTATCGTCAGGCTTCCCATGAAGCCCCTAAGACCGGAGGTTTTGCGTCCCCACCTTTCGGCGGGTTTGCCCTTAAACAGCCTCCCTACTATGAGATGCCGCGCGTTTCCTGTAAAGAGCTTTTTTAACCCATCAGCAACAACGTCTCGGTATGCTCCACTGCCTCGGGGGTGCCGCAGACCACGACTACATCGCCGACCTTGAATATGGTATCCGGCCCAGGCTCCCGACCGACGATGCCGTCGCGCCGCACTGCGCTCACGGCGGCCTTGGAGCCCCGATCCGACAGCTCCGCGACGCTCTTTCCCACCGCCCAAGCATGCGGCGGGAGGATGACGCTGTGAAGTTCCTCACGAAATGCGTGACTGTCATCCAGAAGTTCCGCCCCGGCGGCCGGGAAATATTGCCGCAACATTCCGTAGCGGTCGCTGCGAATGCCGTTCACGGTTCGAATGACGCGGGATACGGGCAGCTTCAGCAGCAACAACACGTGAGACAGCAGCATCAGGGCGGCCTCGAAGGTCTCCGGCACCACCTCCGTCGCGCCCGCCTTCTGCAGTTCTTCGAGCTTGCTGTCGTCCTGGGTCCGGACCAGCACCGGCACGTCGGTTCGCAGCTCTCGAACCGACCGCAGGATTCGCAACGCGACCTCGGGATCGGCGAAGGTGATGACGATGCAGTTGGCACGGGCCAGACCGACGTTTTCCAGCACCTTTACCTGTCCGGCGTCGCCGTAAATGACCGGATCGCCGGCCTGGCGTCCGACGCGGATGCGATACGGATCGAGATCCAAAGCAATGTACTCGAAGCCGGTCTGTTCGAGCACCCGGGCGATGTTTTGCCCCACCCGCCCGAAGCCGCAGATCACGACATGGTCGCGCTCGGCCACGGCCAGCGTCGCCTGGGCTTCGCGCAAGGCCGCGGTGGCGGGACGCCCCGACTCGCCGAGCAGAGTGCGCGTGATGCGGCGATTCTGCCGGATCAGCAGCGGCGACAGAACCATGGACAGAACCGTCGCGGCCAGCAGCGGTTGCACGATGGCAGGGTCCAGCAGTTCGCGGCGCAGCAATAGCGTCAACAAGGCAAAGCCGAATTCGCCGCCCTGCGCCACGACGACTCCCGTGCGCAGGGATTTGAACCAGTTCTTGGTGGCGGGTTCGGCGACCAGCGTGACCACGGCGGTCTTGAGCACCAGCATGCCGATGAGAATTGCCGTGACCAGGCCGATGTCGCGGAACAGCAGACGCACGTCGAGCAACATGCCCACCGTGATGAAGAACAGACCGAGCAGAACTTCCTTATAAGAGCGGATCGTCGCTTCCACCTGATGCCGAAATTCGGTTTCCGCCAGCATCATGCCGGCGAGAAAGGCGCCCAACGCCAGCGACAGGCCGACCTTGTGCGTGGCCCAGGCCGAGGCGAGCACTGCGAGTAATACCGCGAGCGAGAACAGTTCGGCCGAACGCACCGACGCGATGAGCAGGAACAACGGCCGCAACAGCCAGCGTCCGGCCGCCAGCACGAGCAGCAGCGCCAGTACGGCGCTGCCGACGGCGGCCGCGATCTGTTCGATATCGGCAGCGGCGCCGCCTCCGGCAAGAGCGGATATCAGCGCGAGAAACAGCGGAAAGCTCAAGTCCTGAAACAAACAGATCGCTACGGAGAGCCGGCCGTGGGTTCGATTGTTCTCGGATTGCTCGGTGAGCTGGGAAATGATGATGGCTGTCGAGGACATCGCGACGGCGCCGCCGATCACCACCGCGACGGCGGGCGCGATGTCGAAGACCGCGATGACTCCGGCGGCCACGATGCCGGTGGTCACCAACACCTGCGCACCGCCGACGCCGAGCACCTCCCAGCGCATGGCCACCAATCGCGGCAGGGAAAATTCCAGCCCCAATGTAAAGACCAGGAATACGACGCCGAAATCCGCCAACAGCCGCGTCGTCTCGTTGTCGACCGCCACCGCGAGCGCACGCGGTCCCAGCAGCATCCCGACGACGAGGTACCCGAGGATCGCGGGCAACGCCAGCTTCCGCACGCCGGCGACCACGCAGATCGATGCGGCGAGCAGGATCAAAATCTGCTGTAGCGGATCGTTATGCATTTGTTCCTGGTAGCATATTGCCGCTGAATCCGATAGCCATCGGCGCTGACCGAAACGCTAGAACACCGATAATCCGGTGGCCTCCGCGACCCGATACCGCCAATAAGTTTTCGTGGATTCGTCCGCGTGCGCCGCGTACGCCGCGGCGCTCGACCAGTGTTTCGCGAACAGTTCGCGTGCCACGCGTGCCGGGCCCGCGCGGGCCGGCATGTGCAACTCGATGCCCGCCGCGAGATCCAGATCGTCGAGACCGCGCCGGGTGAAGTTTGCCGAGACCACGTCGAACCAGACGTCGCCGCGATGTTGGATCACGGCGTAGCCGGCTTCGGCACCGGGGTCGACAGCGCGCCAGCGCACTTCGATCCTGCCCGGCTGCTCGCGCAGCAATTCACCGGCCGCCGCTTGAGTTTCGGGCGACCCGGGATCGAGCAGCAGTTGCACCCGCGCACCGCGGTCGGCCGCCCGCAACAGCGCATCGATCAATTGCCGGTCGCCGAATGTCTGGACGGCGATTTTGATCGAATCGCCGCCGCCGGCCACCGTGATGGCGTCGCGAAGCGCGGTTTGTAGTGCGCCTTCCGTGAGAAAGCGTGCGTCGATCGCGCCCACGCCGTGGGCTTCGACGGGAGGTGCGGCGGGAAGTCGATCGTCGTCCGTCGACCAGGCCGCGATTTGCAATTCGCTGGTGACGATGGCGGCCGCCAGGTGCCCGCGTATTTCGAGTCCCACGCCGGCGGTGGCGACCGCGCCGCTCGACGCGGCGGACATGACGATGCTCGTCCATCCGCCGGCGCCGTCATCCGCGACCAGCAGCTGCCTTCGATCGGCCTTCAAATTGAGTCTGCGAAGGTAGGAACTCAGCGTCGCCTCGCCGGGTATCTCGTCGAACGGATCGCTCCACCAACCCACGCATAGTCGCCACAGGCTTGAATACAACGGATTCGGGTCCCGCATGCGCTCGAGCCGCGTGCGCACCACGACGATTCCCGTCCGCTCGAGCGCGCTCAAGGTCCGTGAGGGAGTTCCCCCGTACACTTCGTTGCGAGGATCGGTGACGAGCATGACCTTGAGATTCGGGCGCTGCCGCTTGCGCAGCAGCAGGGCTTCCGCGAGCTCGCGCACCAACGGATTTTGATCCAACACGATGGTCTGTTCCGCGCGGCCGATGGCCTCCGTTTCGCGTTTGAGAATCGCCCCGGCCGGCGCAAGGTCATCGAGAAAATCGACCTGCGATTCGGCGAGCCGTGCCGGCAACGATGCGACGCGCGTTCCCCGCGGCAGAGGCTTGACGGAGTTCCAGATGGCGCACGAGCCCCATGCCGTCGTGGCGATCATGCACAGCATCGCGGCGCGGTGCGCCGTCATCTATCCATCGGAGGCCTGTGCCTCGGCCGCTTCAATGGCGGTGCCCACCTCCATCCATCGGGATTCGAGTAATGCTGCATTTCGGACCAAGCGGGCGCGCTTGTCGGCGAGCCTCTTGTCATCCGTAGGATCGCCAACCGATGCGTCCAGTGCCGTTTGCTCCGCCGCATTTGCCGCGATCCGGCGCTCGATCTGCGTGAGCTCGCTGCGCAATTGGCCGAGCGAGTCGCGCGGGGGCTTCCTGGCGCCCTTCGGCTTGGGCAGGGGCTGGTCGGCCTTGGCCCGTGTTTTGAGCCATTGCTGATAGTCGTCCAAGTCGCCGTCGAACACCTTCAGTTTACCGTCGGCGACCAGCCACAAGGTATCGGCGACCGTCTTGATCAGATGACGGTCGTGCGACACCACCAAGAGACCGCCTTCGAAGCTCTGCAGGGCCACGGTGAGCGCCTCGCGCATGTCGATGTCAAGATGGTTCGTCGGTTCATCCAGCAGCAGCAGATTCGGCCGCCGCGCCACCAGCAACGCCAGGGTCAGCCGCGCCTTCTCGCCGCCCGAGAATCGGAGTACCGGCTCGAATGCGCGATCGCCCTGAAATCCAAATTTTCCCAGGTGGTCCCGGACCCGTTGTTCATCGCCAGTCGCGTAGTCCGGTCCCCCCAAATTGCGCACATGCCAGAAGGCGTCGCAGTCCGGTTTGAGCTGTTCCATCTGCTGCTGGGCGAAGTAGCCGATGGCGAGGTCGGCCGCGGGCAAACGCTGGCCGGCGAGCGGCGCTGCTTCGCCGGCCAACATCTTGGTCAGCGTCGACTTGCCGGCACCGTTCGGTCCGAGCAGCGCGATACGGTCCAGGGGACTGATGGCAACATTGATCCCGGTGAGCACGCCGCGCCCTGCGTAGCCGCACGCGGCATTGTCCACGGTCAGGAGCGGGCGGGGTGTTTTGAGCGGTGCTGCGAAGTCGAACTCGAACGGGCTGTCGACGTGTGCCGGTACGATGAGTTCCATCCGCTCGAGCATCTTCAAGCGGCTCTGTGCCTGCCGCGACTTGGTGGCACTGGCGCGGAATCGGTTGACGAACGCAGTGATCTCCGCGACGCGACGCATCTGCCGGGATTGCAGTGTCTGCTGCAACGCCAGCTCTTCGGTGCGCTTCTGCTCGAATTGCGAGTAGTTGCCCGAGTACCCGTGGATCGCCCTGTTCTCGATGTGCAGCACCCGGTCGATGATGGCATCCAGGAATTCGCGGTCGTGCGAGATCATCAACAGCGTGCCGGGGAAAGCGGTGAGCCACTCTTCCAGCCAGACGATGGCATCGAGATCCAGGTGATTGGTCGGTTCATCCAGCAACAAGAGATCGGCCCGCGATCCCAGTGCGCGCGCCATGGCGAGGCGCACCCGCCAACCCCCTGAAAACTCGGCGACCGTGCGCTCGAGATCCGGCGCCTTGAAGCCCAGTCCGTGCATGAGGGCCGCCGCGCGCGCCCGCGCCCGGTAGCCGTCGATGGCTTGCAGCGAAGCATAGAGCTCAGCCAATTCCATCGCCGCATCGCGCCGCTCGGCGTCCTCGATGGCCGCCTGCACGCCGCGCAGTTCAACGTCGCCGTCGAGAACGAATTCGATGGCGGGCCGGTCGCTGGCCGCGACCTCCTGCTCGACATGAGCAATCTTCAATGCGGTGGGGCGCTCGATTTCGCCGTGGTCGGGCGCGAGCTCGCCGCGAATGGCCGCGAACAGGCTCGACTTCCCCGAGCCGTTGGCGCCGGTGAGTCCGACCTTGTTGCCGCGAAAGATGGTGAAATCGACCTGCTCGAACAGCGGCTCCGGACCGCGCCGCAGGGTCAGGTCCCGAGCAGACAGCAGGATTTACGCCCCCGTCTGACGAGCCGCCATCGGCCGTAACACGGTCGGCGCGCAGAGCGCGGCGTGATGTGGGAGGCCGTGCTCTTGTGCGGCGAGAATGGCGAGCAGCTTCCTGGCTTCCATGGCGTCGCCGAACAGGCGCCCCTGCGCATAGTAGCAGCCGTGCTTGCGCAGGAACTCGAGCTGTTCGCTGGCCTCGACGCCCTCTGCGATGACTTCGAGGTTGAGGCTCTTGCCCATGTCGATGATGGTGCGCACGATGGCGGCGTCGTCCGAGTCGATGGCCACATCGCGCACGAAGGATTGGTCGATTTTCAACGTTCCGATCGGGAACTGCTGCAGGGCCGACAGCGACGAGTAGCCCGTGCCGAAATCGTCGATGGCCAGGTTCAGACCCATGGCGTAGAGCTCGTTCAACAATCCGATGGTTCGCTTCGGGTCGGTCATCAATGTCGTTTCAGTGACCTCGAGCTCGAAGCACGTCGGCGAGACCCCATGGCGGCGGAACACACTGCGGCATCGCGCAATGAAGCTGGCCTGCTTGAGCTGGCGCAGCGACAGATTGATGGCGATGCGGCCCGGCTGCGGAACGGTTTTCTGCCACTCGCGGTAGTCCGAACACACGCGGTTCATCACCCACTCGCCGATGTCCAGAATCAGGCTGGTTTCTTCGGCCAGGGGAATAAACTGCGATGGTGAAATATCGCCATGTCCTGGCAGGCGCCAGCGCAGCAGCGCCTCGGCGCCGACGACGCGCCCATCCCGAAGGTCGACCTTGGACTGATACAGAATCACCAGCTCGTCGCGCTCCAAGGCGCGGCGCAGCTTGCTCTTCAACATCAAACGCTCGACGGCCGCGGCATTCATCTCCGGAATGTAGAATGCGCTCGAGTTGCCGCCGTTCTGCTTGGAGTGATACATGGCCGCATCCGCGTTGCGGATCAAATCGATCACGTTTTCCGCGTCATACGGACAGATGGCGACGCCGACGCTCGCCGTCAAATAGACCTCCTGCTGGTTGACGTAGAAGGTTCGGCTGATCTCGTCCAGCAAGGTGCGCGCCAGCGTCGCCAGGGCGGGGCGATTGTCGATATCGATGGGCAAGTCGTCGATGAACATGGCGAACTCGTCGCCCGCAAGGCGGCCGATGACCGTGTCCTTGCTCAAGCTGCGCGTAAGACGCTCGCTCAGGATCTCCAGGGTACGGTCGCCGGCGGCGTGGCCGAATGTGTCGTTGACTTCCTTGAACCTGTCGAGGTCGAGATAAAGCAGCGCGAGCGAGCGCTGACTGCGCCGCGAACGCGCGATCGCCTGCTGCAGCAGATGCTGAAATTGCATGCGATTCGGCATCTTCGTCAGGGTGTCGTATCGCGCCAGGTAGCGAATCCGGCGCTCCGCGCGCTTGCGCTCGGTGATGTTGCGGGCGACGTAGATATTGCCCTGGAATTGGGGATCTTCCGACGTGATCGTCGAATTCGCCATGGAGACCGGGATGGTTTGTCCGCTGGCGGTGCGCAGCACGGTCTCGCGCGCTTCGGTGGTGGAACTGGCCGGATCGAACGCGGTGCGATGGGCGTCGTCGATGAAACTGGTGAGCGGTTTGCCGACGAGTTCGGCTTCGTCATAACCCAGCAGCTTCTGGGTGGCTTCATTGCAGCTCTTCACGATGCCGTCCGGCGAAGTCACCAGCACCGCATCGCTCAGGCTGTTGAGCACGGTGTTGAGATAATTCTTGGTGATGGTGGTTTCGGCCAGGTTTTGCCGCATGCGCTCGAGCGCGTATTGCAGCTCCCCGAGCTCGTCTCGGCGCACCACGGCCAGCGGCCGCGTGTAATCGCCTTCGCCGATGCGGTCGGCCGACTTGACCAGCGCCGTGATGGGCCGGGCCAGCTGACGTGCGACGAACCAGGCGCCGACCAGACCCAATAGAATCAGCGGCAAGGTCACCTTGGCCAGCAAGCCGCGCATCCGTGCTATCTGGTGGCCCTGCCTGTTCTCCATCTGCGACTGAATGCTGGCCAGCGTGTCATGCATTTCCCCACGATTCAGCCAGATCTGCAGCGTGCCGGCGGATTGCGACAACCCTGGGCCCTTGCCGCGGATGCTGCTCTTGAGCACGAAGGGACCAAGTCCGGAGGGATCGTCGAGTTGATTGCTGCCCGTGAACAACACGCCGCCGTGCGTGTCGCGAACCTCGACCCGCTCGATATCGCGCTCTTCGAGCAACCGCTCCGCGATCGTGGACACACTCGCTTTATTGCCCGAGGTCAACGCGGGCGACAGCAACGCCCCGGTGATCTTGCTGAGGCTGTCGGCTCGCGCTTCGAGATCCGCCTCGAGCTTCTGTTCGACCGCCGCGTGCGTCAGCTGGTTGATGTCCGCGGTGTCGACCCGGTGTTCGTAATACGATACGCCGCCGAGCAGCAACGACAGCACCGTTCCGACCCCCAGGGCCAGCAGCAAATAATTCGTTTTCAGGCTGCGCGCCATCGCCGTTAGTCCAGCCAATCAGGTCGCTTCATCCCGGAATGATACTCGTTCATGACAAAGCCCATAAGGGGCCGGGTACAATCGCATTATGACCGCGCAGATGCGAATCGACATCTATTCAGACACGGTGTGCCCCTGGTGTTATCTCGGTAAGAGACGCTTCGAACTCGCGTTGGCGCAGCGGCCTTACCTTGAACCGCGTGTGGCCTGGCGACCGTTCGAATTGAATCCCGACATGCCCTGGGAGGGGGTGGAGCGCGCGGTGTATTTGACCGCCAAAATGGGCGGTGCGGACCGGGTTGCGGCGGCCGAAGAGGCATTGACGCAACAGGGAGGGGCCATCGGAGTGCGGTTTCGCTTCGACCTCATCGAACGCATGCCGAACAGCCGCCGCTCGCATCTCTTGATCGCTCATGCCGCGCGGTATGGGTTGCAAGCCAGGGTCAAAGACCGTGTGATGCAGGCTTTTTTCGAGGAAGGATCCGATATCGGGGACCTGGACGAACTGGTTCGCCTGGGCGTCGAAGTAGGACTTGTGGAGCGCGAGGCCCGCGCCGCGCTCGTTTTGAGGGAGGGTCAGGACGGAGTAGTGGCGGCGGAGCGACATGCAGGCACCCTGGGTATCACTGCCGTTCCGACCTATATTTTCGACGGCCAATACACGCTTTCCGGCGCCCAGGAGCCGTCCAACATGGCGCGAATCCTCGACCAAGTGGCCGAGTTCGCCGTGGCACGCGAAGCGGCACTGTGAATCCCCACGAATTGACCGGGCAGTCGAGAACGCACGTTGTCACCGTGGCCGACCCGTCATGCACCTTGCATGTGCACGCTGTCGCGTCATTCATCAATCTGCACCGGGCGGCACGGGCGGACGGCTTCGATCTCAGGCCCGTGAGCGGATTTCGCGATTTCGATCGTCAGCTTGCGATCTGGAATGGCAAGTTCACCGGCGAGAAGCCGCTGCTCGACGCCGCCGGCCGCGCCATCGACCCATCGCAGCTGTCGCCGCCGGAACGCGTCGCCGCCATTCTCCGGTGGTCGGCGCTTCCCGGCGCCAGCCGGCATCACTGGGGCACCGATGTCGACCTCATCGACGCGAATGCCGTCGCGCCAGGGTTTCGTGTGCAACTCACGGCCGAAGAATATTCTGGTTCGGGACCATTCGCGCCGCTCGCCGCCTGGCTGGCGGTACATGCTGCACGCTTCGGCTTTTTTCGACCCTTTAGAGGGGTTTTGTCCGGAGTTCAGGCCGAGCCCTGGCATTTCAGTTTTGCACCGGTGGCGGAGACCGCGCGGCGCGCCTTGGATCCATCGGTGCTAAGGGCCGCTCTGGTTTCGGCGCCTCTGATGGGAAAGGAGCACGTATTGTCCCGGCTGGACGAGCTGCATGCCCGCTACGTTGCGGCCATTGATTGGCCGTGAGGGGGAGCGCGATGCCTGGCCGGCTAGGCCCAGAGGGTTTTCAAACGGTTCAACATCAAACCGCGCACCTGACCCAACTGATCGTCCTCGGAGGTGAACAGCGGAGGATTCCGGCGCAACAATGGCCAGCGCTCGGTGCGCAGCACCCGATCCAAGAAACCGAGATTGCGGTCGATGGCTTCCATATACGGGTTCTTGCCGTTGAACAGCACTTCCACATATCGATAGGCGTGTTCGAACTCGCCCTCCAACCGCCGCGTACGCGTCTCCCGCGCGAAACGCGGGGTTTGACGCAGCAAATCCAATCCCGAGCTATACCGCACCTGCAGCGCTCCGTTGCTGCCGGGCACAGCCGCAATTCCGCCCAGCACGAACTCCGGATATAGCCGGTCGCGGCATTTCTCCAGATAACAACGATCCGCCATCTGCGCGATGAGATCCGCCGTGCCCAGCAGATGCCCCAGCTTGCGATCGCGTGGATCCGGCAACTCAATCTGACTGAGCTCGACCTCGTAACCGGTGAAATGCACGACGCGCGTCGCGATGGGCACCCAATTTTCCATGCCGATCGTCGGTAAAAAACGCGCCAGGAAACGCGCGCTGCGAGTCACGTGATAGAGAGTGAACTCGGCTCCGTTGCGATGCGTTCGATCGTCGAATTCCCGAATGTAGCCCGCGTCATGGAACAATGACGTTGCCACCGCCATCACGGCGCGTTCAGCACCGAAGCGCTCGGACGCCGACACGGTGCTCTCGTAGCCCACCATCATGCGGGCCATCGCGAGCGTCATATCGAGTGAATGCTGGAGGTCGTGGTACACGGTATCGACGCCGTGGTAGCCGGGCATCCGGCCGGTGAACAATTTATCGAATTCATCGAAGGCGACCGCGACCCGATCGAAGGATTCACCGGGCCACGTGGTCGCGAAAAGCTCGCGGACAGCGGCAGCTACGGCGGCCGTGGAACTGACTTGAACCGTGTTCGTAACGTCGTAATCGTTACGGCGAAGATCGTACATCCGCTGGAGTCTAAGCTCTTGGGCCGGCGAACGCCATGTGCCTGGTTCTCCTTCCCACGACTTCCCCGGCGCTTCGCGGCGCAGCCAGGAATATGTTAAGAACCGGACGCGATCAATATACCTTGATCCCTCCAAACTTTGCTCTGATGCGGCGCGCCAACGTCGCATATCCCAACCAAAAGCCGAGGCCGAGGGCGATGCCTACCGTGGCGACCCAGAGCCAGGAACGCCGCGCAAACGGCCTGCCGTTATCGGTGTCCCTGGAGGGGACGGCGCCTAGCGCGGTCGCCGCCGACATGGACGCCCTATCCGTGTCTGATGTCCGTGACGCAGGGGTTTCCAGGGCCGTCGTGGCAGCGTCCGCCTGCCGCGCTGCAAGCTCACGAGTCAGGCGGGCCACTTCATTGCGCTCCGCCGCCTCGGCCAGTGCCGGAGTGGTCGCACGAGTGCGATCCAATTCGTCCTGCAGTTGTTTGATGCGCACGGCCGCCGGTTCGCGGGTGGTCAGGTACGCAGTCTTGACCCAGCCCGTTCTGCCGTCCGGAAGGCGTACTTGCGTGGCTTCGCCGCTCACCGCGAGCGTCTCCACGCCGGCGCCCGAATGCAGAGTGGCCAGACGTTGGCCTTGCGTGCTCTGCTCGGCATAGACGCCGAGCACGAGTTCGTCGGTGACGTAGGCCGGTGCCGCTCGTCCATTGGCCGCCAGCAGCGCCAAGAACAGAGCGGCCGCTTTCACGCGGCGATTCCGGTCTGCTTCAGCAGCGGCCGCACATCGGGCCCGCGCCCGCGAAAACGCACGAACGCGTCCATGGCATCCAAGCTTCCGCCGCGCGCGAGAATCGAATCACGAAAGCGGGCGGCCGTCGGGCTGTCGAACACGCCCGCTTCCTCGAAGGCCTCGAACGCATCGGCCGCGAGTACCTCGGCCCATTTGTAGCTGTAATAGCCGGCCGCATAACCACCCGCAAAGATGTGCGCGAAGCTCGACGGCATCCGGTTGAAGGAGGCTGCCGGCACCACCGCCACCCGGCTGCGCACGGCGGCGAGGGTTTCGGCCACTCTTGTCCCCAGGGCCGGATCGAAATTCGCATGCAATTCGAAATCGAAACTCGCGAGTTCGATTTGCCGCAAAGTATCGAGCGCGGCATTGAAGGTGCGCGTTCCCAGGAGGCGTTGCAGTGCGTCCACGGGCAAAGGCTCGCCGGTGATCGCGTGCGCCGATATGAGCGGCAGAACTTCCCGGCGCCAGACGAAATTTTCCATGAACTGGCTCGGTAGTTCGACCGCGTCCCAAGCCACGCCGTTGATGCCGGCAATGCTCGGGTAGGCGACCCGCGTGAGCATGTGATGCAGGCCGTGACCGAACTCGTGAAACAGCGTGGTCACTTCGTCATGGGTCAACAGCGAGGGACCGGAACCCACGGGCGCGGTAAAATTACACACGAGCTGGGCCACGGGCAGCGCCTTCCCCGACGGCAATTCCTTGGCGATCACGCACTCGTCCATCCATGCGCCGCTGCGCTTCTCGCTGCGCGAGTAGGGATCGAGGTAGAAACCGGCGACGACCTCCGCGCCGGAATCCAGCAAGGCGTAGTAACGGACGCTGGGATGCCAGACACTGACGCCGTCGCACTCGCGCACCGTGATGCCGTAAAGACGCTCGGTCAGCGCGAACAATCCGGCCAGTACTTTCGGCAGCGGAAAATATGGCCGCAGCGCTTCCTGGGAAACATTGAAGCGGCTTTCCTGCAGTTTTTCGCTGTAATACGCCACGTCCCAAGCGTTGAGCTTGCGGCCGGCGAACTCCTCCAAATCCGAGAACTCCTGCCGCCCCGCCGGCAGGCAGCGCCTGGCGAGATCATCCAGAAAACTCGTGACCTGCCTCGGGTTCTTCGCCATGCGGGTGGCCAATGCGTACTCGGCGTAGTTCTGAAACCCGAGCAGCTGGGCGAGTTCATGACGCAGAGGCATCAGTTCGGCAATGATCGGGCCGTTGTCGAAACGGCCCGCGCTCGGCCCGAGTTCCGATCCGCGGGTGATCCACGCTTCATAGACATCCCGCCGCAGCTGCGCACTTTCGGCGCTGGTCATCACCGTCATGTACGTCGGTTGGTCGAGCTTGAACAGCCAGCCCGGTTGACTGGCTTCGCGCGCATTGGCGGCGGCCCTGTCGACCGCATTCGACGGCAAACCGGCGAGCTCTGCACCGTCGGTCACCGCGCGTGTAAAGGCGCGGCCGGCATCGAGCACGTTTTCGGAGAACTTCGTCCCCAATTGCGCGAGCCGTTGCATGACTTCCCGATATCGGGTCTTGCGTTCCGCGGGCAGGTCGACTCCGGCCAGGCGAAAATCGCGCAGCGCATTTTGCACCAACTTGATCTGGGTCGGATTGAGCCGGTCGCCCTCGTGGCGCAAGACGTGGGCATACGCGGCCGACAGCGCGGCGTTCTGACCCAGCTCGGACGAATAGGCGGTGAGCAACGGCACGCATTCGTTGTAGGCCTCGCGCATGGCGTCCGAATTTGCCACCGCGTTCAAATGTCCGATGGGACTCCACACACGACTCAAGCGATAACTCAGTTCCTCAACCGGCACCACCAACGAGGCGAATGTCGGGTTGGATTGCGCCGTCAATTCCGCGAGGCGTGCGCGATTCTCCGAAAGCACCTTTTCCAATGCCGGCCGGGCGTCGGCCGGCCCGATCTTGTCGAAGGCGGGCAGGGAGTCGATTTGCAAGAGTGGATTGTTCACTCCGCAATTCTATCAGAGCCGCGTCAGCATCCAGGTAAGGGCCGAGAAGCTTGCGACGAATGCGAATACGCCGGCAGCGGCTCGGCGCCGAAGGCGAAGCGCCAGGGTTTGCTCGTCGGATGCGGCCAGCAGAAAGGCCCGTCCATCTGCCGGTTTCGACAACACGTTGATCCCGGGTGCCTCTGACCGGACGCCGGCAGCCGCGACCACCCTTTCGCGGGCGGCCGCACGTGCCCGATCCCACTCGGCGGCGCTGATGACTCCGTCATGATCCGCGTCGAAGCGGGCGAGCAATGATGCCTGGTCTTGTTTCCAGTCACGCAACAGCTCGGCCACGGCACGATCCGGAGTGTCCACGCTGACGCCCCCGAGACTGCGAAACGATCCGATGGCATAGAGTCGTTCATGCGGTTCCAGGCGATGCTCCGTGTAGCGATACTGCCTCGTGGAAACCGCATCCATGATCCACCCGAGCGCGCCTCCACCGCCGGGAATGCGCACTCCGTCAGGCCAGTCCGACGAGCCGTACCAAACATCGTTGGCGCTGGGAAACACTTCGGCGCCGCGCGGATCGATCAAGCACTGACCGGTGCCGTCATCGAGGATGAACGGCGTCTCGCTGGTGCCGCTCTGCACGGTGCTCCAGGAGCGCGACCGCGCGTTGTCGCTGCGTTGTTCGATTTTATAACGCCACCAGGTGCACGGGATCCCGGTCAGAGGCGCCTTGTTTTCCGTGTTCGGCGGCATCGCCCCCCGCCCGGTGAACTCGACGTAGCCCTGAGCGGCCGAACGAACCCGCGATGTGGGCGTGTCCCCGACGACCCGGTTCCTGCGCCAGGATACGAAACAGTAGTAAAAGGAATAAACGGCCGCGCCCGCGAGGCAGGCGACCAGAATCCAGAACTTGACTCGATCAGGGCCGTGCATGGCAGCACCCGGCCGCGCTGCCCGCCGTCACGCCCGAAATAGCGCGCCCATGTCGACGTCGCGCTTTTCCTCTTGTGAGAACTCCAGCAGCTGCGCGGGTCGAAAACCGAACTTTAGCGCTATGAGGACGTCCGGAAACACCTTGACGCGAATATTGTTGAGATTCACCTGGTCATTGTAGAGTTCGCGCCGGTCTGCGATGGATTCCTCGAGAGCGGTGATCCGACTCTGCAACTGCTTGAATGTCTGATCGGACTTGAGTTCTGGATAGCTCTCGGCGACCGCGAACAGGCGCGTCACGCCGGAGCGCAACTGCTGCTCCGCCGCGCCGACCGCGGCCACGTCGCCGGACGCGCTGGCTTGATCGACCGTCGCCCGTGCTCGCATCACTTTCTCGAGCGTCTCCTGCTCGAACTGCATGTAGCGCTTGCAGGCCTCGATCAGTTTGGGCAGCTCGTCATGGCGCTGCTTGAGCAACACGTCGATGTTAGCCCAGGCCGCCTTGATGTTTTCCCGAAGGCCCACAAGTCCGTTGTAGATGCCGACGACATAGACAATGAGCGCCGCGATCAAGGCTAGGGCTATTACCAGACCAATCACCGCGCCACCTCATTCCATGGTTGACTACTGGCCCAGTATATCATTGCGGTTTTGGCGCCTTTCAGGATGGAGTTCACAGTGTCGACTCAAGCTTTTGATCTCATCAGCATCGGCGGCGGCAGCGGCGGCCTCGCCTGCGCTCAGCGCGCAGCCGAATTCGGCGCCAAGGCGGCGGTCATCGAATCGCATCGACTCGGGGGCACCTGCGTCAACGTCGGTTGCGTGCCGAAGAAAGTCATGTGGAACGCGGCGAGCGTCGCCCTGTCGCTCGCCGACGCGGGCGACTACGGTTTCGACATCGATGTGCGCGATAATGACTGGGCCGTATTGAAGCAGAAGCGGGATGCGTACATCACGCGGCTGAACGGCATTTACGCACGCAATCTCAGCGCAAAAGGCGTGACTCAGGTGCACGGGTCGGCGCGGTTCGTCGATGCGCACACGGTGGAAGTGAACGGTGCGCGAATGACCGCGCCGCACATAGTCATCGCCACCGGAGGCATGCCGATCGTGCCCGATCTGCCGGGCGCCGGGCTCGGCATCACGTCCGACGGCTTTTTTGCGCTCGAACTCCGGCCCCAAAGAGTGGCAATCATAGGCAGCGGCTACATCGCGTGTGAACTGGGCGGAGCTTTCCACGAACTCGGAAGCCGGGTCGAGATGTTCATACGCAAAGATCATGTTTTGACGCACTTCGACGTCATGCTCGGCAAGTCGATGATGCGCGAAATGCGCGCACAGGGCATAACCGTACACGAGCACGTCGTCCCCGCCGCGATTCACGAGCAATCCTCGCTCAAGACGCTGGTGGCGGCTGACGGCCGGGAATTTGCAGGGTTCGACGCGATACTCTGGGCGATCGGGCGTGCCCCGAACGTGGCCGGGCTGGATTTGCCCAACGCGGGCGTCACGCTGGGCAGCGACGATTTCATCTTGACCGATGCGTTTCAGAACACCAACGTGCCCGGGGTGTATGCGGTCGGAGACGTGACGGGTCGCGCCGCGCTGACGCCGGTGGCAATCGCCGCCGGGCGCCGCTTGAGCGACCGATTGTTCAATGGCCAGACGGACCGCCGCCTCGACTACAACCTGATCGCGACGGTGGTCTTCACGCATCCGCCGATAGGAACCGTGGGATTGAGCGAGAGCGAGGCACGTGCGAAGTTTGGGGATGCCGTCAAGGCGTACGTGGCGGATTTCACTCCGATGTACCATGCGCTGACCACGCGAAAGACACACAGCGATATGAAGCTCGTCTGCGTTGGTCCCGAACAGAGAATAGTCGGCTGCCACGTCATCGGCGCCGGCGCGGACGAAATGATGCAAGGGTTCGCGGTTGCCGTACGCATGGGTGCGACCAAGAGTGATTTCGACGATACCGTCGCCATTCACCCGACAAGTTCCGAAGAGCTCGTCACGATGCGTTGAATCGCGATTCGAGGTGAATCGCGTTTCGAGGTGAATACAGTCGTTTTATCCCTTGACGCTCGCGGCGCCCGTCATGCGTGCTGAGCGAGAGCCTCGAGGGCGGGCTGCGTGTTCGGACGTATCCCTCTCCACAGTAAAAACGACTCGGCCGCCTGCTCGACCAGCATGCCCCAGCCCTTGGTCGCGCGGGCGGCATGCAGGGACTTCGCCCAGAGCGTGAAGGGTGTGTGTCCGCGTCCGTACGCCATGTCGTAACAAACCGTCGTGTCGCCGACGATGCCCGCCGGCAACAGGGGCATTTCGCCTTGGAGGCTGGCGGATGTTCCGTTGATGATCAGATCGTAGGCCGGCCCGCGCAGGTCCGAGAACGCGCAGCCGGAAACCTTGCCCATGTCGGCAAACTCCGCCGCGATCTGTTGCGCCTTCACCGGCGTCCGATTGGCGATGATCACTTCCCGCACTTCGCGCTCCAACAGCGACCCGAGCACGCCGCGCACGGCGCCGCCGGCGCCAAGGATCAAGAGCCGCTTGTCGGCGAGATCCAAATGCAGATTGCGCTCGAGATCGGAAGTCAGACCGACGCCGTCAGTGTTGTCGCCGAGCAGAGTGGTGTCTTCGAAGAACGCAATCGTGTTCACGGCTTGCGCCCGGGTGGCACGAGCCGTCAGTTCGTTCACCAACTCGGCCGCGGCCTGCTTGTGGGGAAGCGTGACGTTGAGGCCGCGCACGCCGCCGGCAAAAAGCTTCAGTGTGTCGCGGCGAAAATCATCGGCAGTGATGTCGAACAGCCGATACACCAGGTTCTGCGCCGTCGCCTTGGCGAACATGCCGTGAATGAAAGGCGACCAGCTATGCGCGACGGGGTGGCCCACCACGCCGTACTGATCCGGATTTCCGAGCTCATTCGACTGATTCACGGCGCGATCCACTCGGCGGCGCGCTTGGCGAAATAAGTGAGGATGCCGTCGGCGCCCGCACGTTTGATGGACACCAACGCCTCGAGCGCCACCGCCCGCTCGTCGATCCAGCCGTTGCCGGCCGCGGCCATGATCATCGAATACTCACCGCTCACCTGATAGACGAAGGTCGGCATTGCGAATCGATCTTTGATGATCCGGACGATGTCCAGGTACGGGAGCCCCGGCTTTATCATCACCATGTCCGCGCCCTCTGCAATATCGAGCGCCACTTCGCGCAGCGCCTCGTCCGAATTGGCGGGATCCATCTGATAGGTGTGTTTGCTGCCGCCGCCCAGCTGTCCGGCGGATCCGACGGCGTCGCGGAACGGGCCGTAGAAGCTGGATGCATACTTGGCCGCGTAAGCAAGGATTCGGGTGTGAACCAGTCCCGCGGTCTCGAATGCGCCGCGAATCGCGGCAATGCGGCCATCCATCATGTCGGAGGGCGCGACCACATCGGCGCCCGCGTCCGCGTGCGAGCGCGCCTGGCGGACCAGCGTCTCGACCGTCAGGTCATTTTGAACGTAGCCGTTGCCGTCGATCAGGCCGTCCTGGCCGTGGGTGGTGAACGGATCCAGGGCCACATCGGTGATGACGCCGAGCGACGGGAATTCCTTCTTGACCGCCCGCACCGCCTGCTGCGCGATCCCTTCGGGATTCCAGGACTCCCGGGCGTCCAGCGACTTCTTCTCCGTCGGGGTGACGGGGAAAAGTGCGATGGCCGGGATCCGGAGCCGGACCAGAGACTCGCATTCGCGCAGCAATTCGTCCACCGATACCCGTTCGACTCCCGGCATGGAAGCGACCGCTTGTCGTTGTTTCCGGCCCTCGACCACGAACATGGGGTAAATCAACGAGTCCACGGTGAGGTGCGTTTCGCGCATGAGCCGGCGGGAAAACTCGTCGCGCCGCATGCGCCGCATCCGAATATTTGGAAATGAATTGGTGCTACTTCCGGTCATCTCAATGTGACTCCTGCAATCGCAAGCAATTTTACGCCCATACCGGAGCGACCTGCCGTGAGATCCCTCCCTTCGCGGGTTCTTCCGGGCGGCCTGCCGCTTCGTAACGCGCTAATATCGCAAGGAAGATATCTTAAGTCGGGTGCTGGTTCACACATGACGGATCCGGTCGGCGCAAATAAAAGCCGCGCGCGCTTCCAGGCGCTGTGCCAATCCCTGCGTCCGGACCTCCTCCGTTTTGCGTTTTGGCTGGCGCGCGACCGGGCCCTGGCTGAGGACGTGGTTCAGGAAACCATGATCCGGGCATGGAAGGCTCAGGACTCCCTGTTGGACGAGGGTGCCGCCAAACCTTGGTTTTTGACCATAATCCGCCGGGAATACGCACGCAGTTTCGAGCGCAAGCGCTTCGTCACCGTCGACGTCGAGGAACTCATCGCCAAGGAGGAGCCGATGCTCGCCGCGGCCGATGAACAAGAGCTCATGGAGCTTCGATCTGCGATGTTCAAGCTGCCCGACGAGTACCGCGAACCGCTGGTGATGCAGGTCTTGATGGGCTATTCGACGGCCGAGATCGCGGCGGAGCTTGAATTGTCGAACGCGGCCGTGCTGACGCGCTTGTTTCGCGCCCGCAAACGGCTGCGCGCCATGTGCGGAGAAGACACCAGCCTGGACCCGGAAGAATGATGGATTGCGGACAGTACAGACTGGCAATTTTAGCCGAACCGTCCAATGACGACGCCGAACTGCGCCTGCATCTTGCGACCTGCCATGAATGTACGCGGTACACCGAGCAGCTCCGCCGCTTCGAAGGCCGACTCGATCGCGCCCTGCGTGTGGAGGTGAATCCGCGGATGATGGAGCATCGGGTGGTAACGCCGCTGCGGGCGCCGCGGTCGCGCGGTGCGCGACCCTGGGATCCTCCCCACCGTCGCTGGCTCGCTGCGGCCGCCAGCGTGCTGTTGGGCACCGCGGTCGCCGTCAGCCTGTGGCTTGCTGCGCCCGGTCGCAGCCTTGCGGCCGACGTCGTGGGGCATATGGCCGAAGAGCCGTATGCCTGGGCGCGCACCGAAGTCCCGGTGCCGGAAGCCAGGCTGGACAAGGTGCTGACCGAATCCCGGTTGCGGTTGAAAGCGAGCGCCGGGCTGGTGAGTTACGCGAATAGTTGCTCGTTCCGGGGCCACCTCGTGCCGCACTTGGTAGTGCAGACGGACGCCGGCCCGGTCACCGTCATGGTGCTGACTCACGAGACAGTACGGAGCGCGGTGCGGTTCAACGAGCACGGGTACCGGGGCGTGATCGTTCCGGTCCACGGCCATGGCAGTCTCGCCGTTCTCGAACAGGGCCCCAACATGGATATCAAGGCGGTCGAAGGCGTCGCCGCGCGGGTGCAGGGCGCCCTCGACTGGACGGCCTGATACCGCACTTTCCGGCGGCTACAGGCCAACCTTGCCAAGCAGATCCACGAGCCGGCGCGAACTGGCCGCCAACGTAGGATGGTCGGCTTCGAATTGCACGGCGATTTTCTCCAACCGGTCGGGCAGGGACGGGGCGGCCGCCGACCGGACCGGCGAAGGGGCGCCTACGGCGTCGGACGCCGTAAGATCTTGGTCCATGAGGCGCTTGATGTCTTCCATGATTTCGCCGAGCAGCTGTTGCGAGCGCGGATCGATCCGCCGGGCCACACCGAGTTCCTCGTGCAATTTCATCAATTGGTCGCGTAGCGCGTCGGTATCCATATTCGACTCCTTCAAGGGCCGCAACTTATTTTGCCATCAGCTCGGGCGTGAGGCGTGCGACTTCCACGTAACCGGCTCCCGCCGCGGCCACGGCGCCGTGGATGACCTCGTAGGCCTGCTGTAGAAAGTCGTCCGCTCCATACGGTGGATTTACCACCACGAGGCCGCTGCCGGCCAGACCTACGCCGGCGTCGTCGGGATGTACGGCGAGATCGGCATATAACATTTTCGGGACTCGCAAAGCCTCGAAGCGAGCATGCACCAGGCTTCGCTGCGTCGCGCTGCGTATGGGATACCACATCAAGTAGGTGCCGCTCGGCCAGCGTCGATAGGCATCCGCGAAGGCCTGCAGCATCGTTTTCAATTCATCGAGGCTCTCGTAGGGTGGATCGATGAGCACCAGCCCGCGGCGCTCGTCGGGCGGGAGAAACGCCTTGAGGGCCGCATACCCGTCGCCAATCTCGGTGCGAACGCGTCCCACGGACTCGATTTCACGCATGGCGGCGCGAGCCTCGGCCGGCATCAGCTCGACGAACAGGGCGCGGTCCTGCGGCCTCAAGCTGTCCGCGATGAGCGCGGGCGATCCCGGATAGCGTGCCAGGCGCTTGCCGCGGCGGGCGCGAATGGCGCCGAAGTAGCCGGCCAGTACGGCATTGCCGATGCCTTTTTCGATCAGGCGTTGAATGCCGCGTTCCGCCTCGCCCGACTTGCCGGCTTCCGCAGCCTGCAAGTCATAGAAGCCCCGTCCGGCGTGACTGTCCAATGCAAAAAATGCGGATTCCTTCCGTTTCAACGCGTCCAGGCAGTACAGCAAGCCGACGTGCTTGGCGATATCGGCAAAGTTGCCGGCGTGATAAATGTGTCTGTAGTTCATTGCGCAGCATTGTGCCCCGGCCCGGCGGCGGCGTCGCGGAGTTCCCACGTCTGTTACAGTGCTGGTTCGGGCTGTGCAGGTCCGGCCGCCCAGCGGGGCGTTTTTGGGCTATCAGGTGCGCCATGGCGCTCGGCGCTACGATTTATTCATTCAATGTCGATCTCGCGAATTCGGATCGCGGGGTCTACCAGCCGTTGGAACTGCGCGTCGCTCGGCATCCGTCCGAGAGCGAAGCGTATTTCCTGACGCGGGTGCTCGCGTACTGTTTCGAATATGAAGAAGGAATCGCCTTCTCGAACGGCCTGTCCGAACCGGACGAGCCGTCGATCGCGGTACGGGATTTGACGGGTCTGCTTCGCGTATGGATCGACGTGGGCGCTCCGGAAGCGGCGCGGCTGCACCGCGCCGCCAAGGCGGCGCCGCGGGTAGTGGTCTATACCCACAAGGATCCCAGACTGCTGGCCGAGCGCCTCGGCGGCGAACGTATCCATCGTGTGGAAGCGCTCGAGGTGTATGCGCTGGATCCGGCGTGGCTCGCGGCGCTTAGCCTGAGACTCGCGCGCCGGATGACTTTCTCCTTGACCATCGCGGAACAGCACGTCTACCTCTCGCTGGGCGCAGATACCTTTCCCTGCGTGATCGAGAGAATCGCCGTCGCGAGCTGAACGGTGCCGGCAATGCATCCACCGCAGCTCAGGCGTCAGAGTTCCGTCAAATAGTCTCTTGGGCGTAGGAAGTCGTCGTAAAGCCGGGATTCGGGCGTCCCGGGATCCGGCCGCCAGTCGTAGTCCCATCGGACCAGCGGCGGCAGGGACATCAAGATCGATTCGGTGCGGCCGCGCGATTGCAGCCCGAACAGCGTGCCGCGGTCGTAGACAAGGTTGAATTCGACGTATCGGCCGCGCCGATAGAGTTGAAAGTCTCGCTCCCGCTCGCCCCAGGGCATCCGCATGCGGCGTTCCAAAATGGGCATATAGGCGGCGAGAAAATGGTCGCCGACGCTGCGCATGAAACCGAAGGAATGATCGAAGTCCTTATCGGAGTAGTCATCGAAGAACAAACCGCCGACGCCGCGTGTTTCGTTCCGATGCGGCAGGAAAAAATAGCGGTCGCACCAGGCCTTGTATTTCGCGTACATTCCGGGCCCGAACGGCTCGCAGGCCGCCTGAGCGGTGCGATGCCAGTGCAGGACGTCTTCGTCGAAGGGATAGTACGGCGTGAGATCGAAGCCGCCGCCGAACCACCACACCGGGGGCAAACTTTCCGGGGTGGCCACGAGAAAGCGCACATTGCAATGAGTGGTGGGTGCATAGGGGTTCCGCGGATGAAACACCAGCGACAGACCCATGGCTTCGAAAGGGGCGTCGGTCATTTCCGGCCGTTGATTGGAAGCCGAGGAGGGCATTTTCGCGCCGAATACATGCGAAAATGACACGCCCGCCCGCTCGAACACCGACCCTCCGGTGAGCACGCGGCTCTCGCCTCCGCCGCCTTCCGGCCGAGCCCACGGATCGCGGCGAAATTTTACGGTGTCGACGCCTTCCACGGCGGCCGTGATGCGATCGTGCAGGCCGTTGAGGTAGCGTTTGACGGCAAGCGTCTGCTCGCTCGAGGACAACGCAGCCGATGTCGCGGACTTATCCATGAAGCCCTCTCAGGATTTCGTCTTCGCGGCGCTCTTTTTGGGTTTGACGGTGGCTTTGGCCGCCGCCGCCGCCGGCTGCAGCGGCGCCTTCTTGTTGGCAGCAGCCTTGGACGCCTTTGCGGCGAGCCGGAGCGGTGCGCCCGGAACGGCGCCGGGCTTGGGGAACGGAGCCTTGCGTTTCCTGGGCGCGCCGGCGCCTGCGCCCGCAGCGCCGACCCCGGGCTCGCCGGCCGCGGCGGAAGGGGCTGCCGTTTTGCCGGTCCCCTTGCCGTTCTTGGTCTTGGCGTTCTTCTTGCCCCACCGACCGAAGGTGCGCACCGGCGCCGTCGCCAGCAGGGACTGGCATTCCTCCAAGGTCATGCTCTTCGGATCTCTGCCCTTCGGAATCTTGGCGTTGCGTTGCTTGTCCGTGATGTACGGACCGAAGCGGCCGTTCAGCACCTGAATCCCCGCATCGGGAAAATCCAGGATGAGCCGGTTCGCATCCGCGATTTCCTTTTCGCGAATCACCTCGAGCGCTCGCTCGGGCGTTATTTCATATGGGTCGTCGGTCTTGAGCGAGACGTATTTGGCGCCGAACTTCACATAGGGTCCGAAGCGCCCGACATTGGTCGTGATTTCTTCGCCTGCCGCGGTCTGTCCCAGCTTGCGCGGTAGTTTGAACAGTTCGATGGCTTGTTCATGGGTGATCAAATCCATCTTCTGACCCGGGCGTAGTCCGGCAAAGCGCGGCTTGTCTTCGTCGTCCTTGGTGCCGATCTGCACGAACGGTCCAAACCGGCCCATGCGCACGCTCATCGGCTTGCCGCTTGCCGGATCGATCCCGAGGTCTCGCGCCTGAGCGACTTCCTCGCGGCTGACCGAGGTTTCGGTATGGTTGACCAGATCGATGAAGGGCTTCCAGAACTTTTCCAGCAGCGGCACCCATTCCTGGTCGCCGGCGGCCACCGCATCCAACGAGTCCTCCATTTTGGCGGTGAAATCGTAGTCCACGTAAGTGGTGAAGTACTGCGTCAGGAATCTGCTGACGATCTTGCCGATGTCGGTCGCCGTGAAGCGCCGGCTTTCGATGTCCACGTACTCGCGGTCGCGCAGGGTCGAGATGATCGATGCATAGGTCGAAGGACGGCCGATGCCGTACTCTTCCAGGGCCTTGACCAGCGATGCTTCGGAGAAGCGCGGCGGCGGTTCCGTGAAGTGTTGAGTGGGAACCACGCCCGTCAGTTTCACGCGGTCGCCTTCCTGCATGGGCGGCAGCACATGGTCGGAATCGTCTTGAACGACGTCGTCCATCCCTTCCTGGTAAACCGAAATGTAGCCCGGCTTCACCAGAGTCGAGCCGTTGGCGCGCAACACCGTGCGTTTTGGGCCGTCGGGTCCGGCCAGCAGTTCGACCGCCACGGTGTCGAATATCGCAGGCGCCATCTGGCACGCCACCGTGCGTTTCCAAATCAACGAATACAGGCGAAATTGATCCGCCTCGAGGTGCTTTTCAATATCGTTGGGCAGGATATTGGACGCGGTGGGGCGAATTGCCTCGTGGGCTTCCTGCGCATTCTTCGACTTGGTCTTATAGATGCGCGGCTCTTCGGCCAGTCCCTCTTTACCATAGAGCTGCACGATGGTCTCGCGAATCTGACCGATGGCCTCCTGGGCGAGGTTGAGGGAATCGGTGCGCATGTAGGTGATGAGGCCAACGGCGCCCTCGCCGATGTCGACGCCTTCGTACAGCTGCTGCGCGACGCGCATCGTCTTCTGGGCGCTGAAGCTCAACTTGCGTGCGGCCTCCTGCTGCAAAGTCGATGTGGTGAAGGGCGGCGCCGGGTTCCGCCGGCGCTGCTTGCGATCCACACCCATGACGGTGAGCGTTCCCTTGGCCGCGTCTTGCAGCGTGCGCTCCACTTCCCGCGCCTCGGTCTCGGTGGTGAAGCTGAACTGTTCGACCTTGGCGCCCGCGTACTCGACCAGCTTGCCCGGAAACTTCTGCTCCGAATGTTCAAGTGCGGCGTCGATGGTCCAGTATTCCCGTGCGATGAAGGCGGCGATTTCGTCCTCGCGCTCGCAAATCATGCGCAACGCCGGGCTTTGCACGCGGCCCGCCGAGAGCCCCGGACGAACCTTCTTCCAGAGCAACGGCGATAAATTGAATCCCACCAGGAAATCGAGGGCGCGCCGAGCCTGTTGCGCATTCACCAGATCCACAGACAGCTCACGGGGCTGCGCCATGGCCTCTTGCACCGATGCCTTGGTGATCTCGTAGAAGACCACGCGCTGCACCGTCTTGCCTTCGAGCTCGCCGTTGGATTTCATGAGCTCGTACAGATGCCAGGAAATGGCTTCGCCCTCACGATCGGGGTCGGTGGCGAGGTACAGGGACTTGGCTTTCTTCAATGCTCTGGAGATGGCGTCGACATGCTTCTGGTTGCGCTCGACCACCTGGTATTTCATCGCGAAGTGATGTTCGGTATCGACCGCGCCTTCCTTGGGCACCAGATCGCGTACGTGCCCATACGAGGCGAGCACCTCGAAGTCCTTTCCAAGGTACTTCTTGATGGTCTTCGCCTTGGCCGGCGACTCCACGATAACTAGATTGGTGCTCAAAGGCGGCTAATGCAGTGCGTCAGAGCGCTCTTCGAAGACCAGGTCTTCCATCTGCGCATAAGCGGATTCTTGGCCAGGTTGGCTGAAAAGCACCATAAGGACGACCCATTTCACCTGTTCGATGTCGATCTCGTCGGCTTCGAGCGCCATGAGGCGATCGATGACCAGCTCACGCTGGGTGGCGGAGAGGATGCGAACATTCTCCAGATACATCAGATAACCGCGGACGTCGGTATCGAGGCGCAGCAGTTCCTGCCCGCTGAAGATGCGCACGGCGCGAGCCGTCGCCTCGGCAACCTTGCCCAACTGCTCGCCGGAAAGCCCGTCCAGCCACTCCAACGCGCGTTCGATGTCCGGTTCGGCGAATCCAGCCTTGTCCAACTCGAGTTTCAAGGTGCTGCGATCCGGCCGCGGTTCATCGTCGGCGCTCATGTAATTCTCGAAAAGATATATGAGCAGATCGAGAACGTTATCTTTCACCTCCGGCTCTCCTGTAGGCGACTCGGGAGTAGCGGCCCCCGGGGGCGGCCTGAACGTGGCCTTCGAGCTCGAGGATCAGCATCATCGAGGACACGGCTTCTGGTTTGAATCCGGTTCGGACGACCAAGATATCGAGGTCCACAGGATCAAAGCCGAGCGCATCTAACAAGATTTTGTGATCCTTGTCCATGCCCGATGTGCGGCGGAGCCGCGGGGAGGCGTCGGCCGCTTGCGCTAAGTCGTTGGCAAAGAAGGCCGAAAAGTTCAACTCCCCCAATATGTCATCCGCGGTTTCCGCCAATTTCGCGCCACCTTTGATGAGCGCATGGCAGCCCCAGCTCAAGGGATTGTGAATCGATCCTGGCACGGCGAAGACGTCCCGGCCGTAGTAGTTTGCCAGACGGGCGGTGATCAAAGAGCCGCTGCGGCGGGCCGCTTCGACCACCAGGGTCCCCAAGCACAAGCCCGCGATGATGCGGTTGCGTTGCGGAAAATTCTCGCGCCGCGGCGGTGATCCCGGGGCAAATTCGCTGACCAATGCGCCGTGCCGCTCGATATCCCGGTAGAGGGGCAGGTTGCACCGGGGATAGACGACGTCGATGCCCGCACCCAGCACGCCCAGGGTGAGCCCCTGTACCCGAAGGGCCCCCCGATGCGCGTATGCGTCGATTCCCTCGGCCACGCCGCTGGTGATGCTCAAGCCGCGCTCGCCCAAATACTCCGCAAACCCGAGGGCGGTCTCACCTCCTTGGACGGTGGGATTGCGGCTGCCGACGATGGCCAATTGCGGTTCCGTAAGCGCGCCGACGTCTCCGGAAACATAGAGCGCGACCGGGCACTGGGGTATCGATAGAAGCAGCGGAGGGAAGCGCGGATCCGTGAACGGGATGAGGTGATGGTTCGCCGAATCGAGCCAACGCCGCTCGCTGGTACGGGGCATGGCACGGGGACTCGACAGGAACGCACGGGCCTTGGGTGGTATCGCCGCTCTATCCCACTCGGCTTGCGAAGCCGCGACGAGGGCGCCGGCCGAACCGAGCCGCTCGAGCGCGGCCGACAGTGCGGCGACGTCGAGCCCGGGGGTGCGCACCAGCGTCGCCCAGGCAAGCAGATCGTCGCTCTCCGTCATTCACCCGATTATGAACAAGGATCGTCTCCGGCGCCGCGCGCCGATCGGGCGGGATCGTACAGTTTTACGGATTCTGGACGAGGTCTTGCACGCGAATGATGTCCTTCGCTTCCATGATGAGGCCGTAGCTGATCTGGTCAAAGGTCTTGAACACCATGAACGTACCGGTACGCTCATCCGGCAAACGCACGTTCTTCGCGCCCAAGCGGGACATTCCGCCGAGATATCCCTGATTGACCGTGTCGCGCACATACCCGCCGAGTCCGAAAATGCCCAGCACGTTGCCCGGGCTCAGGCCGTCGCGCGCGCCGCGGTTGATGACGACCACCTGGTACTGTCCGATGACGGTGACGCCGTCGGATACGGCCATGATTCGGCCGTTGATCTTTACTTTGGGCGAGCTGGGAATGAAATCCAACGGCACGTCGACGCCGCCGGCGAATAGTTTGTCGCCGGGCACCGTTTCGCGGCTGGACTCCGTCATGATGAGAGTGGCCGGGTCGCCGCTGCGGGTAACATGCCCCGAGCCGGTAAAGATGCCGTCGTAGCCCACGATACGGTCGTCGTCGGGATCGCGCAGCGGATCGCCCACCCGGACCACATTGTAGTGGGTGCCTATCTCCACGGGCGACTGGAATCCCCGTGCGTACAGCGTGTCGCCGCTGGAAATGACCACATGACTGTCGCGCGTCGCAAAGACGTAAGGAGCGGCCTTGATCTGCTCGTTCGCCAGCACCGACGGCTTGGACATGAAGGCGGCGACGGTCGCGTAGGGAATGGTGGTGACCGCCGACTCGAGCGGTTCACTGCGGACCCGAGGCAAAACGCGTGCCGAGTCGCCGCGTTCCATGGTGCCGCGCTGCAGGGTGACGCGCGGCCGACCGTCGATGTACACCAGTCGAAGCGTGTCACCGGGATAAATCAGGTGCGGGTTTTGGATCTGCTTGTTCACCTGCCAGATCTCGGGCCAGAACCAAGGGTCGCGCAGGAACACTTTCGCGATACCCCAGAGGGTATCGCCGCGCTTCACCACGTAACTGTCGGGAGCGTTCGGCGCCAGGGCGGCCGACCCGCCGCTTGCCATCGCCTTCTCGGATTCCGTGGCCGGCGCGGACGGGCCGGCATCGATGGCGGCCTCCATGGCGGTCCGATCGTCGCCGACGACCTCCCCTTCCACGCTCGGCTCGGCGGTGGCCACCGGAATCGGCGCCGTCATCGGGCGTTCCGTGCGGCAGCCCGCCACCAGCGAGACGGCAAGGGTTAAGGCAATTAAGTGATGGCCATGCATTCGTATCGCTCCCTTGAGTCACCGTGGGTCTATGGTGCCGGGCCGGCTGATATACTGCCCGCCTGCCACCAAAGACTGGGACGTATCGCCCGTTTTTGCCGCTTAACCGCACTGTGCGCACGCGCCTTTTGGGCATTAAGTTAAGCAGCGGCGGAACTTTAACAACATTCATCGGCCAAAAACACGACATCGCTCTCATAATCCCATGACCAAGCTGGCAATTTTGGAGTATCCCGACCCCCGTCTCAGGAAGACGGCAAAGCGGGTGGAATCGGTCGATGACGTCGTGCGTCAATTGGCGGCGGACCTCTTGGAAACCATGTATGCCGCCAAGGGTGTGGGCCTCGCTGCCACGCAGGTCGATGTGCACCGACGTGTGATCGTGCTCGACGTGAGTGAGGAGCGAAACCAACCGATGGTCTTCATCAACCCCGAACTCCTGAAGACCGAAGGGCGTGGCCCCGGTGAAGAAGGTTGTTTGTCAGTACCCGACGTGTTCGACAAGGTTCAGCGCGCGACGCACATCCGCGTACGCGCATTGGGACGCGACGGCGAGGCTTTCGAGATGGATGCGGACGGGCTGCTGGCGGTGTGCATCCAGCATGAGATGGACCATCTCGAGGGCAAGCTGTTCGTCGACTATCTCTCGGAACTCAAGCGTCAGCTCATCAGGCGGCGCCTGGAAAAAGAACGAAAGCAACGTTCCGCGGGCGGCGGCGGCCATGCTTCGTCGCACGGCGTAGCGACGCCCGGCACTGTCCGACCGGCTCTTTGAACACCGCTCAGACGCCTTTGAGGCTGGGTTTCGCCGGCACGCCGCAGTTTTCCGTCGCTGCGCTCGATGCGCTGTTGCGGTCGCGGCACCGTGTGGTTGCGGTGTTCACACAGCCGGACCGTCCGGCGGGCCGGGGCCGGATCCTGCATGCGAGTGCGGTCAAGCAGCGCGCCGTTGCCGCGGGGCTCGACGTGCTGCAGCCGGCAAGTTTCAAGACGCCCGACGCCGCTGCCGCCCTCGCCCGCCTGGAGCTGGATGCGCTCGTGGTGGTGGCTTATGGGTTGATCCTGCCGGCGGCCGTGCTTGCCCTGCCGAAACTCGGCTGCTTCAATATTCACGCCTCGCTGTTGCCGCGCTGGCGCGGCGCGGCGCCCATTCAGCGCGCGCTGCTCGCGGGAGACACCACGACCGGCGTGTCGATCATGCGCATGGAAGCCGGTCTCGACACCGGCCCGGTGCTCGCGGTTCGCGAAGTGGAAATCGGCGAACGCGAAACCGCGGGAAGCCTGCATGACCGGCTCGCACCGCTCGGCGGCGAGCTTCTGGTGGAAACCCTGGACGCGGTCGCCGCCGGCCGCGCGCACGAACAGGTGCAATCGCCGGTCGGCATCACCTACGCCGAGAAAATCACCAAGGCCGAGGCGCTGATCGACTGGCGCGAGGCAGCCCCCAGCGTTTTGCGCCGGGTGCGCGCCTTCAACCCGTGGCCGATTGCCGAGACAAGGATGAATGGGGCGCAGCTCCGGGTATGGGACGCGGAGCTGGCGCCCGGTATGGCGACGCCCACGTCGTCCGACGCCACCGGCGCCGCCCCGCCGCCGGGCAGCGTGGTTGCCGCCTCGAGCGCCGGCATCGATGTAGTGTGCGGTGATGGCGCGTTGCGACTCCTCCGTCTGCAACTCGCGGGCCGAAAGCCGCTGGCGGCGCCGGAATTCCTCAAGTCGCAGCGGGTCGCTCCCTCAAGTTTCGCAACCTCATGAACCACGCCGCCGCATGAACAGCCCCGCCGCAGGAGCGCGATCCGTCGCTGCCCACGCAATGGCACGAATTTTACGCGAGGGCGTCACTCTCGATACGGCCCTGCGCGATGCCCTGGCCGCCACCCCGCCGGCTCTGGGTCCGTCGGTGCGTTCCCTGACCTACGGAGCCGTACGCGGGTACTACCGCCATGAGGCGATATTGAGCCGTTTGTTGTCGCAACCGGTCCGGTCGCTGGATTTGCTGGTGCGAGCCCTGTTGTCGGTGGCGCTGTTCGAGTTGGAAGATGCGCGCACGCCCGAGTACGCCGTGGTCGATGCGGCGGTAAAAGCCGCAAAGGCGACCGACGCCGCGAGGGCCAGCGGTCTCGTGAACGCGGTGCTGCGACGATATTTGCGCGAGCGTAAAACGTTGGATGCCGACGTCGCTCGCAACCCAGTGCTCCGGCATGCGTCGCCGATTTGGCTCGCCGATCGTTTCCGCGCCGATTGGCCGGTACGTTGGACCCAGTTGTTGGCGGCGGGTGATGCCCAGGCGCCGATGTGGCTGCGGGTCGACGGCCGGCGCGGCACCACCGAGTCCTACCTGGAGAAGCTGCGTGAAGCGGGCCTCGGGGGCCGTGCGGAGCCCCGCGTGCCGTTGGCCATAGCCCTCGATGCGCCGTGCGACGTCCATGAACTGCCGGGGTTCGACCAGGGTTTGGTGTCGGTGCAGGACCTGGGCGCGCAATGCGTGGCGTTTCCCCTGGAGCTGGCTTCGGGTCAGCGGGTCCTCGATGCGTGCGCGGCACCGGGCGGCAAGACCGCCTTGATCGCGGAGCGCGAACCCGCTCTCGCACACCTGGTGGGACTGGACATCGATCCACAGCGCCTGATTCGTGTGCAGGAAAACCTCGTGCGCGGCGACTTGCGGGCAGAGCTCGTGTCGGGCGACTTGAGGGAGCCCGAGGCTTGGTGGGATGGGGTACCCTTCGACCGCATCCTGCTGGACGCGCCGTGCTCGGCGCTCGGGGTGATCAGGCGCCATCCGGACATCCGACTGCGCAAGTCCCCGTCTGAAATCGATAAACTGCCCCTGTTGCAGGCGCGCCTGCTCGCAGCTTGCTGGCGCATGCTGGCCCCCGGAGGTCGGCTGGTCTACGTCACCTGTACCGTGACTCGAAGTGAAAATCGAGACGTGATGGCGGCATTTCTTGCCGGTACCCCCGATGCCCGCATCGTTCCGCCGGAGAGCTGGCCCGGGTGGCCGGCATTGGGCGAGGCCGACGGTTTCGGCCGCCAGATCCTTCCCGGCGAGGCGGGCGCCGACGGCTTCTATTATGCTGCCCTGCTGAAGCATTGAACTCGATCAAGAAATGAATGCCGCGCCATCCAAGCCTGCAGAACGTAGACGCGCCAGTGCCGCATGGCGCGGCGCGGCGCTGCTGATCGCCGCCGCATTGCTCGCGGGATTTCTGCCCGCGCCGCCGGCGCGCGCGGAAGGGCTCGAAGGGCGTTTCGAAGTCCGTTCCGCCGCTCTCGAACTCAAGGATGGCGTTTACCATCTGAATGCACGGACCGATCTGCCGGTGGGCGACGCAGTCCGCCGCGGTTTGGCCGAAGGCGTGCCGATCACCCTCGAATTGGACATCGACATCGAGCATGTCCGGCAGCTGCTGCCGAACTCGCGGGTGGCGGAATTGACACAGCGTTACCATCTGCAATACAACGCCGTGAGCGCCCGGTTCATTTTGCGCAACGACAACAGCGGCCAACAGGAGTCCCTGGGGACGATCGACGCCGCGCTCGAGCAGCTTTCCGACATTCGCGGCCTGCCCGTGCTGGATAAATCCCTGATCGCGGCCGACCGCCGCTACGAAGCCAGCGTTCGAGCCAAGGTCGATTACGGGACGGTGCCGTTCTCGCTGCGGATGCTGATGTTCTGGGTCAACGACTGGCATCGCGAGAGCGATTGGTACACATGGACGCTGCAGCCCTAACGCGCAAGTACGGCTCGACCGTGCTGGGCACCGTCGGTGTCGCGCTGTGGCTGGCCGCGCTCTACCTCCTGGGTACCGCCGCGCAGAATTCGGCGGAGTTCGACAAGTGGCTGCCATGGATACTGCTCATCAATATCTCCGGCCTGCTCACGCTGTTCGTGTTGCTGGCGGCCAAGCTCACCCAATTGGTACGCGACTACCGCAGGCACGTTCCGGGCTCGCGCCTGAAAGGCCGCACCGTCGCGATCTTCAGCGCCCTCGCGGTCGCGCCCATTCTCATCGTCTACTACTTCTCGCTGCAGTTCCTGAATCGGGGCATCGACAGCTGGTTCGAGATCGAGGTCAGTCAAGGACTGAAGGACACGCGTGAATTGTCGCATGCCGCGCTCGAAGTCAGGGTGCGCGAGTTCCTTCAGCACACGCAGGTCGTCGCACATGAGCTGTCGCCCCTGTCCGATTTCGAGTTGATCGGTACCTTGGATCGAGAGCGGCGCGAAAGCACGGCGCTGGAATTCACGGTGGTGGGTGCGCAGACGCGCATCATCGCGACCAGTTCCGATCGCCCCATGGACATGCTGCCCGTTCCGGCGACCGACGAAATGATGCTGCAAGTCCGGCGCGGCAGGCCCTACGTGAGCCTGGATACGGACGCCATCGGCGGCTACGTCATCCGCGCGGCGTCGCCGCTCGAGGGCAGCGCCGGGTCCGGCGCGCGGGTCCTGATCGCGCTGTACCCGGTGCCGCAACAGCTGTCGCAGCTCGCGGATACCGTACAGCGGTCCTACACCCAATATGCGAATCTGGTGCAGCTGCGGGGACCTCTGAAATCGACCTACGTGCTGATTTTGTCGTTCGTCGTCCTGATGTCCCTGATCGCCGCGGTCTACGGCGCATTTTTCGCCGCCCAGCGCCTGGTGCAGCCGGTGCAGGATTTGATTGCGGGAACGCGTGCGGTCGCCAAGGGTAACTACGACACCAAGCTGCCGCTGCCGTCGCGGGACGAACTGGGCTTCCTGGTGACGTCCTTCAATGACATGACCAAGCGGCTGGGGCGAGCGCGCGAGGAGACCCGGCGCAGCCAGCAGGCGGTGGAGGCGGAGCGGGCGGGCCTCGCAGTCATCCTGGCGCGCTTGTCGACGGGAGTGGTGTCTCTGGAACCGGACCTGACGGTGCGCACGGCGAACCAGGCGGCGAGCGCCATCCTCGGTGTCGACCTGGAAGCGGCGGTGGGCTCGAGATTCGACGAAGCCATCAGCGACAGCGCTTTGTTCACTCAGTTCATCGGCACCGTGAAGCTGCGGCTCGGCGCCGACCAGTCGGACTGGCGCGAACAGATCGAGCTGCTGTCCGACTCAGGCAAGCGGGTGCTGATGTGCGCATGCACCGCTCTGCCCAACGACATCGGAGGAGCGCCCGGCGTCGTGCTGGTATTCGACGACATCACCACTCTGCTGCAGGCGCAGCGCGACGCCGCGTGGGGCGAGGTGGCCCGCCGGCTGGCCCACGAAATCAAGAATCCGCTGACTCCGATCCAGCTCTCGGCCGAGCGCATACAGCGTAAATTTTCCGGCAGCATGAATGCGGAGGACGCGCAGGTGCTGGAGCGCGCGACGCACACCATCGTCGCCCAGGTGGAAGCGATGAAACAGATGGTCAACGCCTTCAGCGAATATGCGCGTGCGCCCGATATGCATTTTTCCCGTTTCGATCTCAATCAGCTCATCACCGAAGTGGTGGACCTGTACCGCGTCCAGGCAAGCGCC
This sequence comes from Gammaproteobacteria bacterium, assembly GCA_034667965.1. Lineage (GTDB taxonomy): Bacteria > Pseudomonadota > Gammaproteobacteria > Steroidobacterales > Steroidobacteraceae > Bog-1198. Next base: position 54,779 of record JAXDQI010000333.1, read on the forward strand.
GCCGAACTGAAGCTCATGCTCGCGCCCGAGTTGCCGGCCATCTCCGCGGACCGCATCAGGATTCGCCAGATTCTGAACAATCTGGTGACCAATTCGCTCGAGGCGCTCGAGGGACGGACCGGCGCCCGCGTGGAAATCGAAACTCATGTCGCCGAGGATGGTCTGAAACAAGTAGCGGAGATCGTGGTCGCCGACAATGGCCCGGGATTTCATCGCGACTTGATCGGGACCGTCTTCGATCCCTATGTGACCAGCAAGCCGAAGGGAACCGGGTTGGGGCTTGCGATCGTAAAGAAAATCGTGGAAGAGCACGGCGGACGCATTGAAGCGGATAATCAGCGCATGGGCGGTGCCCGCGTGCGGATTCAATTGCCGTTGGGCGAAACCGCACGGTCCTTGAGTGGCCGTGAACCGCGAAAAGGCGAATACAGGAGAGAACGCGTATGACCGCTGCGAGAATATTGGTAGTGGACGATGAGGCGGATATCCGCGGCCTTCTGAAGGAGATCTTGTCCGAAGAAGGGTATGAAGTGGAGGTCGCGGCCGATGCCGGGCAGGCGCGCTCGGCGCGTGCCACGCAAGTGCCCGATCTCGTGCTCCTCGACATCTGGATGCCGGACACGGACGGGATCACGCTGTTGCGCGAATGGTCGGTGACCGACGGCTACGACTGCCCGGTGGTCATGATGTCCGGCCACGGCACCGTGGAGACCGCGGTCGAGGCGACCCGGCTGGGCGCATTCGATTTCGTCGAGAAACCTCTGTCTCTCACCAAGCTGCTGCGCACCGTGGAGCGCGCGCTCGATGCGGGCCGCCGCAAGCGGCTGTCCGAACGTGCACAGGGATCGAGCTTGGCCGTCCCCATCGGCAAGAGCAAGGTCACGCAGGCCCTGCGCGAGCAAATACAAAACACGGCGTCGAGCGCCTCCCCGGTGCTGCTCGTCGGCGAACTGGGATCCGGCCGCGAGGCCTATGCCCGGTACCTGCACTCCGTAAGCGCACGCTCCGCGAAGCCTTTCTTCATGGTGGTCGCCGCCAGTTTGAGCGGCGATGCGGCGGCCGGTGTACCGGCCGCGGCATTGTTCGGCAGGGAGCGCGACGGCAAGGTGGAATCGGGGGCTTTCGATCAGGCGGCCGGCGGCACTTTGTACCTGAGCGCCCTGGAGGATTTGAGCAGCGACGCGCAGCGCGCGCTGGTGGGCGCGATCGAGCAAAACGGCTATACGCGGTTGGGCGGCCGTGAGCGGCTGCCGCTCAATGTGCGATGGATCAGTTCGGCGCAGGAAGGCTTCGAATTGCGCGCCACGCCGGAACCCTTCAGACGCGACCTTCTGGCGCATCTGAACGTCATCACGCTGCGCGTGCCGCCGCTGCGCGAATATTCCGAGGACGTGCCGGATCTGCTGCGCTTCTATGTGGATCGGCTGGTCGACGACCAGCATCTGCCGCTGCGCCGCTTCAGCGTCGCCGCGCAGAATCGGCTGCGCAATTATCCCTGGCCCGGCAATGTGGGAGAACTCAAGAACCTGGTTCAGCGGGTGCTCATATTGGGACAGGGCGAAGAGATCCGGCTCGAGGAGATCGAGCGGGAGCTGGCGGTCAAGATGTCGAACGACGAGCCCCTGGTCAAGCAGGATCTGCTGGCGTTGCCGCTGCGCGAGGCGCGAGAACAGTTCGAGCGCGCCTACCTGCAGCAGCAGCTTCTATTGTGCAACGGTAAAGTCGGTCAGCTGGCCAAACGGGTGGGCATGGAGCGCACACATCTTTACCGCAAATTGCGGGCATTGGGCGTCGATTTTCGTCAATTAGGCGACGATTAGCCGGGATCTCGTCAGTCGCCCACCCGGATCACCAGAACGTCGACGTCGGCCTTGCGCAAGAGGGTGCGCAGCCGATTCAATTCGTCCAGCTTGGAGATTGGGCCGATGCGGATGCGGTGCCAGGTGTCGTTGTCGACGGATACCTTCTGCACCTTGGATTCCACTCCCTGCAGCGCGAGTTGCGCGCGCACGCGATCCGCATCGGCGAAATTCTTATACGAGCCCGCCTGCAGCACGTAGGTGCCGCGGCGCGTCTCCGGAACCCCGCGAACATCGGGCTTCACGTCCTTGTCCTTCTCCGGCACCACCACCTCGAACTTGGGCAGCATGCTGTAAAAATCATAGGATTTAGCCGGTTCTTCGGGTGCGCCCGAATCCGCCGCTTCGGCGTCCGCAACTTCCGCGCCGCGCTGTTCACCGCCGTGGGATCTTTTTTTGCCGGCCTTCGCGGATTGAGCGGTCGGGGTGTCGCTGTGGCGGTCCTTGAGATAGACGATGCCGGCGACCGCCAACCCCAGCCCTAAGCCGCAGAACACTCCCATCCAACCGGAAAATCCGCCGGCCGGCTTGCGTTTGGCCTTGTAGTCCCGCCGCGCCATCGTGAGCGTTACATGGTGTCGGGCGCGGAGACGCCCAACAAGCCAAGCCCATTGCGGATCACGATTTGAGCGGCGAACGCCAAATTCAGGCGCGCGTCCCGCAGTTCCCCATCGTCCACGATGAACTGATGAGCACTGTAGTACGTATGAAAATCGTTCGCGAGGTCGCGCAGGTAGTGCACCAGGGTATGCGGCGCGCGCTGGACCGCACATTGCTGGACGATTTCCGGGTAGGTAACGAGACGCTTGATCAGGGCCACTTCCTGAGGTTCGGCGAGGCGGGCGAGCGATGCGGAACCGCGCGCAACGTCATGAGCGAGCCCGCGCTCCTCGAGCTGTCGCTTCACGCTCGCGACCCGGGCATGCGCGTACTGGATGTAGTACACCGGGTTGTCGTTGGAGCGGGCCTTCGCCAGTTCCAAGTCGAAGTCCAAATGCTGATCGTTGCTGCGCATGACGTAGAACAGGCGGGCGGCATCGTTGCCCACCTCCCTGCGCAGATCGCGCAGCGTCACGAATTCACCGGATCTGGTCGACATCTGGGCTTTCTCGCCGCCGCGGAACAACGAGACGAACTGCACCAGTCGAACCTCGAAACACTCGGGCGGGCCGCCCAGCGCGATCAGCCCCGCGCGCAAGCGGGTGATGTAGCCGTGATGATCCGCGCCCCAGATGTACAACAGATGCTCGAACCCGCGTTCCCGCTTGTTCAGGATGAAGGCGATATCGGAGGCAAAGTAGGTTTTGATGCCGTTGTCGCGCACCATCACGCGGTCCTTCTCGTCGCCGTAGTCCGTGCTCTTGAACCACAAGGCGCCGTCCTTGATGTAGGCCCGGCCGGCCTTCTCCAGCGCTTGCACGGCGCGGTCGACCGCGCCGCTGTCGCTCAAGCTGCGTTCCGAATACCAGGAATCGAAGGTCACGCCGAACTCTGCGAGATCTGCGCGGATATCGCTCAAGATGCCGTCCAATGCCAAGTCCAGCACGCGGCGGAACGCGGTGTCCCCGATCAGCTGCCGCGCGCGGACGATCAGCGCGTCGATGTGAACGTCCTTATCGCCGCCTTCGGGCTCGTCGGGCGGCACGGTGTCGAACACCTCCGCGGCACCGCGGCGCAGCGAAGTTCCTAGGGTACGGTGCAGCTCCTCGGCGATGGCGACGATGTACTCGCCGCGATAGCCGTTCGCCGGGAAGGCGAAGCGCTCGCCACATTGCTCGAGATACCGCAACCACGTGCTCACCGCCAGAATCTCCATCTGGCGTCCGGCGTCATTGATGTAATACTCGCGCGCCACTTCGTAGCCGACCGCCTCGAGAAGATTGGCCACGGTGGCGCCGAACGCCGCATGCCGGCCGTGGCCGACGTGCAGCGGCCCCGTAGGATTGGCCGATACGAATTCCACCAACACGGAATGACGCTGGCCGAACTGAGACTTGCCGTAGCCGGCACCCTCCTCCAGCACGCGCCCGATCTCCGCGCGATACGCGCCCTCCTTCACGAAAAAGTTGATGAAGCCGGCCCCGGCGATCTCGACTTTGGCGATGGCTTCGTGGGGCGGCAGTCCGGCGAGAAGCGCCTGCGCCAGTTTGCGCGGATTCTGGCGCGTGGCCTTGCCTAGCTGCATCGCGATGTTGCTGGCGAAATCGCCGTGCTGCGCGTCGCGGGTGCGCTCGATCTCCACGCCGGAGCCGCGCAGCGAGGCAGGCAGCAGATCATCGGGCAGAGTTGCGAGCGCCTGGCGCAGCAATTTCTCGATCAAGGTCTTCAAGGGGGATCCGTGCGGTTGCGAATGGAAAGGGTCGGCAGTTTACCGCGGCGCGCGCCCGCGGGCTTCTCAGTCTGGTTCCAGTCAGTCCACTTCCAGCGGATCCACATCGATGGACCACCGCAGTCCGGCAGGGCCGGGAAGCGTGTCGACCTGCGGCAACCAGCGGGCAAGAAAGCGCTGCAAGGGTACCCTCGCCGCGGCTTCGATCAGCAAGTGCGCCCGGAAATGATCGGCCCGCCGCGCCATCAGGGCGGTGGCCGGCCCCAGGATCGTCACGTCAGCCTCGTTGCACGCGCGGCCGCCCTCGGCCGCCGAGCGCAAGAATGCGTCCAGACCGATGGTGTCCTTCGACTCTGCGCGCAGCAGCGCGAGGCGCGAATAGGGCGGCCAGGCGGCCTCGCGCCGTTCCGTGAGCGCGCTGGCCGCAAATCCTTCATAGCCTTCGGTGATGAGCCGCGTGAGGAGCGGATGCTCGGGAAACTCTGTTTGGATCAGCACTTCGCCCGGGCGGGCTGCCCGGCCGGCGCGCCCCGCGACCTGTGTGATGGTCTGCGCCAGGCGTTCGGTGGCCCGAAAGTCGCTGGCAAACAGCCCTTGATCGGCATCCAGGATCACCACCAGGCTGACGTCGGGAAAGTGGTGCCCTTTGGTGAGCATTTGCGTTCCGACCAGGATTCGCGCCTCGCCGCGATGAACGCGGTCCAATACGGCTTCCATGGCGCCCCTCCCCGTGGCCGTGTCCCGGTCCAACCTGGCGAGCGGCGCATCGGGGAAAAGCCGAGCCAGAGTCTCCTCGACCCGCTCCGTGCCCTGTCCCACCGGATTCAACGGCTGTCCGCAACTGCCGCATATCGAGGGCACGGGTGCGTGCGCGCCGCAGTGATGGCAGCGCAATTGCGCGGCGCGCCGATGCAGCGTCATGCGCGCGTCGCAATGAGCGCACGGCGCCACCCAACCGCAGGCGTTGCAGAACAACGAGGGCGCGTAGCCGCGACGATTCAGGAATACGATGACCTGCCCGCCCGCCCTCAGATGGCGTCCGATCGCCTGTATCGCCGGCTGCGAGAGGCCCTGTTCGCCGGCGTTCCTGCGCAAATCAACCAACGCCATGCGCGGCGCCTGAGCGGCCCCCGGACGCTGCGGCAGCAGGTGTTTCGCGTAGCGCCCCTGGGCCGCGTTTTCAAGGGTTTCAAGGGAGGGCGTAGCCGAACCCAGGACGATGGGCACCTGCGCGCGTTGGGCCCGCCACACGGCAAGATCGCGGGCCGAATAGCGAAATCCTTCGTGCTGTTTGTAAGAGGCATCGTGTTCTTCGTCCACGACGATCAATGCCAGACGGGGCAGAGCGGTGAAGACCGCGGAGCGCGTACCGATCACGATCCTGGCTTGTCCTCCGTAAGCGGCCCGCCAGGCGGTGCGGCGCTCGGTTCCGGTGAGCGCCGAATGCAAGACCGCGATTCCGGCACTGAAGCGCCGGCGGAAGCGGTCCACCAATTGCGGGGTCAATGCGATCTCGGGAACGAGCACCAATGCCTGGCCGCCACGGGCTATGCCTTCGGCGATGACCCGCAGATAGACTTCCGTCTTGCCGCTGCCCGTCACACCGTAGAGCAGGTGGGCGGCGTATCGCCCGAATGAGGCGGTAATCGCATCGATGACCGTGGTTTGCGCGTCCGTCGGCGACACGTCGCCGGGATGCGGGTCGACCGCCGTGGGATTTGGCATCGGATCGTGCGGGGCACGGCTCGAAATGACCCATCCTCGACGCGCCAGTGTCTTGAGGTGTTCCGGCTTGAATGCGTCCGTCACTTCGTCGGCCGTTGCGTGCGCACGTTCCGCGAGCCACTCGAGCAGAGCGCGTTGCCGAGGCGCACGGCGGCCGGTGGTGGGAGACTCCAACTCTCGCCGGCCGGCCTCGCTCAGGCTCCAGACGTCGGCGGCTCCATCCGCCGCCTGGCCCAGGCGCAGCGCCGCCGGCAGTGCCGCCGCAATGACCTCGCCGAGCGGGTGATGGTAATAGTCGGAGGCGAAGCGCAGCAGATCGAAGGTCGCGGGATCGAACACCGGTTCATCATCGAGCAGCGCCAGCGCGGGCTTGAGCTTTGCGGCGGAGATGGAGGACTCCTGAACGATGCCGACCAGCACGCCGATCATCTGACGCCGCCCGAAGGGCACGCTCACGCGTACCCCGAGCTTGGGAGTTCGTCCGGCCGTATCGGCCGGCGGTAGGTAGTCGAACACACGACGCAAGGGTGTATCGAGCGCAACCTGCAGGATCAAGACGATCCTTCTGTCCACACATGCTGTGGATAAGTCTGTTGAGAAGCGGGGATCATTTGCCCTAAGTGCCCGTTCCGTTGCGGGTCCTAATCAATTTGGTGAAAATCTGCCCGAAATCGAATTGATCTCATATAAATCAATTTGTTAGATGACCCTCTGGATGCCGTGCCGAGATGTCGGTTGCAAATATTGCAAGGGAGGCACCGGCGATGTGCGTAAGTCGCTGATCTTGCGCGGACCGAAGCCCGTCAACCGTCACTCCGGTCAGGCGTTTATACAGGGTATGGAAAAGATCGTCGACGGCGAGAGGACGAGGGCACGCGATAAGCCGCGCTTTGATACGCTTGCGCAGGCTTGGATGGTCTGGGATGGTCCGGCTCCAGCACCCAGGGGAGCGGTTCTGGATCAAACGCAGGAACTCAATGGTTTCTTGGCCGAAATCGAGCGCCGGGCATTTCGCATGGCGCAGGTCGCGCTGCGGAATCCCGACGATGCGCTCGACGTGGTGCAGGACGCAATGCTGAAGCTGGCTCGCAGCTACGCATCCCGGCCCAGCGCGGAATGGCGGCCGCTGTTCTATCGAATCCTGGAGAACGGGATCCGGGACTTGCAGCGGCGCAGGACGGTGCGCAAGAAGTTCATGGTTTGGCTGCCGGGGGTCCATGAGGACCCGGACAACGAAGCCCAAGATCCGCTCGACAACGTCCCGGCCGGCGGGCCGGAGGTACCCGAGCTGTTGATGCAGGGCGAGGCCATGGAGCAGCTCGAAGTGTCGTTGCGCGGACTACCGGCGCGGCAGCGCGAGGCCTTCATGCTGCGTAACTTCGAGGGTTTGGACGTGGCTGAAACGGCGGCCGCCATGGGCTGCTCGGAAGGCAGCGTGAAGACGCATTATTCGCGCGCGGTGCATGCGCTGCGCGAACACTTGAGCGAGGTTTGGTAATGAATGAGCACACGCAAGATGCGGGGCAAAGCCCGTTTGAGGCGCGCAGCCGCGAACTGTTCCATGAAAGCGTCGACAGAATGGATATGCGCGTGCGATCGCGTCTCACCCAGGCGCGTCATGCGGCGCTGGATGCTGCCGCTGCGGCGAAACGCCGGCCGTGGTTTCTTCGAGCCGGTACCTGGACCCCGGCAGCTGGAGTGACCGCCGTGGCGCTGCTCGGCGCGGTTCTTTGGTTCGGCCTACCGGCGGCCAACCACGGGATGACGGCCGCCGACGGCCAGCCCAACTTGGAAGATTTGGATATCGTGGCCTCGAGCGACGAAGGGTCCGGCGACGCGATCGAGATGCTGCAGAATGATCTCGATTTTTATGATTTTTCGGACAAGGCGGCGAATTCCGAGCCGGCAGCTTAAGTGACGCCCGCTTGAAGGCGGTGCGGCACTGGTTGACCTTGGGCGTAATGGCATGCGCGGCGGCGTTTGCGGGACCGCCGCCTTCGCCATCGCCGCCGGCACCGTCGCCGCCCGACGCCGCGCGCACGGCCACGCCGGTGGTCGATCCGCCGGCCGTCGATGCGCCGGGCGCCGATGCGCCGGATGATGAATTCATCGAGTTTTTGGGCGCGGATGATGTTGGAGATGCTGCATGGTGGGCATTTTGGAAGAAGTCGGCGCCGCGTAAGGAATCCACTCCCACAACGCCGCCGCAGGATGCAAAGCAATGATCAGGGCCGCTTTTCTCACTGTGTGTCTGTTCGCCGCAGCGACGAATTCGACGTTTGCGCAAGGCCCGCCGCCGACCGGGCCTGCCGAATCCGCGGGCCCAAGGGAATGGCAGTCCTTGTCGTCCGAGCAGCAGCATCTCCTGCAAAGCTATCAGGATAAGTGGAACAGTCTGCCTCCGGACCGGCAACAAGCACTGGCCAACGGAAGTCAGCGCTGGCTGTCGATGACGCCGGAGCAGCGGTCGAGTGCGCAACAGCGTTTCGGCCAATGGCGTTCGATGCCGCCTGAACAGCGGCAGGAACTGCGCCAGCGCTGGCAGCAGTTCAAGAGCATGCCGCCGGAACAGCAACAGCGCGTTCGGCAGTCATTCCAGCGTTTTCGGCAGATGCCGCCCGAACAGCGTAGTGCGCTACGCAGGCAGTGGCGCCAGATGAGTCCCGAGCAGCGCCAGAGCGTCGTCCGGCCGGCGCCCCCACCGCGGGCGCCGCCGCCGCGGGCTGCGCCGCCACCCCGGAACCGCTAAGGGGCGGCCTCTTTATCGAACACGGAAAGGATTAGGGCTTGGCGATCTATCATTTGACGGCAAACGTGATATCCCGGGCTCGCGGCCAGAGCATGGTGGCCGCGGCGGCGTACCGGCTGGGCGTTGCTCTGCGCGATCAACGGTACGGCGTGACGCACAACTACGTCGGCAAGCGCGGCGTCACTCACTCGGAGATCATGGCGCCTGCGGCGGCGCCGCGCTGGGCGCATGATCGGGAAGCGTTGTGGAACACGGTCGAGGCGGGCGAGTTCCGGAAGGATTCGCAACTTGCCCGCCTGATCGAGGTCGGACTGCCGATCGAGCTTTCCGCCGACGAACGGGTTGCGCTGGTGCGCGACTATGTCGAGGAGGAGTTCGTGGCGAAGGGAATGATCGCGGATTTCTGCGTTCGTGGGGACCCGAACAATCCGCACGCCCATATCCTGCTGACCTTGCGCGCATTGACCTCGTCGGGCTTCGGGCCCAAGGAGCGGCGCTGGAACGGAAAGTCCGTGCTGCTCGAGTGGCGATGCGCCTGGGCGGAGCGGGTCAACGAGCATCTGGCGCGGGCCGGACATGCGGTACGCATCGATCATCGGACTCTGGCGGCGCAACAGATCGAACTGATGCCTGAACGGAGGATCGGCGTCGCACGCGCACGGCAGGGCGACGGTGCACTGCCCCCTCATCTGGCCGGGCGCATCGCGGAGCAGCGACGCATCGCGAGGGCGAACGGCGAGGCCATCCTCGAGGATCCGTCGGTGGCACTGCGCGCCCTCACCCGGCAACGTCCCGCATTCACGCACCAGGAACTCGTTCAGTATCTTCGGGCGAGAACGCAGAACGCAGTGGAGTTCGACGCCGTTTTGACCGCGGTGTCTCAATCGAGCGAACTGGTGGCTCTGGCCGCTGTCAATGGTCAGGAGCGTTTCACCTCGCGGGACATGATCGAGGCGGAGAAGTCGCTGCTGCGTCGGACGGCATCGATGGCGGGCCGCCGGGGGCACGGCGTCGCCTTGGATCGTCAGAACATCATATCGGCGCAGTGCATGCTGAGCGATGCCGCGCAGCAAGCGTTCGTGTGCCTGGTGAGCGAGGGCGACGCGAAGGCGCTCGCCGTGACCGGCGGCGCCAAGACCGCGATTCTTGCGGCGGCGTCGCAGGCGTGGGGTGGGGAAGGTTTTGCGGTCAGGGGCATGGCTCCTTCGCGGCGCGCGGCCGCTTCGCTGCAAGCGGCTTCGGGCGTCATATCGCAGAGCCTTGCCGCGTGCGAGGAGGAGTGGCAAGGTGGGGACGAGATGTCGCGGGACACGGTGCTGCTGCTCGACGGCGCGGAAATGCTTGGACTCAAACAGCTCGAGCGCGTATTGGCGGTCGCGGACCGGGCTCGGGCCAAGGCAGTCTTCGTCGGCGACTTCGATCAGCTTCGCGCCGCGCGGGCGGAGTCGCCGTTCCAAGATTTGATGCGCAATATTCCGGATAGCGTGGAGGTGTCTCATGATTACTAACGCTCGCCCCTTGAGGGCGATAGCCGCAGGACTGCTGCTCGCCGGGTGCACGGCCGCCAATGTGAAACCGCAACCTCACCCAGCGTCGGCACGCAACGATGGCCCCTGTGTGACCGCGAGCCGCATTTCTCCGAGCAGCCAGCCTTGCTCGGCACCCGGGCGTGTCTACAGCGACGAAGACATCCAGCGCACCGGCGCCACCACGGCCGCCGAGGCCCTGCGGCTTCTGGATCCATCGATCACGATCGTCCGATAGCGGACATCCGCTACCGTCAGCGATGGTAGTCGGGATAGGGCGGTCTTGCCGGCTGCGCCACCGGATGTGCCGTCAATTCGCGCAACGCCACCGCGACGGCGGCTTCCAACTGTGGATCGTGACCTTCACTCACCGCCTTCGGATCCTGCTCCACCAGCACGTCGGGATCCACGCCGTGATTTTCGACGTCCCACTCGCCCTTGGGTGAAAAGAAGGCGACGCTCGGCGAGGTCACATGACCGCCGTCCATCAACACGGGAATGTCGCCGATGCCGACCAACCCCCCCCAGGTGCGCTTTCCCACCAGGGTTCCGAGCTTGGCCTGCTTGAACATCCAGGGAAGCGCATCGCCGCCGGAGCCGGAGACCTCGTTGGTTATCATGACTTTCGGGCCATAAATCCCGGCGTTCGGTGTATGTTCAACGGCGCCGTAACGTGGCGACCAGTAGGAGATGATCTTGCGGCTCATGACTTCGACGATGTAGTCGGCCACCTGTCCGCCGGCGTTGTAGCGCTCGTCGATGATGGCGCCCTGCTTCTGCGTCTGAGCGAAATACCAGCGATTGAAGCTCGTGAATCCCTCGTAGCCGGTGTTGGGGAGGTAGACATAGGCCAGCCGGCCGTCCGACAACTTGTCCACGGTGCGCCGGTTCGATTCGATCCAGTCCATGTTGCGCAGGCTGCCCTCGTTGGCCGTGGGCACGACCGTGACATCGCGCGGGCCGCCGCCACCCACCGGCGCAATGCGCAGCGCCACCGGGTGGTCGGCCGTTCCTTCGAGCGCCTGCTGGATGTCGACCGAGTGGGTCAATTCCAAACCGTTTATCGCGATGATGCAGTCGCCCGCAGCCAAGTTGAGGCCCGGTTGCGCCAGCGGGGCCTTGACGAGTGGATTGAAATCGCCGCCCGTATAGATCTTCGCCAGACAGTAGCGATTGTCGCGGATGACGTAGTCCGCGCCGAGCAGTCCGCCGGGGACGCGGCGGGCGCGGGGAATGGCGCCGCCGCCTCCGCGCAAGTGTCCGACGGAAAAAGCGCCCAACATGTCTTGGAAGATGTAGTTGAGGTCCGCTCGCGACGCTATCGCGGCCACATAGGGTTCGTAGCGGCGCTCGTCCGCAACGGTGGGTGCGCCGTGGAAGTGCGGATCGTAGAAATAGGCTCGCTCCAAGCGCCATACCTCGTGGTACATCTGCATCCATTCCGCCGCCGGATCGACGCGTACTTGAAGATCCGACAGCGGCAGCCCACCGTCGCCGGGCTTGAGCGGCGCGTTCGCAGGGACGATGATCCAGGTGGGCCGTACTTCTTCGCCGGCCGCCTCGGGCGGCGCGTCGGGTTTGCGGTTGGAGAGGGCGAGCAACACTTTTTCACCATCGGCCGAGAGTTCGAAATGTTCGATTCGATCGGCCAATTTCTCCGTCTTTTTATCTTCGAGCGTCCACCGGCTCAAGGTTGAAGCGTGATCGTCGAATCGGGCGGTATCGGATCGAACCGCAAAGTACAGACTACCGTGGGAGCCGGCCGCCAGACTCACATAAGCCGCGCTCGGCAAGGGGAGCGCCACCATCCGGGCGCCGATGCCGTTCAAATCGATCTTCGCCGCGATGGGCGCCGGGGCGGGCACCGCACCCGGCCTATGCGACTTCTCCGAGCCGCGCCTGGGCTCGTCGCCAAGAGAGGTTTGATCGGGTTCCTGCGGCTTCGACTGTTTTTGAGCGGATGCCTTTTCGTCGCTCAATTCGGGCGCCACGGGTGAAGGCTGATCCGCCGCGAGCGTCACGGCATATATGTTCGAGCGCACTTCGTAGAGGTCGCTGGTCATATCGAGGCCATCCGACGTGGCGCCCGCATTCGTGCTGGCGGTGAAGTACAAATACTTGCCGTTGCGGTCGAAAGCCGGCAGACGGGAGTCCGCCATGGGATCGGTGACCTGGGTGGATTTCCCGCTCTCCAGCGAATACAGGAACAGCGCGTGCAGATGATTGGCAAGAGAGCGCGGGTATGCGATCCACTTCGAATCGGGCGACCATGCGAGATCGTAGCTGGCCTCCGAGAAGCCGCCATATACGTCCTTGCCGTTGATGATGGAGAGCTTTCCCGTCACGGTGTCGAGCACGTAAATGTTCAATCGATTGTCGTGGAAGGCGATGCGTTTCGAATCGGGCGACCATTTTGGCGCGAAGTAATACGCGGGCTCCGCCGCGAGCGGAAATTTCCTCACCTCGGCCGCCCCAACCTGCGCGGCTCCCAGCTGTGAAGCGACGTGAAGGCGGTACAGGCCGGATTCATCCGAGAAATAGGCTATCGATTGTCCATCCGGGGACCATGCCGGCGAGCGTTCCATGACTCCCGGCGTATTGGTGATGTTGCGAATCGGGCCGTTTTTCACGGGAACCGTCAAAATCTCTCCATGAGCTTCCAGCGCGGCACGGACACCGGTCGGCGAAATCGTCGCGTGGTCGATCTCCCCGGCGACATTTCTGATGTGACGCCGGACTTCAGGGAGGTCTGCGTCGATCTGGATGGGAACCTGATGAGATTGGCCGGTGGCGGTATCGTACAGATGGATCTCTCCCAGCTGATCGTAGACGAGTGTGGCGCCGTCCGCCCCGAGGCTGCGGATATCGGCGCCGTCGTTATGCAGTGCTTCCGCCACCCGCTTGGTGGCCGGGTCGTAGCTGTATATTCCGATGGGTCCCGCGCGTCCCGACAGGAAATAGATCCGCTGCCCACTGAAGACCGGGAAGAAGTCCGATGCCTGCTCGTGGGGGATTTCGACGGAGTCGAGGCTGGGCAGGGCGGTCAGCCGGATGGTGCTGGCGCGGCCCCCCCGGTAGTTTCCCCACGAGACGAAAGACGTGAATTCGAAGCCGAACGCCGGCGGCAAGGGTGAGTACGCGATGCGCGAACCATCCGGCGACATCTGCCCCTGGTAGGCCGTCGGAAGGGGTAGTCTGGCCGCCTCGCCACCCTCGGCGGGAACGGAAAACATCTGTGTATAGCGGCTCGCCGCCGCACGCGTGGAGCGGAACAGAATCCGCCTGCCGTCGGGCGTCCACGCGACCGCGGCATCCGGTGCGGGGTGATAGGTCACGCGATGCGGTATGCCTCCGCCCGTGGGGATCGTGAACACATCCGTGTTCCCGTCGTATTCCCCCGTGAAGGCGATGGTCGACCCGTCCGGTGAGAAAATCGGCATGCTTTCGACTCCGACGCCGTTCGTCAACCGAACGGCGCGGCCCCCGTTGCGTGGTACGGTCCACAGATCTCCTGCATAGCCGAATGCGATCAGGTCGCCCTTGAGTGCCGGCGATTGAAACAAATGCGGTTTAGCATCGGCATGCGCGGCAACTGAAAAGGCCAGTGCAAGGATGGCGCCCGGCGCCAGAGAGAGTGTCGAATGCTGCAAGCGGCGCAAAGGGCGCTCCTTCGATCGAAAGATACGTGAACCGAGAATGGTGAGGCAGCCGTATGGGCGGATGCAACCCAAGTACATAGGATATCTGCATGCGTAACCTTTATTTCGCGATATGCCTGAGCGCATCGCTCGCAGGCTGCCTGCGCGCCCCCGTGGCGCTGCAGTCGAAGCACAGCGGGCCGCCCCTGGCGGTCGCGGCCACATTTAGCGTACCCGATGCGGCTCTCCCGACGCCGCTGGTGCTCGTCGCCTACGGCGATACGCGCTTCACCGATCCAGCCGAAATCCAGGCGACCCTCCCGGCGGCGCGGCAGGCGTTGGTCGCCAGGATCGCGAACGAAGCGCCGGCGGCTATTTTTGTCAACGGGGATCTGACCTGGCACGGCGTGCCGGCCGACTACGCCGAGTATCGCGACGAGACCGCTCTCTGGCGCGACAAACATCTGCGTGTTTACCCGGCGCTCGGAAACCATGAATTTTCGGGTTGCGAGCAGCCGACGTGCTTGATGCTTTGGTGGAGTCAGTTTCCCGAGCTGCAAGGTCTCCGTTGGTATTCGGTTGCCATCGGCAGCCGGGTCTTCGCCGTCACGCTGGACAGCAATGCGTCGCTCCTACCCGGCAGCGAGCAGCGCGTTTGGCTGGAAAATCAGATGGCGGCGCTCGATCCGGGCGTGCGGCTGGTATTCGTGATCCTGCATCACCCGCCGCTGGCCGACATTCAAACCGTGAAGATGGTGGATCACAACCCGCGCCCCAATGAGCTGGCGCTGGCCGATTATCTCGACGTGATTGCCGCGCGGAGCAAGGCGCGCTTCGTCGTCAGCGCCGGCCATATCCATAACTACGAACGTCTGCAGCGTACGGGAGTGGTTTATCTGGTATCGGGCGGCGGCGGAGCAAGACCCTATGAAGTCGACCGCACGCCTGCGGATCTGTACCAGGCTGCGGATTTTCCAAACTTCCACTACGTGCGCTTCGAACTCAAGGAGGAGACCGTCGTGGGTGAAATGATCCGCCTGCGGGATAGCGCCGCGCCGGCGCCCCGCAAATGGGAAGTTCGCGATCGATTCGAGCTTACCCTGCCGCCTTGACGGCCTGAATCAGCTGGCTGACGGCGGCCTGGGCATCGCCATAGAGCATTCGCGTCTGGTCGAGCACGAACAACGCATTGTCGATTCCGGAGAAACCCTGACCCTGACCGCGTTTTATCACGATCACGTTCTTCGCCTTGTCGGCATTCAAGATGGGCATGCCGAAAATCGGACTTCCCTTGTTGGTACGGGCATCCGGGTTGACGACGTCGTTGGCGCCGATGATGAGCGCCACGTCGGCCGTTTCGAATTCGGCGTTGATTTCATCGAGATCCGAGATCAAATCATAAGGAACGCCGGCCTCGGCCAGCAGCACGTTCATGTGGCCGGGCATGCGGCCCGCGACCGGATGGATGGCAAAGCGCACCTTCACGCCGTGGTCGATCAGCAGCTGGGTGAGTTCCCACACCTTGTGCTGGGCTTGAGCGACCGCCAGCCCGTATCCTGGGACTATGATGATTTTCTGCGAATACGCCATCATGACGCCGGCATCGGATGCCTCGATGGCCTTCTGCGTTCCGGTAACGCCGGAAGCTCCCGCGGACGAACTCTCGCCGAAGTTCGAAAACAGAACATTCCCCAACGAACGGTTCATGGCCTTGGCCATGAGTTGCGTCAGCAACGTGCCGGCCGCGCCGACCACCGTCCCGGCGATGATCATGGCGGCATTGTCGAGGACGAAACCTTCGAATCCCACGGCGAGGCCGGTGAGTGCGTTGTATAGCGAAATCACCACCGGCATGTCCGCTCCGCCGATGGGCAGAGTCATCGCCACTCCCAGCAGCAACGCCAGCGCGAAGAACGCGGAGACCACCGGCGGCTCGGCGTGCAGGCCCGAGATCACCATGAAGCCGAGCGCCGCAGTGGCCAGCAATATGGCCAGATTGACCCATTTTTGCCCGCCGAAGCGCACCGACTTCGTTATCAAACCCTGCAGCTTGCCGAAGGCGATGAGGCTGCCGCTGAAGGATACCGCACCGATGAAACCGCCGATGGTGGCCATCGTCAGGTGCACGACATTGTGCTCGTTGCCGCTGTACAACTCGACTGCGGCAATAGCGGCCGCCGCGCCGCCGCCCATGCCGTTGTACAGGGCGATCATCTGCGGCATGTCGGTCATGGCGACGCGCTTGCCGCTGACCCACGCGACCACTCCACCCACGGCGATGGCCGCGACGACGAGCATCAAGTTGAAGGACGAAGCGCCCATGAATACCAGCGTCACGAGCGTGGCGAGCAGCATGCCGAGCCCGGCCCAGCGGACCCCGCTCACCGCCGTGACCGGCGAGCTCATGCGCTTGAGCCCCATGATGAACAGCGCGGCAGCGATGAGGTAGGAAAGCTGGGTAAGCGTTTGAATGGTCGTCGCGGACGGCACGGCTAGTGTCCCGTCTTCTTGGCAGCCGGCTTCCTGCCGGCGGATACGAACATCTTGAGCATGCGCTCGGTCACCACGTAGCCGCCGACGGCATTTCCGGCGGCCAACACCACTCCCAAGAAGCCGATGACACGCAGCAGCGTGTCGTCGGCGGCGGCCAGCGCGACCATGGCGCCGACCAACACGATTCCATGCACGAAGTTCGATCCCGACATGAGCGGTGTGTGCAGAATGACGGGGACCCGCGAAATGACCTCGTAGCCCGTGAAAGCCGCCAGCATGAATATATAAAGCGCAATGACGCCGTCGATCATGTCGGCTGTGCCTCCATCGTCTTGCGGGTCGCTTCGTGCTTGATCTGGCCGTCGTGCGTTAGCACGGCGCCCGCAAACACCTCATCGTTCCAGTCGATCGCAAGTTCGCCCTTGTCCAGAGCGGGTTTCAGTAGATTGAACAAGTTGCGTGAATACATTTCGCTGGCGTGGTACGGCAGCGAAGCCGGCAAGTTCACCGGTCCCAAAATTTTCACACCGCCGTGGGTCACGGTCTCGCCGGCGCGTGTGAGTTCGCAGTTGCCGCCCTGCTCGGCGGCGATATCGACGATGACCGATCCCGCCTTCATGCGCTCGACCGCCGCCCGGCCGATGATCCGCGGGGCCGCCCGGCCGGGAACCGACGCGGTGCTGATGACCGCGTCGCTCGCAGCGATTCGCGCGTCGAGCACTTCCTGTTGTTTGAGCTTTTCTTCCGCAGTGAGCTCGCGGGCGTAGCCGCCCGTGCCCTCGGCGGAGACGCCGGTCTCGACGAACTTGGCGCCGAGGGATTTGACCTGATCCTTGGTCGCGCTGCGCACGTCGTACGCTTCGACGACCGCACCCAGGCGCCGCGCGGTCGCAATCGCCTGAAGCCCCGCGACCCCGGCGCCGATGACCAGCACCGACGCGGGCCGGATGGTTCCCGCTGCGGTGGTCAGCATGGGGAGAAATTTTTCGAGCGTGTTGGCAGCGATGAGCACGGCCTTGTAGCCGGCGACGGCGGCCTGCGACGAGAGCGCGTCCATCGATTGCGCGCGCGATATGCGCGGCACCAATTCCATCGAGAAGCTCGTGATCCGATGATCCTTCAACGCCCGCACCAGGTCGGGCCGGGCGTAGGCCTGCATGAATCCGACCACGACGGCCCCTTCGTTCATTGCGTCGACTTCGGCGATGCTCGGCGGCTGCACCTTCAGCAGAACGTGCGCGCTCTTGAGGATGGTCGAAGAATCGCTGATCTCGGCATCGGCGTAGGCGGCATCGGGGAAATGCGCCGCGATCCCGGCGCCGCGCTCGAGAAGAACGCGCGCACCGAGGGCCTTCAGTTTGGTCGCTATTTCCGGGACGACAGCGACGCGAGTTTCATTCGCAACGGTCTCCTTGAGGACACCGATAACGACTGCCATGAACGATATCTCCCTAAACATTGAATTATGGCATAAGAGTCGACTATCTTTAGCATAGTGACGACCATAAACAGCATTGTCATGAAGTCGCGGATGGAAGACAAGCCTCCGTCGCTCGATTGGGCGGACGACCTCGCGGTCGTTCCCCAGGGCTATCCTTTGTCCCAGCAGATTCTGCGTACCGACATCTCGGGGATGCCGCTGGAGTGGGTCGATTACCGCGAAGCGGCGCGCCTCTATCACACGGAACAGGTGGCCTACACCTGCGGTACATTGCTTTACCGCCTCTTCGGAGGAACCTGCGCGAGGACCGGTCTGCGCACCGTCGTCGACGTCAATTCGATCATCGCAACGCATGGGCACACCGGAAACCCCGGCAACCTGCGCGGCGCCGGTTATACGCCGCCGCTCAACAATCAAACGCTGTTCCGGCGCGATGCATATCTGTGTCTGTACTGCGGGGCGCGCTTCACCTACAGCCTGTTGTCCCGGGATCACGTGACGCCGTTCAGCCGCGGCGGCGTCGATACGTGGAGCAACGTGGTATCCGCCTGCCGGCGTTGCAACAACGCCAAGGCATCCCGCTCTCCGGAGCAGGCCGGCATGCAGCTCTTGGCGGTGCCGTTCACCCCGACCTATGCGGAATACATCTTTTTGAAGGGACGCCGGGTATTGGCGGACCAGATGGAATACTTGATCGCACACTTCCCCCGTTCCAGCCCGCTGCACGAGCGGATGCAACGCTGGCCTATGTGAGCGCCGATGCGGCGGCGGGCAGACCCGCGGATGGCGGCCCCACCGTTCGCAGTGGTGCGTATACTGCCGCCGTGCCTATCGGTCTGCGTTCCGGCGTCGTCTACCACATCGACGCCAGCTATTTCGTTTTTCGGGCCTATCATTCGATGCCGCCGGACATGATGGACGCGGACGGCAACGCGACGCACGCGTTGTATGGATTCGCGCGTTTCATGTCGGATCTGCTCGAACAAGTCAGGCCCGAGCGCATCGGCGTGGCCTTCGACCGGAGCCCGCGCGGCGAGACTTCGTTTCGCAACGGCATCTATCCCGCGTACAAGGCCAATCGTGAGGCGCCGCCGGTCGATTTGGAGCGGCAATTCGCCCTGTGCCGCGAATTCTGCCGTCACATGGGGCTCGCCGAGTTCGCGAGCGCCGAATACGAAGCCGACGACATCATCGGCACAGTGGCGGCGCGGGCACGCGCCGCCGGATTGCGCAATGTGGTCGTGACGCGCGACAAGGACTTGTCGCAGCTGATTCGCGAAGGCGACGTGTTCTGGGACTACAGCGGCAACGCGCGCTACGGCTATCATGAAATCGGGCCGCGCTTCGGTGCGATTCCGGAATTGATCGCGGATTTCCTGGCCCTCACGGGCGATTCGGTCGACAACATTCCCGGAGTGCCCGGCATCGGCAAAAAGACCGCCGCGGAATTGTTCGCAATCTTCAGCTCGCTCGATGACCTATATGCCAATCTCGAGCGCGTATCCGGCATGAAGTTGCGCGGCGCCGCGGCTCTGGCGGCGAGGCTTCTCGTCCACAAGGAAGCCGCCTATCTGGCACGAAGGCTGACGGGCATCGTCTGCGATGTTCCGCTGGAATTCACGCTCGACGCGTTGAAACCGCGCGCGCCGGACACGGCTCGCCTCGAGGCGTTTTTCGACACGCACGGCTTCGGCAATATATTGCGCCGGCAGGCGCGGCGTATCGCGGGCGCACAGACAACGGTCTAAAATGACACGCTCATCAATCAGGCCGGGGAGTAGGATCGTGGCTCAGAGAGACATTCAATCCGTATTGCACGAGGACCGGGTTTTTCCGCCGTCCGCGCAATTCGTGCGAGACGCCGTATTGAAGCCCGATGATCTCGCCGCCCTCCATAAAAAGGCGGCGGAAGACTACGTGGGCTTCTGGGCGGATCTCGCCGTGTCCGAAATACACTGGCATCGCCCGTTTTCCGTGCCGCTCGACGACACCGACGCGCCGAATTTCCGGTGGTTCACCGACGGACAGTTGAACGTGTCTTACAACTGCCTGGATGTGCATCTCGCCGCGGCCGCCGACAAGATCGCCATCGTATTTGAAGGCGAGCCCGGGGATGTGCGCAAGCTCACGTATGCCGAGCTGCATGCGGAGGTGTGCCGGTTCGCAAACGCGCTCAAGGCCGTTGGCATCGACAAGGGCGACCGGGTGGTCGTCTATATGCCGCTCGTCCCGGAAGCCGTGATCGCGATGCAAGCGTGCGCCCGTATCGGCGCGGTTCATTCCGTGGTCTTCGGCGGCTTTTCCGCCAACGCCGTCAAGGAACGGATCGAGGATGCCGGCGCCAAGTTGGTGATTACCGCGGACGGCGGTTGGCGCGGCGGCCATGCCGTCGATCTCAAACTTGCCGTGGACAAGTCTCTTGCCGACGGTTGCCCGACCGTGCAGAACGTCATCGTCTATCACCGCACGGGCGGCGGCTGCACCATGCAAGCCGGACGCGACCTGTGGTGGCACGACGTCGTCGCGGGCCAGCATTCGTTCTGCGAGCCCGAGTGGGTGGACGCGGAACACCCGCTGTTCCTGCTCTATACCTCCGGCTCGACCGGCAGACCGAAGGGCATTCAGCATTCCAGCGCCGGCTATCTGCTAAACGCCAAATTGAGCACTCGCTGGGCCTTCGATGTGAAGGATACCGACGTATTTTGGTGCACCGCGGATGTCGGTTGGGTTACCGGGCACACCTACGTCGCGTATGGACCGCTTGCGGCAGGTGCCACACTGGTGATGTACGAAGGTGCGCCGATGTTCCCGGACGGCGGCCGCTTCTGGAACATCTGTCAAACGCACGGCGTCAGCATTTTCTATACCGCGCCCACCGCGATCCGCGCCCTCATGAAGCTGGGCGATGGCATCCCCGCACGATACGACCTCAGCAAGCTGCGGCTGCTCGGCAGTGTGGGTGAGCCGATCAATCCCGAAGCATGGATGTGGTACCACCGGGTCATCGGCGGGAAGCGCTGTCCCATCGTCGATACCTGGTGGCAGACGGAAACGGGCGCCATCATGATGACGCCGGTGCCGGGCGTCACGCCAACCAAGCCTGGATCCTGCGCCAAACCGCTGCCCGGCATTTTTGCCGACATCGTCGACGAACAAGGCCGCCCGGTGAAAACGGCGGGCGCGGGCGGCTATCTCGTCATCAAGCGGCCGTGGCCATCGATGCTGCGCACGATCTGGGGAGACAACGATCGATATCTGAAGACCTACTGGGATAAATTCGACGATCGCTACTACGTGGCGGGCGATTCCGCCCACCGCGATGCCGACGGCTATTACTGGATCATGGGCCGCATCGACGATGTGCTGAATGTCGCCGGGCATCGCCTCGGAACCATGGAGATCGAGTCCGCCCTGGTCGCGCATCCGCAGGTGGCGGAGGCCGCCGTGGTCGGCAAGCCGCACGACGTCAAGGGCGAGTCGGTATTTGCCTTCGTGGTGCTCAACGTCGACCGCCCGAAGGCCGGGGTGGCCGCGGCGTTGGTCGAGGAACTGCGCGCCTGGGTCGCAGATCAGCTCAGTCCCATCGCCAAGCCCGACGACATTCGTTTCGCGGACAATCTGCCGAAAACGCGGTCCGGAAAAATCATGCGGCGCCTGCTGCGGTCCATCGCACGCGGCGAGGAGATCACACAGGACGTATCGACACTCGAAAATCCGGGCATTCTCGAGCAGCTGCGCGGCGGGCCGCAGGCCGCGGCGAAGCCGTCTGCGCCGAAGAAGGCGGCGGTGCGGAAGAAGGCGCCGGGAAAGAAAGCTGCGGCAAAGAAACCTGCGGGAAAGAAACCTGCGGGAAAGACGCCGGCACGTGCGAAGAAATCGGCGGCGGGGAAAAAGAAGCGGGGGCTCAAAAGGAAGGCGGCTGCCACGAGAAACGCAAGAAACGTGCGTACGAAAAAGGCGGCGCCGATCAGGAAAAGCACCAAGCGCGCCAAAGCCGCTCGCAAGCCGGCGCCCCCGATTCGCGGGCGAAAGGCCGGAACGGTCAAACGCAAACCCCGCGGCAAGAAATAGAGCGGAGGCAGCGTGGCCGTATTGATCGCAGGCTTGGTGGTGTTTCTCGGAGTTCACTCCGTCGCGGTGTTCGCACCCGAACTGCGCACGCGCGCACTCCGCCGTTGGGGCGAAGGCCCTTGGAAGGCGGGATATGGCCTGATCTCGCTGATCGGTTTCGTGCTCCTCGTTTACGGCTTCGGCGTGGCGCGGCAATCGCCGGTGGTCTTGTACACGCCGCCGCATTGGATGCGGCACGTCACCTTGCTTTTCATGCTGCCGGTGTTTCCGCTCGTTCTGGCGGCCTACCTGCCCGGGCGCATCAAGAAGGCCGCGAAGCATCCGATGTTGGCGGCGGTGAAATTCTGGGCGTTCGGCCATCTGCTCGCCAACGGCCTGCTGGCGGATGTGCTGCTGTTTGGGGGGTTCCTGGCGTGGGCGGTCGTCGATCGCATTTCCTTGAAGCGCCGGACGCAGACGATCAAAACCGCGCCGCCGGGGCGGTTCAACGACCTGATAGCGATCGTCGTGGGCCTTGCCTTGTATGCCCTATTCATAGGCTGGGCGCATGTCCGGCTGTTCGGCGTGTCGCCGCTTGGCTAGCGCCCAACGCGCGGGCGGGCCGGATTTGCCCACGTATGCGGACGTCGAGGCCGCGGCGGGCAGGCTCCTGGGAGCTGCCCATATGACTCCCGTCTTGACCTCGCGCACCGTCGACGAGGCGACGGGCGCGAATGTATTCTTCAAGTGCGAGAATTTCCAGCGCATGGGGGCCTTCAAGTTTCGCGGCGCGTTCAATGCGTTGGCCAAGCTCGATGCCTCCGCGCGAAACCGCGGCGTGGTTGCGTTCTCGTCCGGTAACCACGCCCAAGCGGTGGCGTTGGCCGCGCGTATTCTCGGCATCGATGCGACCATCGTGATGCCCGACGACGCTCCGGCCTCCAAACTGGAGGCCACCCGTGGCTATGGCGGCCGCATCGTGACCTACGACCGCTACCGGGAGAACCGCGAGGAAATTGCGGAGCGGCTGGCCGATGAGCGCGGCGCGGCAATCATTCCGCCCTATGACCATCCCGACATCATTGCCGGCCAGGGCACTGCGGCGGCGGAACTCATCGGGCAGGTCGGAGCCTTGGACAGCCTGTTCGTGTGTCTCGGCGGCGGCGGTTTGCTCAGTGGCTCGGCGCTGGCCGCCAAGGTCCTGTCTCCCCGCTGTGCGATATACGGGGTCGAGCCCGAGGCCGGAAACGACGGCCAACAATCATTCCGTCAGGGTTCCATCGTTCGCATCGACGTACCGAAAACCATCGCGGACGGCGCACAGACGCAGTCTCTCGGCCGTCAGACTTTCGAGATCATCAGGCGCGACGTAACGGACATCGTGACGGCATCCGACGAGGAGCTGATCGACTGCATGCGTTTTTTTGCGACGAGGATGAAGATCGTCGCGGAACCGACCGGCTGCCTCGCCTTTGCCGGGGCGCGCGCATTCGGCAAACGGCTCGCCGGTCAGCGCGTCGGAGTCATCGTGAGCGGCGGAAACATCGATGCCGAACGCTTCGCCGGTCTGCTGCACTAGTTTCATCGATGTGGTCTGCTCGTTCTGTGGTGAAGCCATGAGCATCGGCGGCGAGTTCAAAGAGTTTGCAGCGGTGTGAAAGGCTTCAAGCGACTTTTAGGATGGACGATCTCGTCGCTGGTTCTGGCGGTTCTAGCGTTGATGTTCGCGTCGTGGGTGAGTCCTCCCGAACTGATACGCGTCGCCGCCGGTTACACCGCGAAGATCGTCTGCTCGAATGTATTCCTGGCGGGCCGCGATCCCGCCGAGGTTCTCGCCACCGACGTCCAGGCGCCTGGACATCCTCTTCTGAAACTCATGCGGGTGGACGTCGATGGCGAGCGGGGCGTGGTGCGCGCCGGCCTGTTAGGGATCATCGGCCGGGGTCGGGCGGTGGCGAGGCCGCATGTCGGGTGTGCGGTCGTGTCCGACGGGAAGCAGGACGGGGCGCGCTTGGGCAGAGTACCGGTGCCGACGCACGCCGCCGACGAAAGCGGCGCCGTCCCCGCATTGCAGAAAATCATCGGAGACGACACGCTGGCCGGTCCCGGCATGCGCGCCATCGTGGTCGTGCAGGACGGACGCGTGGTCGCCGAGCGTTACGCCGGAGGCTTCGCCGCGAGCGTGCCCCAGCTCGGTTGGTCGATGACCAAGAGCGTGACGGCGGGGCTCATCGGAATTCTCGTCAAGGATGGCCGCCTCAAGCTGGACCAACCGGCGGGATGGACGGCGGGCGACGGCCGCCGGCGCATCACGATTGCAGATCTCTTGAGCATGTCGAGCGGTCTGGAATTCAATGAAAGCTACGGGGCAGTGTCCGACGTCACGCGCATGCTCTACCTCGAATCCGACATGGCGGCATTCGCCGGCGCGAAACCTCTGGTGCATCCGGTCGGCCGCGTATGGAGCTATTCGAGTGGGACCGCCGTCATCCTGTCGCGGATTTTTCAGAATGCCGCCGGTCCCGACGCCATTGAATTCGTGCAATCACGGCTGTTCGACCCGCTGGGTATGACGAGCGCGGTCATGGAAACCGACGCGAGAGGCACGTTGGTGGGCTCCTCGTACATGTACGCGACGCCGCGCGACTGGGCCCGCTACGGCCAACTCCTCGTGCAAGACGGTGTTTGGGAAGGACGGGAAATACTGCCGCGGGGCTATGTCGCCATGATGGGGTCGCCGGCGACCGCTTCGGGCGGCGAATATGGACAGGCGATGGTGTGGCGGTGGGTGACGCACAGCGACACGCCGGGTGAGAATCCCGATGCGGCGTTCGGCATACCCGCCGACGCCTTTTGGATGGCGGGTCACGACGGGCAGTATGTCGCGGTCATTCCGTCGCGGCGTTTGGTGGTGGTGCGCATGGGGTTGACGCCGGTGCGGGAGCACTATCGACCGGAGCCCTTGGTCCGCTCTTTGCTCGACGCCACCGCCACAGCTGCCGCCACCGCCGCTGCCACCACCGGCCGCTCAGGCCTGCTTTAATTTGCCGCGCCGGAAGTCCGCGATGATCTCGCGCGCCGAATTGTGACCGGGCGCGCCTGTGACGCCGCCGCCGGGATGCGTGCCCGATCCGCACATGTAGAGTCCCTTCAGCGGACCCCGGTAGTCGCCGTGCCCCAGCATGGGCCGGGCGGAAAACAGCTGGTCCAAGCTGAGCGCGCCGTGGAAAATGTCGCCGCCGATCAGACCGAAGGTGCGCTCCAGGTCGAGCGGGCTCATGATTTGCCGCCCGAGCACGGATGCCTTGAAGTTCGGCGCGTGACTGTTCACCAGGTCGATCATGACGTCGGCCACTTCATCGCGATGGTCGTCCCACGAAGCGCCGTCCGGCAGCTCCGGAGCGACATGCTGGCAGAACAGGCTTGCCACGTGCTGGCCGGGCGGCGCCAGACTGTCGTCCAATGTCGAGGGAATGAGCATCTCGACGATGGGCTGCTTCGACCAACCGCCGGACTTCGCGTCCAGATAGGCCTGGTCCATGTAGCGGAGGCTCGGCGCCATGATGATGCCGGACGTGTGATGTTCGGCAAGAGCGCGCCCCGGCAGTGCCTTGAAATCGGGCAATTCCGAGAGCGCGACGTTCATGCGGAATGTCCCGGAGCCGCACCGCCAATTGTTCATGCGCTCGCGGAAGTTCCGCTCGAGAACCGACGCGTCGATCAGCTTGCCGTACAGCAGCTTCGGATTCAAATTCGAGACCACGCTGCGCGCACGAATCGCATCGCCGTTCTCCATGACCACGCCGACGGCTCGCCCGGCCTCGACGATGACTTCACGTACCGGGCTCGAGACTCGAATTTCGACGCCGCGCTCGGCTGCCGCCTTGGCCATCGCCTGCGAGATCGCGCCCATGCCGCCGATCGCGTGTCCCCAGGCGCCCTTCTTGCCGTTGACCTCGCCGAAGACGTGATGCAGCAGCACGTAGGCCGAACCCCCGGCGTACGGGCTCGCATAGTTGCCGACGATTCCGTCGAATCCGTAGGCCGCCTTGATGGGGGCGCTTTCGAACCACGTGTCGAGATAATCGCCGGCGGATTTCACGAAGAGATCCAGCAGTTCCCGACGCATGGCCATGTCGAGCTTGGCGATCCGCTTGCCAAGGCGTGCGCCGCGCAGCAGTTCGGGCAGCGCCTCGAGCCAGCTGCCGGCGGTGATGTTGGGCGGCGTTTCGAGAACCAAATCGCGAAGCACGTCCGCGATCAAATCGAGCCGCTCGCCGTATTCGGCCAAGCGCACCGCGTCCCGCGGTGAAAATTTGGCCACTTCCTGTTCGGTCTTGCCGGCGCCGATCTTCAAGTAGCGCGTGTCGTCGAGCGGCAGAAAATTCGATAATTTGCGTTCCACCACGCGCAAGCCGTGCCGCGGGAGGTCGAGATCGCGAATGACTTTGGGGTTGAGCAGGGAGACAGTATAGGCGGCAACTGAATTGCGGAATCCCGGGTGGAATTCCTCGGTAACCGCCGCACCCCCCACGACGCCGCGCCGTTCCAGGACGGTGACCTTGAGCCCGGCGGAAGCCAGGTAGGCGGCGCAAACCAAACCATTGTGTCCGCCGCCGATGATGACCACATCGCGCAACGACGAATCAACCACGGGGCTGTCTCATGTCACGCCGCTGCAGCCAACCGGGCGCGGGAGCACGATCGAGCCTGCTTTCCGGAATGAGATCGCGCATGCGGTGCGCGAAGCTGCGCAGCGAAACTTCGTTGCGGCCCAGCGGTCCCGGACTGTAGCTGCGGGAATGCATCCCCGCCTGCACGCGCTCGATGAGCGCCTTGTCCTCGGCGCTCACGCGCCGATTGATGCGCCAGTTCAGGTAGCGGGCCGCTCGCATTTCACGGCGGTCATCGGGGTGCGCATAAGCGATCTCGCGTATCAGGGTTTCGGTGGGCGAAATCGGAATCATCTGCATGAAATCGATCTGATCCGGATAGATGTCGAACGCGATGTTAGGCCACAGCTTGAAGTAGATCCACAGACGCTGCCTTTCGTCGGGCAGATGCGCCGAACGCGGGAGGATCGTTTGGTACATCCGCTCGGAGCGCTGCGATGAGGGAATATCGCGCAACGATCCCCACATCTTATCGACCCAAGGCTGTGCTTCGATGCCGTAACTCTGCCCGAACAGCCGGGTGAGGCCGGGATGTGCGACGGTGATGTGCATGCCGTCGGAATAATTGTCCGTGACGTTCTTCCAATTCACGTGCCGCGTCCGCAGCGTCACGCGGCCCATGGGCCGCAACTCCTCCAGCCGGTAGGCGGCGAGTTCGCTTTCGTACGGGGCCAGCATGTCCGCGACGCTGGGCAGCCCGGGCTTCAGACGCACGAAGACGAAACCTTTGTAGATTTCGGTCTCGATCGGCTTGAGGCCATATTGCTCGGGCGGGAAATCGACGAATTCCTTGCGGTGCGGAACGGTCGTGAGCCGCCCGTCGAGGTCGTAGGTCCAAGCGTGGTACGGGCACACGATGCGTCCGGCGCAATGCCCCGGCCCCCCGTCGAGCAGCCGCGATGCGCGGTGCCTGCACACGTTGAAAAACGCCCTGACTCCGCCGTCCGGGCTGCGCACCGCCACCAACGGTTCATTCAGGAAATCCAGCGTGTGATAGTCCCCGGGGTGCGGAATATCGCTCAAATGGCAGATGACTTGCCACGAAGTAGAGAAGATACGGTCTTTCTCGGCTTCCAGGAATTCGGCATCACGGTAAATCCAGCCCGGGAGACTGAAGCCGTCGAGGCTCGGCGTGGGCGCGGCCGGGCTGTCGGATCTCGGCGAGCGATTTGCATCCATGGTCGGTGAACCTCGAGTCAAGCCTTGTTGAACAGTAGTATAACAAGCACCCGCCCGCCGCGCATCGCGGCGCTGTGCGCGATTGCCCGCCTGCGGCAAGCGGCTACGATTTCCGACGCGGCGCCGTGCTCGATTTCTTGCTGCCGGCGGAGCCCCCGCGCAGCAGCCATGGGAAACCGCCGTTGCATAGGGCGGTCACCCAGTCCTCGCACAGCGCGATGGCCTCCTGCGGTTTGAAAGCCGAGGAGCTGAGACTCAGTTCCAGCCACAACCCGTCGAGCAGTGCGGAGAGCGCGACCGCCGCCGGCCGGAGTTTGAAGCGCGGCGCAGCACCGGTTTGCGCCAGTTGCCCCAGCAAGGACTCGAGTATGTTTCGATAATTGCCGTAGGTGCGGTCGTGCACCTCACGTATCTGCGGCGAATGCGCCACCATGCTCCAGAACACCAGCCATACGTTGAATAGTGCCGGATCGATGATTTCCGCCCCGAACGACGCCCGGAAGAACCCGCTCAATCGCTCGCGCGGCGAGCCCGCTCGAGCGGCTTGGCGGTGGATCGACTCCTGAAGCGAGAGCGCCAGTGTTTCGTACGCTTCGGCCACCAGGCCTGATTTGCTCGGAAAGTGGTGGTTGATGAGGCCGATGGAAACACCCGCCGCGGCACTGATACGGCGGACGGATACTCCTTCGTGACCGTGCTGCTTGAGGCAACGCAGGGTCGCGGCAACGAGCGCCTCGCGCCGCACCGCCGGGGTCTCGCGATGAAATTTGGGACCCAGCCGCTTCGTCGCCATGCTATCGCCTTATTGAATTCCATTTACCATCTAAGCATAGCTGGTCACGCTTTACTTTACGTATGCACCGATCCGGTCTGTGACGTACCGCCTGATGTCGAGATTCCAATCCTCCATGGGCGCAAAGTACCCGTGCTCGTGGACCCGCGCGCTGATGCCCTGCTGCACGGCCTCGCACACCGTCCAATCCTGCCGGTTCACCAGATCCCAGAAATCCACCGCATCCGAGGGGTCGAAGCCGGGCCTTCCCATCTCATGGCTTTCAAACAGGAAATGGCAGGTGATATCGGTACGGTCCGGCGCGCGAGGCCGCAGAATGAACGCCGCAACGTGATCGCACGCTACGCTCAGGAACATGTTCGGATAGGCGAGTTCCCCTTTGTGCCTTACCTGTTCATCATCGTTCAATCCGGGGAAGGCGCGCCTGATGGTGGTCCCGCTCGAGGTGAACGTATACGCTCCTTCGCGGTGCGGTATGCCGCGGGTCCAATCCAGATTGGCGCCGCCGGCCTCGCGGAAGGACGGCACCACAGCGCACAGTTCAGGATGTATACCGCTGCAGTGGTAGCACTCGTTATAGTTCTCACAGATGATCTTCCAATTCGCCTGGACCTCGTAGCGAATCGTCGCGCCTATGGCCAATACGGAGAGAGGGTATCGGGCCAGCCGTTCGGGAATTCCCGCGAGTTGAGACGGTAGCGGCTTGGCCTCGGACGGTGTCAAATGCACGAACACGAATCCGCCCCAGGTCTCGACGCCCACGGGATACAGGTGATATTCCTGCTTGTCGAAGCCGGTGCCGGCGCCGAGATGCGGCGCCGCGACCAGGGCGCCATTGAGATCGTACGACCATTGGTGATACGGGCAGACAATCAAGCGTCCGGCGGTGATGCCGCCCTGCAGCGCCACCCGCCCGGCGGCCACCTTCTCATCGACGGCGCGGCACAATCTTGCGCCGCGGTGGCGACACACGTTGTAAAACGCTCGGATTCGGCCCTCGCGGTTGCGTACCAGCAGGATGCTTTCTCCCAGAACGTCGAGCACCTGACTGTCGCCCGCATCCGGCAACTCTTCCTCCCGGCAGACGGCGAACCATTCGCGGCAGAAAATCCGCTCCTTCTCGATTTGAAAGATGGCCGGACTGCGGTACCACGCGGTCGGCAGGGTTCGCTCCAGTTGCTCGGTGCTCATACAGGAAAATCTCGCATGTAAGGCGCCTCGGCGTCCTCCGAGTCGAATTCCCGAGCATAGCGGTGACCGCCGTGCACGGCATGGACTATCGCGCCCGGCGCGAGCGCGTCACCGATTCGGGCGACCGAGGCAATGCCGGCGTCCTTCAGTTCCGATTCGCGGGCCTGCAGCGCGTGATAAAGCTCATGACGGGGCTCGCGCATGCCGACGATGACCAGCGAGCGGCAGGCGAGACCTTTCTCCCTGCCGCTGTAAACATCCGCAAGAGTCACCGTCGTGCCGTCGAACGCCGTCACACGCTGCAAAGTGTGGATCGGAACTCCCGCTTTGCCCAAGGCGCGGTGCACCAGCGGCAACTCATTCGTCATGAATGTCCATGCCGATGCATTGCCGGCTGTGGTGACGTAGGAAACCTCGCCGACCTGTTGCGCCAATTGCTCGGCAACGGCTCCCGCCAGGTAATAGTTGTCGAAATCGAAGACCACCACCGGTCCCGGCGGAACGATGCCGGCGGCGAGATCATCAGGGGTATAGACGCCCGGGCCCTGCAGTTCACCGACCGGAAACTCCAGTGTCGAAAATAGCATCTTGGTCCAGCGTGCTCCCGTGGCGACGACCACGTGACCATGCTCGAGGGCGAGGATGTCGTCCGGGTCAAGTTCACTGCCCGGAAAGAGATTCACGTTCGGTCGCCCGCGCAACTGGCCCAGGCGCCAGTCCACCACGCGACCCCAGGTGGCGAGGCCAGGCAACCGGGTCTCGAAACGCAGACGCCCGCCGAATTCCCTGGCTGCATCGGCAAGCGTCACTTGATAGCCCCGCAGTGCCAGCGTCACCGCGCACTCGAGACCCGCGGGGCCGCCGCCGACGATCAAGACGGACGAATCGCTTTTCGGGCGCGCAAACCGCTCGGGATGCCAGCCGCGGCGCCACTCCTCGCCGGCAGTCGGATTCTGAGTGCAACGCACCGGCACTCCATCATGCCAGCTCGAGATGCAGATGTTGCAGCCGATGCATTCACGAATTTCGTGCTCGCGGCCTTCATCGATTTTTCGAGGCAGGAAGGGATCGGCGATCGAGGGCCGGGCTCCCCCTATGAGATCGAGGATGCCGCGCTTCACCTGCGACACCATCACATCGGGAGACGTGAATCGACCCACACCGACGACCGGCTTTTTGGTGAGTTGTTTGACGAAATTCACGATGGGCTCGTGACTGCCTTCACCCGCAAAGCGCGAAGGTGCGCAGTCAGTCGGACTGGAATCCATCTTGACGTCCCAAAGATCGGGGATCTCGCCAAGCAGTTGAACCACTTCGTGAGCCTCGGACGGCGCGTCCACGCCCGGTTTGCCGCGCAGCTCCTCCAAACTGATGCGCAGGGCAACGCCGCAGCGGTCGCCGACGGCGTCGCGCGTCACCTCGAGCAATTCCCGCACCAGCCTCACCCGATTCCCGATCGAGCCGCCATAGCCGTCGGTGCGATGATTGTATTCGGGCAAGAGAAACTCATAGGGCAGGTAGCCCATGCCGGCATACACATAGACGATGTCGAAACCCGCGCGCATGGCGCGGCGCGCACCTGCGGCCTGCCATTTCAAGAGGTCGCGGATATCGCCGGCGTCCATGGTCCGCGGACGCAGATTGCCCATGAAGCCCAAATGGGTGGACATCCACGGCATGCCGGACGGCGACATGGGCGCAAGCCGGCTGGTCCGGTTCAAAGTGCACGCGCCCCCGTGCCACAGTTCGATACCGGCAAGGGCGCCATGTTCATGCACGGCGTCAGTCATCAACGCATGAGAGCGGATGTCCTTGTCGTCCCAGAGAGAAGCGAACGGCAGCGGCGAGTCGTCCGAGCTCGGATGGATGGACACTGCGCCCGTACACACGACGCCCCACCCGCCTTCGGCCTTGACCCCGCGAAATGCGGCGCGCACCTGCGGCAGCGCGTTGGTCATTCCGCTGGCATGCGGTACCTGATAAAAGCGGTTGGGCGCCGTCACGGGTCCGATGCGGACCGGCTCGAACAAGACATCGAAGCGTGGATTGCGCGCCATGGCGTCCCTCGAATGCGGCGGCCGAACTCGCGCGAGCGTAATTGATCGGTCGTATAGTAGCAACAGCGGGCGGACGACCCCGAATACTTCAGTCGGGCTCCCGGTTTCCGGCGCGGCCGCGAAAGATCAAGCGGCGCGGTATGCCCCGTAGTCGAGTCCGAGCGCGCTCGCCACCGCGTGATGGGTCACCCGGCCGTCGTGCACATTCAGGCCGTTCGACAAGCCCACGTCCCTGGCCAACGCCTGGCTCCAGCCAAGATCCGCAATCGCTTTGACATACGGCAGCGTCGCGTTCGTCAATGCGAACGTCGAAGTGCGGGGCACCGCACCGGGCATGTTGGTGACGCAGTAGTGGATCACGCCGTCCAAAATGAACGTGGGTTCGGCGTGGGTGGTCGGACGGCTGGTTTCGAAACAGCCTCCTTGATCGATTGCGATATCGACCAATACGGTTCCGGGCTTCATGGTTTTCACCATGGCGCGCGTCACCAGTTTCGGCGCGGCGGCGCCCGCAATGAGCACCGCGCCGACGACGAGATCCGCGTCGCGCACCAGTTCTTCGATTGTCTGCGCCGTGGAATAAGCGGTCTTGAGCTGATTCCCGAATATCGCCGACAGTTCACGCAGACGCTTGACGGAGCGGTCCACCACCGTGACGTCGGCGCGCAAGCCGACCGCCATTTCCGCGGCATGCGTGCCGGAGACCCCGCCGCCCAAAATCACGACCTTGGCGGGCGCTACCCCGGGTACCCCGCCCAGCAGCACCCCGAAACCGCCATTGGCCTTTTGCAGGCAATGGGCGCCCACTTGCACGGACATGCGTCCCGCGACCTCGCTCATCGGAGTCAACAACGGCAACGATCCGTCGGTCGCGGTCACCGTCTCGTAGGCGATGGCCGCTGCCCTCGAGGCAATCAGCGCCTGCGCTTGGGCGGGATCGGCCGCCAGGTGCAGATAGGTGAACAGCACCTGTCCCTGACCCAACATGCGGCACTCGGCGAGTTGGGGCTCCTTGACCTTGATGATCAAGTCCGACTTCGAGAACACTTCCGATGGAGTAGCCGCCACTCTCGCGCCCGCCGCCAGATAATGTGAATCGTCGAACCCGATCCCGACGCCGGCACCGGATTGAACCAGGACTTCATGTCCCCCATCCACCAGCTCACGCACCCCCGCCGGCACGAGCCCCACCCGATATTCGTGAATCTTGATCTCTTTCGGGACGCCGATTTTCATGAATGAGCTCCGGGTGGCGGTGACGTGGTAGCCGGTAGCATAAACGGCGGCAGCGGTGAAACATTGCAAAAACCGGTCGAATACCGGTTGCAGTTGGCAGAATCCGTATAAAATCACCAAAACGGCGCAATAATGTGCCGCGCCGGCGCAAACCCGCCTAGGACACGCACCCATGCAGTTGGACTTGCGAACGAAATTGGATCGATATGACCGGGCCATCGTGCGGGCATTGCAGCTCGACGGCCGCATCACCAACAGTCAATTGGCGGAGGGCGTCAGTCTTTCGGAATCCGCCTGCCTGCGGCGCGTGAGAGCTCTAGAGGACGCAGGATTCATCGAAGGCTACACGGCGCGCATCAATCAGGAAAAGGCCGGTTGCCCGGTCAACGTCTTCGTGAACATCACGCTCGAGCGGCAGGAGCAAGCGCACTTGCACGCCTTCGAGGAGGCCGTGCGCAAGGTTCCCGAGGTGATGGAGTGCTACCTGATGTCAGGCGAGTATGACTATCTGCTTCGAGTGGTGCTGGCGGACACCGCGGACTTCGAGCGGCTGCACAGCCAGCATCTCACCCGGCTGCCGAACGTGGCGCGGGTCCATTCGAGCTTCGCCCTGCGCACGGTGCAAAAATCGCGTGAATTGCCGGTGCGCTAGATTCGGTCGCCCGGCCTCAGCCCG
The DNA here is from genome assembly GCA_034667965.1 of Gammaproteobacteria bacterium. Classification (GTDB taxonomy): domain Bacteria; phylum Pseudomonadota; class Gammaproteobacteria; order Steroidobacterales; family Steroidobacteraceae; genus Bog-1198. Next base: position 88,394 of record JAXDQI010000333.1, read on the forward strand.
ACCGCGCTCAAGGTGCGGGTTTCAGCACGAGCGAGAACGCCACCTTGACCTCGTCTTTCACCCATTCGGTGCTCTTCCAGTCGCCTTGCCCGACGCCGAATTCCAGACGCTTGAGTTTGGCGGTCCCCTCGATCTTGGACTGTCCGGCGGCGGAAACGAACTGAAAATCGATCGGCACGTCCTTGGTGACGCCGTGCAACGTCAGTGCGCCCACGGCGCTATATCCCGTGGCGGTTTTCGTGAAGCTTCGCGTGACGTAGTGAGCCGTCGGAAAATGCGCGATGTCGAAGATGTCGGGACCGCGCATCGTCTTGTCGCGATCCTTGTCCATGGTGTCGAGCGAATTCAGATCGATCTGCACGTCGAAGCGCGCGCTCGCCAGCGAGTCGGGCGCGAAATCGACGACGGCCGTGAATTTCCGGAACGAGCCCTTGAACTCGGCGCCCGCCTGCACTCCGATGAACTCGAGACGGCTGGCGCCCGGATCCGCCGTGACGCTTGCCGCCGGGGACGCGGCGGGCGCGGCCATCGCCGCGGCGAAGACTGCGACCACAAGCGCGACTCGTCTCATCATGAACGTTTCTCCGATTTCGTGAAGGGCAGCATGCGCACGAACACATCATCCTTGTTCCAGAAATGATGCTTGAGCGCGGCGAGCACGTGCAGCACGGCTATTCCAAACAGGATAAAGCTGAGATAGTCGTGGGTGGTCTTCAAAATATTGAACGCCGTCTCGTTTTGACCGATGAGGTTGGGCCAGGTGAACAGTCCGAACCAGCTGACCGAATAATTCTTGGCGGAGGACATCATCCAGCCGGTAATCGGCATCGCGAACAGGAGAACGTAAAACGCGATGTGCGTCGCTCGTGCGAGCCGGCGTTCCACGGGGCTCATTCCGGCGGGCAGGTCGGGGGGCGGGTGCTTGAACCGCCACAGCAGGCGCAGGATGGCGAGCATGAGCACCGTCATGCCGACGCTCTTGTGCCGCGCGAACATCGCCAGCTTGTGCATACCCAAGGGCAGATCTTCCGCCATCCATGCGAGTATGAATTGTGTGACGATCAGTCCGGCAATGATCCAGTGGAACGCCTGTGCAACCCCCGTATAGCGCGTCGGGGGAACATTATTTGGCATCGAGACGCTCCTCGGGCAGACTGCGCAGCACCCTAGTCTAGCAAGACCCCGGCGAGAGCATGGTGTTCAAAATTTTCGCGGCCGCGTGCCTCTCCTTGGGTCTGGCCGCTTGCGGCGCGCCCAAGACCCGACAGCCACCCGCGATGGGCGAAGGGGTGGGAGTCACGCGCGCGCCCGCCGGCGCCGCTGCATACTCCATCGATTCCGCCCAATCCGAACTGCGGCTCCTGGTGTATCGCGCGGGCCCGCTGGCGCGTCTCGGCCACAATCACGTCATTCTCAATCGTGCGATCGGCGGTTGGGTCGACGCCGCGGCGGGTCCCGAGTCTGCAGCGTTCTCGCTGCGCGTGCCGGTCGCCGATTTCGTCGTGGACGATGCGCGGGCCAGATCCGACGAGGGGCAGGATTTCTCCGCCGAAGTTCCCGAGGACGCAAAATCGGGGACTCGACACAACATGCTGGGCGCGGCATTGCTCGATGCCGAGCGTTTTCCGATCATGACGCTCACCAGCGTCGGCATCACGCAGGACCCGAAACTCCCCGAGTCCGGCAACCTTGTGGCCACATTGACGGTCCGCCTGGCCGGGCACGTGTCGACCCTCGTGGTGCCGTTCGTGCTGGAGAATTCTTCTGACCGGATATCGGCCGCGGGGTCAGTGGTCCTCCGCCAGTCGGATCTGGGTCTAACGCCGATCAGCGTGATGCTGGGGGCGCTGCAGGTCCAGGACGAAGTCACCGTCAAATTCAAATTCGTGGCGGCCAAGCGGAATACTCAAACAGGCTCCTAAGCGTGCTGCGCAGCCCTTAAGCGTCCTGCGCGGCCGTTATGAGAATGGAGGTTCCTTCCGGGGCCGTCAGCACCGCCGCGGGCAGCCGGCGAAGCGGCCCCGGCAGCCGTCCATCGGGCTTGACGCCGCTTGCCTCGAGGCGGGTCAATGTCGTATCGAAGTCATCGACTTCGAATATCAGGGTGGGCACCTGCAGGTGAGCAGGCTCGTACAGTCCGATATCGATGGTATCGCTGGTGCACGATACGTGCGGCAGCATCCCGTCCGACTCGTCGATACCGACGAAACCCAATTGTTCCCAGTGAGCCTTGGCCGTATCCTGGCTCGACGTGGGCAGCCCGATCTCACGAAAATAACCGCAAAGGGAAGTCTCGACGGCCTTGCGCTTGCTGGGTGAAAAAGTTCGCGCCTCGACCAGCCGGATCAAGTGGCCGGACGGATCGAGCCAGCCGATCTCGTTGAATACATCGTTGCCGAGCCGTCGAAATTCAAACCGCCGAACCAGTTGCTCGAAGCCGTCGAGATGTTGGAGCAGATCCGGCATGACGAATGTCGTCGACGGCGCGAAGGCGGATTGTTGATGGAGCCCCAGGCAAAGTCTCCCGTCGGTGAGGACCGCGTACGGATGAGACCACGCCTCGCCGACTTCCGCCTCGGAAAATCCGAGCTTGCCGTAGAAATCCAGCGAGGCCTGAATATCCGGCGCTGGAATCGAAAACTCGAGGAAGCGACCGAGCACGAGCCGTCAACTCACCCCGCCCACGCAGATGTACTTCAATTCGGTGTAATCGAATATCCCGTACTTCGAGCCCTCGCGCCCGGTTCCTGATTCCTTGACTCCTCCGAAGGGCGCGACCTCGGTGGAGATGATCCCCGTATTCAAACCGACGATGCCGTATTCGATGGCTTCCGACACGCGCCAGCTCCGCGCCAAATCGCGAGTGTACAAGTACGCTGCAAGGCCGAACACGGTGTCGTTCGCCATGGCGATCGCTTCGGCTTCGGAACGGAACTTGAATAGAGGAGCGATCGGACCGAAGGTTTCCTCGCGCGCAATCAGCATCTCCGAGGTGACGCCCGTCAGTATGGTCGGCTCGAAGAAGGTGCCGCCAAGCGCGTGCCGTTTACCGCCCAGCGCCACGCTGGCGCCCTTGCGCACGGCGTCCGCGATGTGCTCTTCCACCTTGGCCACCGCCTTGCCGTCGATCAGCGGTCCCTGCTCGGTCACACCCTCGAGGCCGTCGCCGACCCGCAATTTGCCGACGGCGGCGGTCAGCCTTTTCGAAAACTCATCGTACACGCTGTCCTGCACCAGCAGCCGGTTTGCGCACACGCAGGTTTGACCGGTATTGCGGTACTTGCTGGCAATGGCGCCCTGAACCGCGGCATCCAGATCGGCGTCCTCGAACACGATGAACGGAGCATTTCCGCCGAGTTCCAGGGACAGCTTCTTGACCGTTCCGGCGCATTGCACCATCAGCTTCTTGCCGACTTCCGTCGAACCGGTGAACGTCACTTTTCGGACTGTTGGATTGCCGGTCATCTCCGCGCCGATTGCGGTCGAGGATCCCGTGATCACATTGAAGACGCCCTTGGGAATACCCGCGCGATCGGCAAGTTCGGCGAGCGCCAGCGCTGAATAAGGTGTCTGGGTGGCGGGTTTGCATACCATGGTGCAGCCCGCCGCGAGGGCGGGTCCCGCCTTGCGCGTGATCATCGCGGACGGAAAATTCCAAGGCGTGATGGCCGCCACGACGCCGACCGGTTGACGCAGAACCAGAATCCGCTTGTCTGCCTGATGGCCGGGAATGATGTCGCCGTACAGCCGCTTGCCTTCCTCCGCAAACCACTCGATGAAGGAGGCCGCGTAGGCGATTTCGCCCTTCGACTCCGCCAGCGGCTTGCCTTGCTCCGCGGTCATGAGGACCGCAAGGTCGTCCTGATTCGCCAGCATGAGATCGAACCAGCGGCGCAGGAGAACCGCCCGCTCTTTCGCGGTACGCGCTGCCCAGGGCGGCAGCGCCGCCGCGGCCGCGGCGATCGCGCGCCGTGTTTCTCCGGCTCCCATGTTGGGAACCGTACCCAGTGCTGCCGCGGTGGCGGGGTTGTGCACCGGCAGCGTGCTGCCGCCGTCCGCCCCAACCCAGCTTCCGTCGATGAAACACTGCTCTCTAAACAATCGAGGATCGTGGAGTTTCATAGGGTCCTGATGTCAGCCGATGTTCTGACGGAAAAACTCGACGCTGCGATCGAACGCGAGCTTCGCGCTCTGCGGATCGAAGCTCGCTCGATCCGTGCAGTTGAAGCCATGCTCGGCAGGGTAAAGATGGTAGATCCCGCGCGGATACGCGGTCTTTATCGCGTCCACCGCCGACAGGGGAATATGCGTGTCCTTCTCGCCGAAGTGAAACATCACGGGAACGCGCGGAATGTGCGCGAGCTGCTGGTGAATCCCGCCGCCGTAGTAGGCAACCGCGGCGTCGATACTCAAGCCCGCGGCGGCCAGAAACGCGAGCTGACCGCCCCAACAGTAGCCCACGACGCCGACCTTGCCCGCCCGCTTCACATGGTCCGCGGCGGCTTGAATGTCCAGCATGACCTTGGCTTTGTTCAAGGCCGTGACGTAGCCGATTCCTTTCTGCGAGTCGCTGTAGGGAACATCGACGGCAGGTTCCACCCGATCGAACAACGCCGGCGCCACCGCGAGATATCCCGCCGCCGCATACTGCTCCGTCACGTCGCGAATATGGCGCGTGACGCCGAAAATTTCCTGTATCACGACGATGCCGCCCCGCGGCTTGCCGGCGGGCTCTGCCAGATGGGCCGACAGCACATGACCGTCGGCGGCGGTCAATTGAATCTTGTGTCCCATGATAAAGGGGATCCTTGGAATCTGGTGGGGCGTGGGCCAGAGGATGAGGATAACGCGTATCTTCGGAAAGGCTCAACAACGCTCAACGCTCCAGAATCGCGGTGACGCCCATGCCGCCGGCCGTGCAAACCGCTATCAAGCCGCGTTTTGCCTTGTTTTCATTGAGAATCTTGGCGAGTGTGGCCAGGATGCGGGCGCCGCTGGCGGCAAACGGATGACCGATGGCAAGGCTGCCGCCCTTCACGTTGATTTTGGCTCGATCGATGGCGCCGAGATCACTCGGTAAGCCCAGCTTCTCGCGGCAGAAAACGGGATCGGTCCACGCCTTGAGCGTACAGAGCACCTGTCCCGCGAAAGCCTCGTGAAGCTCGTAGAAGTCGAAGTCCTGCAGCCGAAGATCGGCGTCGCTCAGCATTTTCGGGACGGCGTATGCAGGCGCCATCAAGAGACCTTCCTTCTTGTCGATGAAATCAACGGCCGCCACTTTGCCGTAGCTGAGATACGCCAGCACCGGAAGGTCGCGTTGGCGTGCCCACGCTTCGGAAGCCAACAGTACCGCGGCTGCTCCATCGGTCATGGGCGTCGAATTCCCGGCCGTCAAGCTGCCGCCGCCGCCGGCGCCGCCGAATGCCGGCCGCAATGCGCCGAGCCTCTCGAGGCTCGAGTCGGTCCGGATATTGTCGTCCTTGGTAAGTCCCAGATACTCGTGCACCAGATCCCCATAGAAGCCGGCTGCATAGGCAGCGGCGGCCTTTTGATGGCTTTCCAATGCGAGCTGGTCCTGGTCCCTGCGGCTTATACCCCACGCCGACACCATGAGTTCCGCGCTTTCGCCCATGGTGAGGCCGGTCCGCGGCTCGGCGATGCCCGGAAGTACGGGGCGCATATGCTCCATCCGCAACCCGAACCAGGGACGAAGGCGCTGCAGGGTGGTCTTGCCGCGTACGCTCTTGAGCAGCAGCTGTTGAAAGCTTTTCGGAAAAGCCACCGGCGGGTCGCTGACGCTGTCGACGCCGGCTGCGATCCCACAATCGATTTGTCCGAGCGCTATTTTATTGCCGAGAAGAATGGCGGCCTCGAGGCTCGTGCCGCAGGCGCGCTGAAGATCGAAGGCGGGCGTTTCCGCGGCGAGTCCGGATCCGAGCACGGATTCGCGGGTGAGGTTCCATTGGCCCGAATGCTTCATGACGGCGCCTGCCGCGACATCGTCCAGTCGTTGCCCCTGCAGGCCGTAGCGGTCCACCACGGCCCGCAAAGCGGCGGTCAGCATCTCCTGATTGCCCACCTCCACATAGACGCCATTGCCGCGAGCGAACGGGATGCGGCAGCCGCCTATGATCGCGACGCGTCGAGCAGTTGTTCCGACCAACATGGGACTCCCCTCCTCAAGGTTCGAATTATGTACCCACCCACGTGCTTATAATCGCATCATGCTTCGCTTTCCCAGTCGAGCCTTGCTTGGATTGACCGCGATGGCTCTCGTTGGGTGCGGCGCGAAGCCGCCGCCTGCGCCGCCGCCTCGAACGGAGGCTCCCGCTCCGCAAGCCGAAAAACTGGGGCTTCTCGTCGAACGGTATTGGGCCGAAGCCGCCGCGCTCACTCCGTGGTATGCCTGGGGCGGCGCCGACATGCCGTTCGGCGAAACTCCGGCGGAGAACATCGCGCCACAATCCTTGGCCGACTCCCTGGCCATTGAACGCCGATATCTTGCGTCGGTGTCGGCTGTTCCGCGAGACTCGCTGGACACCCAATCGAAATTGACCTACGACATTTTTGCCCGGGGGCGAACGCTCGCCGTCGAAGGATTCACCTATCCGCTCGAACTGATGCCGATCAACCCCTACGAGGGCATGCCCCAAGCGTTTGCCTTGTCGGCATCCGGGGCCGAGCGGCTCGCGATATCGAGCGCGGAAGAGTATGAACATTGGCGGACTCGCGCGCTGCGATTCGTGGAGTGGACGAATCAAGCGATCGTCAATATGCGCGCCGGGCTGCGGCGCGGCTACACCGTACCGCGGATCGTGATCGGGGAGGCGCTGCCCGAACTTGCAGCGCTGGGCGAGGACACGCCGACCAACGTGTTTTACGACGCCTTGCGGTCCGGTTCCGGCGGCACGGCAGCGGCAGAGGAGGCGCGGTTGACCGCCGTCAGGACCGTGCTGAAAGAGAGCGTCCTGCCCTCGTATCGTGCCCTGCATGATTTCCTGCAGCGCGAGTACATGCCGCGAACGCGCACGAGCGTCGCCTGGTCCTCTCTACCGCTGGGCAATGCCTGGTACGCCTACATCCTGAGGCGGACGACCGGCAGCGCGGCGACGCAGGCGGATCTCCATACGCTCGGTGTCGCGGAGGTGGAACGCCTGCAGCAACGTGTCCGGGCGCTGCTGTCCGAGGCGTCTTTTTCCGGCGATGCGCAGGGCTTCTACGAACGGATGCGAGCCGATCCGCGGTTTTCCCACAAGGATACCGCCGAACTTTTGAGCGCCTACCAAAGCCTGAAAGTCGAGGTTGCGGATGCGGCGCCAGCATTGTTCATCGCCGTCCCGCGGGCCGAGTTTGGGATTCGCGGCGTCGAGCCGTACCGAGAGGCCCTCGCCCCGCGGTTGTCCTATGTGCCGCGTGCGCCGAACGGTATGACGCCCGCCGTGCTGTACGTCAACACGGCGGCGCGCGGAGGGCGTCCGCCCCTGGTTCTGCCGGAGCAGTATCTGCGCGAGGCCGTGCCGGGCCATCACTATCAGCTCGAGCTGCAGCGAGAGCGGGCCGACCTTCCGCGGTTTCGCCGATTCGGCGGCGCTCCGGCGTTCATCGAGGGATGGGGTTTGTACGCCGCCACGCTCGGCGAGGAACTGCACGTGTACCGCGATCCCGAGGCGAAATTCAGCTCGTTGCTCGGCCAATTGGGTTGTGCTCTGGGTCTCGTGCTCGACACCGGTCTGCATGCGCAGGCTTGGAATCGGCAACAAGCGCTCGACTATCTGCATGCGCATATGCCCATCGACGACGACGACGCCGTCAAGACCGTCGACGGGATTATCGCGTTGCCCGGAAAAGCCGTGGCGTGTACGGTCGGCTTTCTGAAGATACAAGGACTGCGAACCCGCGCGCAGCAGGTGCAGGGCGCCGGATTCGATGTGCGGGCGTTCAACTCCGAAATCATCAACGACGGAGCGATGCCGCTGGATGTGCTGGAGGCTAAGGTGAATTCATGGTTGGCGGGGGGCTGAAGTCGTCCCGGCGGCATGGCCGTCCGCCTGGCGGTGCGCCCGATTAAGCAGACGTGATCGATCAAGGGCAGACTACGCTGTGCGTACAGCTGTATTGGTTTCGTGGATATTTCTAATGGCGGTCGCCGCGCGTGGGGCAAGCTTCGCGCAAGAGAATGAACAGCATGGCGACATCGAGGTCCGGGTCGTCCTTGATACGGCCGAGCAGACCGGAAGGGCGATTGCGACGGTGCGGATCCACGCTCGACGCGAAGTCGTGTGGCCGCTGATCACGAGCTGCGCAGAAGCTCTGAAGATGGTGCCTGGACTCGTCGATTGCAAGGTTCTGGAGACCGCCTCGGACAGGTCGTGGCAGAGAATTCGGCACGTCTTGGACTACTCTTGGTTCGTGCGGAAGCTCACGTACGAGATCCTCGCGACCTACGACAAACCGGCGCAGATGTCGATCGAGCGTGTATCCGGGGATTTGAGCACATTGAAGGTCTCATGGAATCTACAGAGCGACGGCGACGACACCATTGCACAGTACAAGATCGATCTGGCCCCGGGATTTTGGGTGCCGCGTTGGCTGGTTCGCGGGGCGCTGAGGCGGGATCTGCCGAAGATGCTGCGCGCACTGCGCACTCGAGCCGAGTCGGCGGCCGATCAACCGCTTTGAGCGGGAAAGCGGCCAGGAGCCTGTCTCAGCATCTCCCGTGGCCGCGAATCGCGGGCGCCGTCCTCGTTTTGGGGCTCGCCGCCTGCGAAGGTCCGCACGAGCCGGAGCCGCCCCCGCTGCGGGTCAAGCAGGTATTTCATCTCAATGCCTACGAGAAGGACTTCGGCTATTCACAGGCCGTGCTGATCGACAAGACGATGTATATATCAGGCTCCGTGGCCGCGGATCAGAATGGGCGCCTGGTCGCGCCCGGCGACATGGCGGGACAAATGCGCGCTGCCTATACGAACATAAAGCGCACTCTCGACGCGCACGGAGCGGCGTTCGATGAAGTGGTCAAGGAAACGATATACACCACGGATATGGATGCGCTGTTGAAGGCCTCGGACCTGCGCTTCGAGTACTACGACAAGGAGCGTCTGCCCACCACATCGTGGGTGCAGGTGCAGCGTTTGGTGGATCCCGGCTTCCTGGTGCAAATCGAGGTCGTTGCGGAGTTGCCGTGAGTCTCTTCGATTCAAGTATCCTAGCCGACTAGCGCTCGAGGGCGCGTTCCTCTTGAGGTTTCGGTGTTGCGCAACGTGGTGGACAGGAAATTCGAACGCCGGCTCGCGGGCCTCCTCAATTCCGGCGAGCGAGGCGTGCTGCGCGGCGGCCGCAAGGGCGTCGAAAAGGAGTCGCTGCGCGTATCGCCCGACGGCGAGATCGTCCGGTCACCGCATCCCTTCGCGCTGGGCGCGCCGCTCACCAACGACAACATCACCACCGATTTCTCCGAATCGCTGATCGAGCTGGTGACTCCGCCGTTCCTCGAGAGCTGGGAATTGTTGCAGTATCTTTGCGACATCCATCAATTCGTCTACCGTCATCTGGGTGAAGAATTGCTTTGGGCCACCAGCATGCCCGGCAAGATCGAGAGCGACGCCAGCATACCCTTGGCGCAATTCGGAACGTCCAACGTAGGGCGGATGAAGACGATTTACCGGCATGGCCTGGGAGTGCGGTACGGACGCATCATGCAGGCCATTTCCGGAGTCCATTTCAACTATTCATTCTCGGCCAAATTGTGGGACGTGCTCGCGCACGTCAATCAGTCGGCGCAGCTTGGGCAGGATTTCATCTCCGAGCAATACTTCTCGGTGCTGCGGAACTATCGTCGGTACGGATGGCTCGTTCTATACCTCTTCGGCACCTCCCCGGCCGTGTCCAAGAGCTTCTTCGCCGGCCGCGAGATCGATCTGCCCGTATTGGACCGCGACACCGTCTACGAGCCGTTCGGGACGTCGTTGCGCATGAGCGATATCGGGTACCGCAACAAGAACCAGGCGACGGTGAGCGTATCGGTCAACAGCTTGAGCGAATACACCCGCGATCTTTCCCAGGCCATCAGCACCCCTTATCCGCCGTATGAAAAGATCGGGGTCAAAGTGGATGGCCGGTACCTGCAGCTGAACACCAACATCCTGCAGATCGAAAACGAGTATTACAGCTACATCAGGCCGAAACGCGTCGCCAGATCCGGCGAACGGCCGACGAAAGCGCTGCGGCGGGCGGGCGTGGAATACGTCGAAGTCCGGGCACTGGACGTCAGCGCGTTCGACCCCGTCGGCGTCAATCAGAACAAGTTGCGTTTTCTGGAGGCATTTCTCGCGCTGTGCCTGTTGCGCGAGAGCGATCCCATCGGCCGCGGCGAGCAGGAAGCCCTGGACTCCAATCACCAGAAAGTGGCGCGCCGCGGCCGCGAACCGGGACTTACGTTGAACCGCGAGGGCAGAAGCTATCCCATGAAGGATTGGGCCCGCGAACTGCTCGACGCCATGCAGGGCATCAGCGAGATGTTGGACCATGGGGAGCCTGCCCGCCCGTATGCGGCGGCCTTGGAACAGCAACGCGCAAAACTCGACGACGTCGAGCGGACGCCGTCGGCGCGCCTGCTCACCGAGATGCGGCAAACCGGCGAGACGTTCTTCGAGCTTGCGCAGCGCATGTCCAAGCTGCACAAGGACTATTTCCTCGGATTGTATCCACCGAACGAGCGCCGCTTGGCGGAATTCGCCGCCGCGGCGCAAGAGTCGCATGAGGCTCAAACGCGAATCGAAGCGAGCGACAAAACGGACTTCGATACCTATCTCGCGGATTATCTTGCCGACTAGCGTGCCGGTGCCGGGGCGTCGGGTTCAATTGTCGCGGTAGATGTGGATTTCCGGGTTCCCGCCGGCCTTGCGGCTCGCCCGGAACATTCCCTCCGAGTTGAATTCCATCGAGATCTCGCCGTGGCGGTCGATCGCCACCACGCCACCTTCACCCTGCAGCGTGGCGAGCTCGACGTGCACGACTTCACGGACGGCTGTCCGGAGGTCGCGTTGCCCAAAGCGAATGCGAGAGCTGATGTCGTGGGCCACGGCTGCGCGGATGAAGATCTCGCCGTGGCCGGTGGCCGACACCGCACATGAGCGATCATCGGCATATGTTCCCGCTCCAATGATGGGCGAATCGCCGATCCGATTGTAGCGTTTGCCCGTCATCCCCCCCGTTGACGTACCCGCCGCCAGCCGGCCGCGGGAGTCGAGCGCCACCGCGCCCACCGTGCCCACATGGGAAATGGTCAGCGCCGAAAGGCTCGTGTCGCCAAGACGAATTCGTTCGAGCTGCTGCCAGCGTGCCGCAGTGTAAAAGTAGCTGCCGGGCACCAGTTCGAAGCCGTGATTCAAGGCGAACTCCTCGGCGCCGGCGCCGGCGAGCAGGACATACTCGGATTGATCCATAACGGTGCGCGCCAGCGCGATCGGATTCTTGATGTGCCTCAATCCGCACACCGCGCCGGCCTTCAACGTGCTCCCGTCCATGATCGACGCGTCGAGTTCGTTGCGCCCGTCGATCGTGAACACCGCTCCTCGCCCGGCATTGAACAACGGGTCGTCTTCGAGCACCACAATGGCGCGCGTCACGGCGTCCAAACTCGAACCGCCGCCTTCGAGCACGGAATAGGCGGCCGACAACGCCCGCTCGAGACCCGACCGATAACATTCCTCTTGTTCGGCATTCATTTCCGCGCGTGGCAGGGTTCCCGCGCCACCGTGCAATGCTATCCCGAACATTCTGATTTCGTTCCTCTGGCTGGCGGCTCAAGGCAAGGCTATCATCATTCGCAGATGAATCCATTCCCGAGTACGAGTCCGATCAAGAACCTCTTAATCGCAAATCGCGGCGAAATCGCCATTCGCGTGATGCGCGCCGCAGCCGAGTTGGGCCTGCGGACCATCGCCATCCATTCGCGCGAGGATCGCTTCTCGTTGCACCGGACGAAAGCCGACGAGAGCTACCTGGTCGGTGACGGAAAGGGACCGATCGAAGCCTATCTCGACATCGCTGACATCATTCGCATCGCCGCGGAAGCCCGGGTCGACGCCATTCACCCGGGCTATGGTTTCTTGTCCGAGAGCCCGGAGTTTGCGGAGGCGTGCGCAGCCGCGAACATCACCTTCGTCGGGCCGTTGCCCGATACCATGCGCAGACTCGGCAACAAGGTCGAGGCGCGCAATCTTGCAGCCGCCGCGGGCGTTCCAGTGATGCCGGCGACGCCGCCGTTGCCGGCCGACGCCGCACAAGTCATGGCCATGGCGCATGCCGTCGGCTTCCCGGTGATGTTGAAAGCGAGCTGGGGCGGCGGCGGCCGCGGCATGCGCATCATCGAGAGCGACCGCGATCTCATCGAGACGGTGGCCGAAGCGCGGCGCGAGGCGAAGGCTGCCTTCGGCAAGGACGAGGTATATCTCGAAAAGCTGATCCGCCGCGCGCGGCACGTGGAAGTGCAAATATTGGGCGATGCGCACGGCAATCTGGTGCATTTGTACGAACGCGACTGCTCGGTGCAGCGTCGCAATCAAAAAGTGGTGGAACGGGCGCCCGCCGCCTTCCTCACCGACGCACAGCGACACGATCTGTGCGAGGCGGCGCTCAAAATCGGCAGGGCGGTCAGCTATCGCGCGGCGGGCACCGTCGAGTTTCTCCAGGATGCTGACACCGGCAAGTTCTATTTTATCGAGGTCAATCCGCGGATCCAGGTCGAACACACGGTGACGGAGTGCGTGACCGGCATCGACCTCGTCAAGGCGCAGCTGCGAATCGCGGCGGGCGCCCGCATCGGCACCCCCGAAAGCGGCGTACCACGTCAAGAAGATATCCACGTGAACGCGCACGCCTTGCAGTGCCGGGTAACCACCGAGGACCCGGAGAATAATTTCGTTCCCGATTACGGCCGGATCACGGCGTACCGAAGTCCCGCCGGTTTCGGCATCCGCCTCGATGCGGGAACCGCCTACGCCGGCGCCATCATCACCCGCTTCTACGACTCGTTGTTGGTGAAAGTGACCGCCTGGTCGCCCACTCCGGAAGAGACCATTGCCCGCATGCACCGCGCTCTGTGGGAGTTTCGCATTCGCGGTGTCGTGACCAATCTGCGTTTTCTCGATCAACTCATCATGCATCCGCGCTTCGCGAACGCCGACTACACCACCAAATTCATCGATCAAACCCCCGAGTTGTTCCAGATACCGCGAAAACGCGATCGTGCGACCCGGCTGCTCGGGTTCATCGGCGACGTCATCGTCAACGGCAACCCCGAGGTCAAGGGACGCACGGTGCCGAAGTCACCGGTGTTCCCGAGGCCACCCCGGGTTGCGCTCACCAACACGCCTGCGCCCGGGACCAAGCAAAAACTCGAGGAGCTCGGGCCCGACGGATTCGCGTCGTGGATGCTCGCGGAAAAACGCGTGCTGCTCACGGACACCAGCATGCGCGATGCGCATCAATCGCTGCTGGCCACCCGCATCAGAACCCACGACCTGACGGTGATCGCGCCGTACTACGCGGCTTTGCTGCCGCAATTGTTCTCGGTGGAATGCTGGGGCGGGGCGACATTCGACGTCGCCATGCGATTCCTGAAGGAAGATCCTTGGGCGCGACTCGCGGCGTTTCGCGAGGCGATGCCCAATCTGCTGTTGCAGATGTTGCTGCGCTCGGCGAATGCCGTCGGCTATACCAACTATCCCGACAACGTCGTACGCCACTTCATCGCGCGCTCGAGCGAAGCGGGCATCGACGTCTTCCGCGTCTTCGACTGCCTCAACTGGGTGGAGAACATGCAGGTGGCGATCGAGTCGGTCAGGAGCACGAACAGCCTGTGCGAAGCGGCGATTTGCTACACCGGTAATCTGTCGAATCCGCGCGAGACGAAATACGACCTTCGCTATTACCTGGCAATCGCGAAGGAACTCAAGGCGATGGGGGCGCACGTGCTCGCGATCAAGGACATGGGAGGGCTGTGCCAGCCGCATGCAGCGACCGCGCTGGTCAAGGCGCTCAAGGAGGAGGTGGGTCTGCCGATCCTCTTCCATACGCTTGACACCAGCGGCATCGCCGCGGCCAGTGTGCTCGCCGCCATCGAAGCGGGCGCCGATGCCGTCGATGGCGCGATCGACGCGCTCTCGGGTTTGACCTCGCAGCCGAATCTGGGGTCCCTCGTGGAGGCCCTGCGCTTCGGACCGCGCGACTCGCTGGTGGATCCTGAAAGGATTCGTACGGTCTCGGCGTATTGGGAGCAGGTGCGACGCGGCTACGTGGCTTTCGAGAGCGACATTCGGGCCGGCGCCTCCGAGGTCTACGTGCACGGGATGCCGGGCGGCCAGTACACGAACCTCAGGGAACAGGCGAGGTCGCTCGGCATCGACGATCTTCGCTGGTCCGAGGTTGCAAATGCCTATGTCGAGGTCAACGACATGTTCGGCGACATCATCAAGGTCACCCCGACCTCGAAGGTCGTCGGCGACATGGCAATCACGATGGTGACGAGCGGATTGACTCGCGAAGCCGTGCTCGACCCGTCGGTGGAGATTGCGTTTCCCGAATCGGTGGTGCAGCTGTTTCGCGGCGACCTAGGTCAGCCTCCGGGAGGATTCCCCGCGGCATTGCAGAAAAAAATCCTGGGTGCCCAGAAGCCGCTCGTCGTACGGCCGGGTAAATTGATGCCGCCCGCGAACTTGAGCGCCGAACGTGCGTCGGCCGAGGCCAAGATCGGGCGGGCAGTGACCGAATACGAGCTCGCTTCGTATCTCATGTATCCGAAGGTATTCGTGGATTACGCCGCCGACCGCGCCGCCTTCGGCGATGTGAGCACCCTGCCCACCGCCGTGTTCTTCTACGGCATGCAGCCGGGGCAGGAAATCAACATCGATCTGGAGCGCGGCAAGACGTTGATCGTCAGGTACGTGACCACCAGCGACGCCCATGAAGATGGGACGCGAACCGTGTTCTTCGAGTTGAACGGCCAGCCCCGCCCGATTCGGGTGGCGGATCGCAGCCAGGTCGCCAAGCGGCCGCCGCCGCGCAAGGCGGAAGCCGGAAATCCCAGTCACGTCGGCGCACCGATGCCCGGAACGATTGCGACGGTGCCCGTGCACGTCGGTCAAAAACTCGGACGGGGCGATGTGCTGTTGACGCTCGAGGCCATGAAAATGGAGACGACGGTGCGCGCCGAGCGCGACGGCGTCGTCGCCGAAATATTCGTAAAACCCGGCGTGCAAGTCGACGCCAAGGACCTGCTGGTCGTGCTCACGTAGGAGGCCTGTCCAGACAGACCCAAGCACGGCCGCCTCAGTTGCCCTGCTTGCCGGGCACTGTGACCGTCAGACCGTCGAGGTCCTGAGTCAGGTGTATCTGGCAGCTCAAGCGGCTGTTGGCCCGCGGTTCCCACGCGGTTTCCAGCATGCCGAGTTCCATGTCCTCGGGTGGTTCGAGCCGCTCCGGCCAATCCGGCTCGACATAGACGTGGCAGGCGGCGCAGGCGCATGCCCCGCCGCATTGCGCGACCACGCCCCCGATGCCATGCTGGCGCGCGACTTCCATCAAGGTGATTCCCACCGGTGCCGCAACTTCGCGCCGGACGCCGTCCGGCTGCACGAACACGACTCTCGGCATCAGACGGAATCTTTCATCGCGATCGAAGGATCGGCCAGCTTGTCCGGGTCCGGTCGGGCCCGCTCCGCAATGAGCTTGCGCGCCGCCATGTAGTCCTTGGGATGGTTGACGGCTTCCACAGCCAGCAACTCGCCGCCCTTCAGATAGCACACCGTGAAGCTGCGGGTGGCCGGATCGCCGCGCGTGACCTGTTGATCATGGCCCTGAGAGAGCCCGACGATGAGCAGTTTGTTGTCGAACTGATCCGACCAGAACCAGGGCACGCGGTCGTGCACGGTCGGGCGTCCGAGAAGATTCTGGGCGGCGGCCTTGGCCTGCTCGAACGCGTTGTCGACCGATTCAAGACGCACGCGCATGTCGTATCGCAAGGATGGGTGATAGGTGCAGTCGCCGGCAGCGTAGATCGCTGAATCCGTGGTGCGGCAATATTCGTCCACAACGATGCCGTTTTCGCACCCCAGACCCGCTTCGGCGGCAAGCCCCATGTTGGCGACGGCGCCGACACCGACCACCAAGGTATCAGCTTCGTGGATGCTGCCGTCCGCGCAAACCACGCGTTCGACGCGGGCTGCGCCGTCCAGCCGCACGACACGCGTATTGCAGATGAGCTTGATGCCCTGCGTCCGGTGTTCACGTGCGAAGTACTCCGAGACATTCGATGCAACCACCCGGTTCATCACACGGTCGGCCATTTCCAGCACGGTGACGGCGCAGCCCATTTTGCGGGCGGTGGCGGCGGTTTCCAGACCGATGTAGCCCCCGCCGATGATGACGGTCCGCGCCCCCGGCTTGAGGCCCTCTCGTATGCCCGGAACATCCGAGATGCCGCGCAGATAGTGAACGCCGGGCAGTTCGGATCCGGGACAGGTCAATTGCCGTGAAATGGCCCCGAGGCACAGCAGGAGGCGGTCATACACGACTTCCTCGCCATTCGACAGGGCGACCCGGCGGGCGGCCGGCTCGAGGCGGGTCGCCCGGACCCCCAGCTTCAATTCGATGCGGTGCTCGTCGTAGAACGACTGATGTCGAAACGGCAGCCGGTCCGCGGCGAGCTCGCCGGCCAGGAACTTCTTCGATAACGGCGGCCGCTGATAGGGGAGCTCCCGCTCCTCGCTCACCAAGACGATCCGGCCCTCGAAGCCTTCGCGTCGCAGGGTGTCGATGGCCTGCGCGCCGGCCTGGCCGCCGCCTATGATGAGGACAGTGGAGATCATGGGTCGCTTCCGATGGGTGACGTGGCATCTTAACAGGAGCCTTTGCGGCGCACATGAGCGTGCCGGCCGCGTAAAATAGTAATAGGATTGACACGACCAACGCCTTAAGCGGAGTCTCGAATGAAACTGATCACTGCCATTATCAAGCCCTTCAAATTGGACGACGTCCGCGCCGCGCTCTCCGAAATTGGGGTGTCGGGCATGACGGTGACCGAGGTCAAGGGCTTCGGCCGTCAGCGCGGCCATACGGAACTGTATCGTGGTGCGGAATACGTGGTCGATTTCGTGCCGAAGACCCGGATCGAGGTGGCGGTGAAGAACGACATGGTCGACCAGGTAATGGAGGCCATCGTCGGCGCTTCCAAGACCGGAAAGGTGGGAGACGGCAAGATATTCGTCACTGACATTCTTCGCGTTCTGCGGATTCGCACGGGCGAGAGCGATAACGCCGCACTCTAGCGGGCTTGGGTCGGCTTTCCGTCTGCTGGCGCTGACGGTCATGGCCGCCGCCGTCGCCGACCCCGGATTTGCGGCGAAGCTGACTGACCGCGAGCACACGCGAATCGACGAGCCCCGTCCCCCGGATCTGCCCTCCGACGAGGAGATGGAGGCCGCCGGCGCGGTCATCGGCAAGATCGACATCGACATCCGGAATATCTTCGACGAAGCGGATCCGCGCGAGAATTCGGGCCTGTATCGGATCGCCGATCATCTGCACATTCGCACCAAACGCGGGGCGATCCAGGCTCGGCTGCTCATCCGCAGCGGCGACAAGTACAGCGCGCGGAAGCTGGCGGAAAGCGAACGCA
This sequence comes from Gammaproteobacteria bacterium, assembly GCA_034667965.1. Classification (GTDB taxonomy): domain Bacteria; phylum Pseudomonadota; class Gammaproteobacteria; order Steroidobacterales; family Steroidobacteraceae; genus Bog-1198. The sequence goes on from JAXDQI010000333.1 coordinate 106,071, forward strand.
CATTGCGCCTGCTCTCCTACGTCTATGACGCCCACATCGTGCCCGTGCACTACGGCGACGGAAAAGTCGATGTCCGGGTGATTACCAAGGATGTTTGGACTTTGAGCCCCGGCATCTCGTTCGGCCGCGCCGGCGGCACCAACGCCACCAGCGCCAAATTGCAGGACAGCAATTTTTTCGGCTGGGGAAAAAGCGTGCAGATTTCGCATGAGACCACGGTCGACCGGACCAGCGACACCGTGGCGTGGTCGGACCCCAACGTATTTGGGTCGCGCTGGATCTCGGCGGCGGAGTACGACGATTCAAGCGACGGCAGTGCGCGTTCCGTGCAAGTTGCGCGACCGTTCTATTCGCTCGACGCCCCGTGGAGCGTGAACCTCGTCGGCGTTCAGTTCGATCGGACCGTGTCGCGCTACAACCTGGGAAATATCGTCGATCAATTCCACGACAATCAGACGTCCTACGAGCTCAGCGGCGGGCTCTCGAGCGGCTTGATCGATGGCTGGACCAAGCGCCTGATGTTTGGAGTCCGCTACGACCGCAATGACTTCGTCCCGACCGCGGCGACGGCGACGCCGGCGAGAGCGCTGCCGGCCGACCGGACGTTGTCGTATCCGTTCGTGGGTTTCGACATCATCGAGGATGCCTACAAGAAGACCGGCGACCAGAATCAAATCGGCCGAACCGAGGATTTGTACTTAGGCACCGACGTCTCAGGTTCGGTGGGCTTGTCGAACGATGTGTTCGGGGCGGACCGCAATGCGCTGATGCTGGCTTTGGCGGCCGTGAAGGGCATCGAGTTGCCGGCCCGGCAACAGATATTCGTGACGGCCAATTTTTCAACCCGGGTCGATCAGGGCCGCGCCCGCAATCTGATCGCCGACACCGGAGCGAAATACTATTGGCGCTGGCGCGAAGATTGGCTGCTGTATGCCGCGCTTTCGGCCACCGCGACGGACTCATTGGACCCGGAACTGCAGCTCCTGCTCGGCGGCGACAATGGTCTGCGTGGATATCCGCTGCGCTACGAATCCGGAACGTCGCGCGCGTTCTTCACAATCGAACAGCGCTTCTTCACCGATTGGTATCCGTTTCGCCTGGCGCGCGTCGGCGCGGCCGTTTTCGCGGACGCGGGGCGCACGTGGGGCAACGGCGCGCGGCAAACCGACCCGGCGAACCTGCGGCCCGACCCGGGGATGCTGAGCGACGTCGGATTCGGTCTGCGGCTGGGCAATACGCGCACCGGGCTCGGCAACGTGCTGCACGTCGATTTCGCGTTTCCGCTGAAGAACATCGCCGGCATTCAGAAATTTCAATTTCTGGTGCAGACGTACAAGAGCTTTTAATGCTGAGGTGAAGCCTTGCGCCTAATGCTGACGTGAAGCCTTGCGCCGCCGTGAAATGAGCAACAGAAATCCGATGCATACGGCGAAATTGAGCACCCACCACCAAAGCTGCCTGGCGCTGTTCTTGTCGTCCGCTTTCGCGACGCCGTCGGCGGCCAGCAACGTGCCTTTGAGATCGTGACGCGTCGTTCCCTGAATGACTTGAAATTCCAGAGACACCGGGCCCGGCAGGTTGAGATCCTTGGTCTGCAGCGTATAGCTGCCGTCCGCCTCCGCGACCGTCGGGTGCACGACGCCGCGAAGCAGCACCGTCAAAACCGCATCGCGTACCGGCGCGTTGTCGGTCAGCTGCGTCACGTGAATCGTCATGCGGTCGGCGTGGGCGATCCCAACGGCCAGCAAGTTCTCCGAACGCGCTTCAATGCGGGTTGCCGCGGGTTCGTCGGCGGCGCGCCCCGGCATTGCCGCCGGCAGCACGCAGCCGGCGGCGCAAACGAGCGCGGCAAGTCGTCTCAAAGCACCCACCCCCAGATGCCCATGGCGGTGCCGGCGATGCTGGCGAGAATGCCGAAGGCGGGGAAGAAGTATTTGCGCGCCAGGAAGAACAACGAACACAGAACCAGGCCGAGTTCGAGCAATCCCTCGCCGATGTCGAATCTCAAGGCGCGCTTCTCTTCGACTTTTTGTTCCTCGTCCTTTCCCTCGGCCTGCTTCTGGAGGTCTTTTGCGTCCCCCGCATATTTCTCGCGTGCCGCTTCCATCCTGTGGATGGCCGCTTCCGCTTTGGCAGCGTCCGGTTGCAGGGTCTGCAGCAACGTCACGGCCACGTCGCTGGTGTTTTCGCGAATCTTCTTCGCCTGATAGTAGGCCCACAAATCGTTCGATTCGGTTCGATTGATGACCGCCTGGGTATGCGCGCGATGCGAGGAGATGGTAACCACCGACAAAAGAATTCCCACCACTCCGACCAGGATCCCGACAGTGCGGGAGTGGGGGTCCGCCGCGTGTTCCGGTGTAACTTCGATTTCAGCCATGACGTAGAATTACCCTCAAATTGATGTGTCCCTATCGAACCAGGTGCAGCCGCGGATTCGCGCGGGAAATCCCCAAGACGCCGCTGCGAACGACTTCGACTATTTCGCCGAAGGCGCCGACATTGGCGATGAATTCGCTGATTTCCGCCTCGGTGCTGGTCAGCTCGACGATGTAACTCGAAGGCTTCGCCGACAGCACTTTCCCGCCGACCCTGCGCAGCAGCGTGTTGACCGCCTCCACGTGTTCGGGCGCGATCTGCAGCTTGACGAGCATCAGCTCGCGCGCGAGATGGTCGCCGCTGGTCAGGTCCTCGACCGCCACCACGTCGACCAGCTTCAGCAACTGCGCGTTGATTTGCGCGATGACCGGATCCGAACCGATGGTGACCAAGGTGATTCTCGAGACCGTCGGGTCGTTGGTAGGGGCGACCGACAAAGACTCGATATTGTAGCCGCGGCTGGAAATCAGGCCGGTGACTCTGGTGAGCGCGCCGGCTTCGTTTTGGAGGAGGATTGCGATGATGTGGCGCATAGCCCGACAGGATACGGGAGGGCGCCACTTGGGCGCCAGGGCGAGAACTGCTAGGCTTTGCGGGTGAAAGACCGCTCCGACATGATAAATCAAGGAACCCACCCGCTGGCAGGCGCCAGCATGACGGGTGCGGACATGCTGGTCCAAGTCCTGGCCGATGAGGGCGTCGACACCATCTTCGGCTACAGCGGCGGCGCAATCCTGCCGATTTACGACGCGGTATTCCGGTACAACCAGGATAACGCCTCCGCGATGCCTCTCATCGTTCCGGCCAACGAGCAGGGCGCGGGGTTCATGGCGGCGGGATTCGCGCGGGCCAGCGGCCGCGTGGGCGTCGCCTTGGTCACTTCCGGTCCCGGCGCCACGAATATGGTAACTCCGGTGCGCGACAGCATGGCGGATTCGGTGCCCATCGTGGTGATCTGCGGCCAGGTTCCGACCACGGCCATTGGCACCGATGCGTTCCAGGAAGCGCCCGTGCCGAGCATCATGGGGGCCGTGGCAAAGCATGTATTTCTGATCACGGATCCGACCAAGCTGGAGGCGACCGTGCGCACGGCGTTCGAGATCGCCCGCACCGGCAGACCCGGACCCGTGGTGCTCGACGTGCCGAAGGACGTTCAGAATTGGAAGGGCGTCTTCCACGGTTCGGGCCGTCTGCCGATTCCAGGCTATCGGCAGCGGATGAATCGCCTCGAGGCGAGCAAACTGCCCGAAGCGGCCTGCGCCGATTTCTTCACCGCTTTGGGCATGGCGAAGCGCCCGCTCATCTACGCCGGCGGCGGCGTCGTCAATGCGGGCGCGTCCCACGGTTTGCGGGAATTCTCGAGGACATTTCAGATCCCGGTCGTGACCACACTGATGGGCATCGGAGCGGTCGACACTCAGCAGCGGTTGTCCATGCGCATGCTGGGAATGCACGGCACCGCCTTCGCAAACTATGCGGTGGATGATTGCGACTTCCTGATCGCGCTCGGCGCGCGGTTCGACGACCGCGTCGCGGGAAATCCCGGGAAATTTGCGGGCAATGCCAGGTTCATCGCCCACTTGGACATCGACGCGTCGGAGATCGACAAGGTCAAGCGGGTCGACTGGAGCCACATCGGCCTGATGTCCGATGCCCTGCGGTCCTTGATCGATTACGGCGAGCGCAACGCTTTTCGGCGCGACTGGTCGGAATGGCACCGGCACTGCGGCGAACTCAAGTCCAAGTACGCCATGAACTACGATCGTGCCAGCGAGTTGATCCAACCGTACTACGTCATCGAGGAGATCAACCGCCTGACCCAGGGCGAGGCCATCATCGCGACCGGTGTCGGCCAGCACCAGATGTGGTCCGCACAATATTTCGATTTTCGCAGTCCCCGACTCTGGCTCACCTCAGGCAGCATGGGAACGATGGGGTTCGGACTGCCGGCCGCGGTGGGCGCGCAGTTTGCGCAGCGCAACCGCTTGGTGATCGACGTCGACGGCGACGCGAGCATCCGCATGAACATCGGCGAAATGGAGACAGTCACGACCTATGACCTGCCCATCAAGGTCGTGGTGCTCAACAACTGCGGCGACGGCATGGTCAAGCAGTGGCAGAAGTTGTTTCACAAGGGGCGCTTGAGCGGCAGCGACAAGAGTCTACACACGAAGGATTTCGTCAAGGCGGCGCAGGCCGACGGCTTCAAGTTCGCGGTGCGGCTCGACAAGAAGGCCGACGTGCCGCGCGTGATCGCGGAATTCATCCGCTTCGACGGCGCGGCTTTCCTGGAAGTGATGATCGACCAGGATGCGGGCGTTTATCCCATGGTCGGTCCCGGTCAATCGTACGATGAGATGATCACCGGTGATCACATCGCGTCCCGCAGCAAGGTCGAAGTCAAAACGCCCGACGCCTCGGAAATGTTCTGACGCCTGGGAACTTGTCGGGCTCGCATTTCCCTCTGCTGCGCAGCTGGCAAAAACCACTTTTTTTGCCAGCGGAAACGAAGCTGATGTCCGAAAAAGCGCCGCAGGCGACTTTTTCCAATGAACCAGGGTGCCGGAGCGCGCTACCAGTGGCCGGTATTCGGCAGCGTGGTCCACGGTTCCATGGGCGGGAGCGCCTCACCCCGCTGAAGCAATTCGATCGAAATGTTGTCCGGCGAGCGTACGAAGGCCATGCGCCCGTCGCGCGGGGGCCGGTTGATGGTCACGCCGTGGTCCATCAGCCGCTTGCACGCCGCATAAATGTCATCGACCGCATACGCCAGGTGTCCGAAATTCCGGCCGCTTTCGTAGGTTTCCGGATCCCAGTTATGGGTGAGCTCCACCTGGGCCTGGTCGTCGCCGGGAGCGGCGAGAAATACCAGCGTATACCGCCCTTGGGTGTGGTCGCCCCTCGATATTTCGACGAGTCCGAGCGCGTCCCGGTAGAAGCGCAGCGATTGGTCGATATCGGTCACGCGGACCATGGTGTGCAGATATTTCATGACTACATTTCCTCGTGAGTTGCACAAATTTGGAGGAACGCGAGCGCAAAAGCAAACCGGCCGACGCTTCGAAAGGGCGCCGCTCCGACCGGACCTGATGTTGCTTACATGTCACAAATTGGCGACATATTTGACATAGAGCAACAAAATCCCAAATCGACTTTGTAACTATTGGATTTTTCTATGATAACTGCTATCGTAATCACCTACGAAGAGACGACGAGCGGCTTCGTCGTCACTTAGGCGCAACAACTGAAAGAAGGTCGAACGTAGGCACCTTATGTGCCGCGTATCCTCCAATGTAGGACGTGTTAGGGTTTTTACCCGGCACCTGTTCCCCTCGAATTCCCCGGCTCGTCCGGGGATTCTTTTGAGATGGCCCCGCGAATTTGAAATAGCCCCGCGAAATCCAATCGCATAAATTGGTCCCGTGAAACCTCTATTCCGTTCCCTGTATGTCCAGGTCATCGTCGCCATCGCCTTGGGTGTTTTGCTTGGCGCGGTGAACCCAGGCCTCGGCGCCATGATGCAGCCGCTGGGCTTAAGCTTCATCAAACTCATCAAAATGCTGATTGCACCGGTGATCTTCTGCACGGTTGTGATGGGCATCGCGGGGGTCGAGGACGTCAAGAAGGTCGGCAAGACCGGCGGTCTGGCGCTGCTGTACTTCGAAATCATGAGCACCGTGGCGCTCGTGATCGGGCTGGCCGTGGCCAATGTAATGCGCCCGGGCGGCGGCATGAACGTGGATGCGCGCACGCTCGACACAGGCCCTCTCGAGGCTTACACGGGACCGGGAAAACTGCAGTCCGTCACCGAATTCCTGTTGAACGTGATTCCCTCGACTGTGGCCGACGCATTCGCGAAAGGCGAGATCCTGCAGGTGCTTTTATTTGCAGTGTTGTTCGGATTCGCGCTGCAGCGCCTGAAGCCCCGGGACGGGACGGTTTTTGCGTTCGTTGAAGGTCTTTCCGAGGTTCTGTTCGGCATCGTCGGCATCGTCATGCGCCTGGCGCCCCTGGGTGCGTTCGGAGCGATGGCATCCACCATCGGCAAGTATGGGTTCGCCTCATTGCTCTCGTTGGGAAAGCTGCTGGGCTGCTTCTATCTGACCTGCCTGCTCTTCATTTTCGTGGCCCTGGGACTGGTGGCGCGCCTTCATGGGTTCAGCCTGTTCAAGTTTCTGGCCTACATCCGCGAGGAACTCTTCATCGTGCTGGGCACGTCCTCGTCGGAATCGGTACTGCCCCGGATCATCTCGAAGCTACAGAGGCTGGGCGCCAGCAAGCAGGTGGTCGGGCTGGTCGTGCCGGCCGGGTATTCATTCAATCTCGACGGCACGTCGATCTACTTGACGATGGCAACCCTGTTCATAGCCCAGGCCACCAACACGCCGATGTCCTTTTTCCAGCAATTCACATTGCTCGCCGTGCTGTTGCTGACGTCGAAGGGAGCCGCCGGCGTCACCGGCAGCGGTTTCATCGTATTGGCGGCCACCTTGTCCAGCGTCGGGACGCTGCCGGTGGCGGGTCTTACCTTGATTCTCGGCATCGATCGCTTCATGTCCGAGGCCAGAGCGCTGACCAACGTGATCGGCAACGGCGTGGCGGCGCTGGTGGTCGCCAAATGGACCGGTGAACTGGATACGGTCACAATGCACCGCGAACTTGAAGGCTCCCGCGGAATGATGAGGCATATCGATGAACGTGAGTGATGGATTCACCGGTGCGGTCGGCAACACCCCCCTGATTCGGCTACACGCGCTGAGCGACGAGACCGGCTGCGAGATTCTGGGCAAGGCCGAGTTCATGAATCCGGGCGGTTCGGTGAAGGATCGTGCCGCGAAATGGATCGTGCTCGACGCGGAAAAGCGGGGAGTCCTGCGCGCCGGCGGCACGGTGGTCGAGGGAACCGCGGGCAACACCGGCATCGGTCTTGCTCATGTCTGCAATGCTCGCGGCTACAAATGCGTCATTGTGATGCCCGATAATCAGGCTGCGGAGAAATATCAGATCATCGAGGCGTTGGGGGCGGAATTACGCAAGGTGCCGGCGGTGCCGTACAGCAACCCCAACCAATATCAAAAGGTGGCCGGCCGGCTGGCGCAGGAATTACCCAACGCTGTCTGGGCAAATCAGTTCGACAACACCGCCAATCGCGCGGCGCACTTCGAATCGACGGGACCCGAGATCTGGCGGGACACGGACGGCAAAATCGACGCGTTTTGCGCAGCCACAGGCACCGGCGGGACACTGGCCGGCGTTGCCGCTTTCCTCAAATCCAGGTCGGCGGCGATCCGCATCGTGCTGGTCGACCCGCCGGGCAGTTCCCTCTACCACTACTTCAAGGATGGAGAATTGAAATCCGACGGCGGCTCGTCGATCACCGAAGGGATCGGCACGGGACGCGTCACCGCGAACCTCGAGGGGACCGAAGTGGATGATGCGCTCAAGGTTTCGGATTCGGAGACCATGCGCTTCGTGTATCGGTTGATGCGTGAAGAGGGTCTGCTCCTGGGCAGTACCTCGGGGATCAATGTCGCCGCGGCTTACAAGCTGGCAAAGCAATTGGGGCCGGGACACACCATCGCCACCATCCTGTGCGACGGCGGTGCGAAGTATCAATCGCGATTGTTCAACCGGGACTGGATTCGAGAAAAGGGCTTCGCCGACGCGATAGCGGGCTGATGCTTCATGCCGACTGGGACAGGTCCGCGTCCGCAAGGGTGTTGAACCACGCGAGGCTTGCGCTCAAGGCGACAACCTCGCCCACCACGAGCAGCGCGGGCGATTCCAGCGACGCGGCAGACGCCGCGCTTTCGATGGTTCCCAGGGTGGCCGCGATGACCTGCTGATTCGGCAGAGTGCCGTGCGCGATGACGGCGGCGGGCAGCGTCGGCGCCGCGCCGTGCTCGAGAAGCCGGGCGACGATGTGCTCCAGGCGCGCCAACCCCATGTAGAACACGGCGGTGGCCCCAGGAGTCGCCAGCGCCCGCCAGTCAGGCTCCCGGCCATTCTTGTCCGCATGGCCGGTCACGAAGGTCACGCTGTGGGCATGATCACGATGTGTGAGCGGGATTCCCGCATAGGCCGCAGAGCCCAGCGCCGCCGTGACGCCCGGCACCACTGAAAAGCTGATGCGGGCTTGCGCCAGTGCCGTAAGTTCCTCTCCGCCCCGTCCGAAAATGAAGGGGTCACCGCCTTTCAGTCGCACCACGCGCTTGCCCAAGGCGGCGTGCTTGATCAGCAAGTCGTTGATCTCCGACTGCGTGGTACTCGCGCCACCGGCTGACTTGCCGACGCAAACCCTGACCGCATCGCGCCGTGCCAGATCCAAGACGGCGGGCGACACCAAACGGTCATGGAGAATGATGTCCGCGTCCTGCAGGGCGCGCAGCGCCTTCAGAGTCAACAGCTCGGGGTCCCCGGGACCGGCGCCCACCAGCGTGACCTCTCCCGCAGCGCGCGGTGCCGTGGACGTCGTCGCCAACAAGCGCTGCGCAATCTGCAGAGCGGCGTGCGGATCACCGTCGATGAAGCGGCGGGCAGCCGGACCATCGACGACGGTTTCGAAGAAGCGTCGGCGCTCGTCCGTGTCCCGCAGCCTATCCCGGGTGCTCTTGCGCAGCCCCAGCAACCACACCGCCAGATCGCCCAGACGCTTCGGCAGGGACGCTTCGAGCCGCTCGCGCAGGCGGCGCGCCAGGACCGGCGAGGTACCGCCGGTCGAGACCGCAACCAGGACCGGATCACGGTCGATGATCGCGGGAACGATGAAGCGTGAGGCATCCCGATCATCGACCACGTTGACGGGAATGGCCCTGGCGTCGCTCAACTTGGCAATGAAGCGGTTGACCGCCCGGCGCGACGTGGCGACGATGACGAGGCGCGCCCCGTCCAAGTCCTCGGGAACGAATTCCCGCAGCACCAGTTTGACTGTCCCAGCGGCGCCGCGTTGCTGCAGCTCGGGGGCGATCCGGGGCGCCACCACGGTGATGACCGCGCCGGTGCGCTCCAGCAGCGAGACCTTGCGCAGCGCCACCTCGCCGCCGCCGACGACCAGGACGCGGAGTCCTTTGAGATCGAAGAAAACCGGAAAGTATTTCACTACCACCATCCTCGCATAGCTGCCGCCGGCGCGCAGCTGGGCTCTCGAGGTCGGGGCGGCGCTTAAGCGCCGCCGCGGAGCCCGGCCACCGCCGCGATTTTACGTCGCGGGTGCAGTCCGCACTCACGCGAATCGGCGCGTTCCCACCACCACCGTCCGGAGCGCGCATCGTCGCCGGGCTGTACCGCGCGAGTGCAGGGCGCGCAGCCGATGCTCGGGAAGCCGCTGTCATGCAAGCTGTTGTACGGCAAGCGCTTCTTTCGAATGTAGTCCCAAATTTCCGTTTCCGACCAGTCGAGGAGGGGACTCACCTTGTGCAATCCGTACTCGCTGTCCCATTCCACCGGGGCGGCGAGCGCCCGACTGGCGGACTGACCCCGCCGGATGCCCGTGACCCACGCGCCGCGGCCGGAGACCGCGCGGCGAAAGGGTCCCACTTTGCGCATCGCGCAGCATTCGCGGCGCTGGTCCAGGCCGTCGCGAAATCCGTTGATGCCGTTTTCGCCGACCCATCGTTCCACGTCGGCCGTATCCGGGTAGTAGATGCGCAGTGCCCGGCCGTAGCGTTGCTGCACACGTTCGATCAGATCGTAGGTTTCGGGAAAGAGCCGGCCGGTGTCGATGCTGAAGATCTCGATCTCCGGGACCGCCTCCCAGATCAAGTCCGTGAGCACCATCGATTCTGAGCCCAAGCTATTGGCGTAGCACACATTTTTGTACTCCGAGACTGCGGCGCGAAGTTGCGTGATGCTATGTTCGGCGCGCTCGCGTAGGGTCTTGGGCAAGTCGGAGTCTAATGAACTCATCAGACTGCGAAGTATAGAAAGGCGGCCACCTTAAGCGAACGAACTATCGCTTATGACCTCATGCGCTTTAGTGCTAGAGATCGATCGGCTGCGGCCTGCGCGGCCCACATTAACCTTATATCCTATGCCGATGCCACCGCCACAAGCACTCCCGTCGAAGCCGGCCACTGGATGAAATTCCAGCAGTTGCGCTATCTCGTAGCGGTCCACGAGAACGGCTTGAACATAACCGCCGCCGCCCGCCAGCTCCATACCTCGCAACCCGGGGTCAGCCGCCAGCTCAAGTTGCTCGAGGAGGAACTCGGCTTCCAATTGTTCGAGCGCGAAGGACGCGCGCTCACGCGCACGACCGCCGCGGGCGACGAGATCATCTCGCGCGCCAGCAGCATCTTGCGCGAAATGCAGAACATACGCCGCACCTCGGCTGAACTGCGTAAGGCCGACGGCGGAACGCTGTCGATCGCGACCACGCATACGCAAGCGCGCTACGTGCTGCCGCAGGTCATCCGCGCGTTCAGGACCAAGTATCCCAAAGTTCGACTGCATCTCCATCAGGGCACGTCGGAGCAGATCGCCGAGATGGTGGCCCGCGACCGCGTCGATTTCGCCATCGCGACCGGTTCGGAGGAACTCTTTCCGCACCTGGTGCGTCTACCGGTCTATCGATGGCACCGAGCGGTGGTCGTGCCGCGCGGGCATCCGCTGGCTGCGGCGGGCAAATTGACGCTCAAGAAGCTGGCCGACTATCCCATCGTGACGTATGTTTTCAGTTTCTCCGGGCGCTCTTCGTTGCCTGCATTGTTCGAGACCGCCGGGCTGTCGCTCGATGTCGCACTGACGGCGCGCGACTCGGACGTCATCAAGACCTACGTTCGCATCGGCCTGGGGGTGGGCATTCTGGCGCGGCTCGCCATCGATCCGCTTGTCGATGCGGACTTGGTGGCGCTCGATGCCGCGCACCTGTTCGAGGGTCATACCACCTGGATCGGTTTCCGGCGCAGTGCGCTGCTGCGGGCGTACATGTATGAGTTCATCGAATTGCTGGCGCCTCACCTGCCGCGCAAGCTGGTACGGGAAACCGAGAAAATGGAAACCCAGGAAGACGTGGACCGCATATTGACCGACCTCAAAATTCCCCTCAGAGACAACCCATGAATCCAGGTTCCTCGATGAATTCAAGACGGGTTCGTCTGATTTCGGCGGCCGCATTGCTCGTCGCGTGCCTCGGGCTCGCTGCGACGCCGCGGGCCGCCACCATCAGCCTGCTGAATGTGTCCTACGATCCGACGCGCGAGCTGTACGACGATTACAACAAGGCATTCGCGGCATATTGGAAGCGGAAGACCGGCGATACCGTGGTCGTCAATCAAAGCCACGGAGGTTCCGGCAAGCAAGCGCGTTCCGTCATCGACGGCTTGGGCGCCGACGTCGTGACGCTGGCGCTGGCATACGACATCGACGCCTTGGCCACACAGGGGCAACTGGTCCCGGCCAACTGGCAATCGCGCCTGCCTTCCAACAGCACGCCCTACACGTCGACCATCGTGTTCCTGGTGCGCAAGGGCAACCCGAAGGGCATTCATGACTGGGGCGACCTTGCACGGCCCGGGGTCGCGGTCATCACGCCGAGCCCGAAAACCTCGGGCGGTGCACGCTGGAACTATCTCGCGGCGTGGGCATGGGCGTTGAAACAGCCGGGCGGCAGCGAGGTCACTGCGGAGGCGTTCGTGAAAAAGCTGTACAAGAATGTGCCGGTGCTGGATTCGGGTGCGCGTGGTGCCACCGTGACTTTCGTGGAGCGGGGCATCGGCGATGTGTTGCTGGCCTGGGAGAACGAGGCGTATCTCGCCGTGAAGGAACTGGGTCCGGAGAAATTCGACGTGGTGGCCCCGTCGTTGAGCATCCTCGCGGAGCCGCCGGTCAGCATCGTCGACAAGGTGGTGGACAAGCACGGCACGCGCCAGGTCGCCGAAGAATATCTGCGCTACCTGTATTCCAAGGAAGGTCAGGAAATAGCGGCCAAGCATTTTTACCGTCCGCGCGATCCGGAAATCATCGCGAAGCATGCGGCCCAGTTTCCCAACATTCCGCTCGTCACCATCGATGCGGTTTTCGGTGGCTGGACCAAAGCCCAGGCGACGCATTTCGCCGACAACGGCACCTTTGATCGGATTTATGGCCAATAGCGTTGCGCCATCCGCGCGCCGCCCGGCGTGGCGACGCCCGGCGCATGGGCGCCCCGTGATTCCCGGGTTTGGCTTGACCCTGGGATACACCATGCTGTATCTGTCCCTGATCGTCTTGATTCCCTTGTCAGCCACGTTCATCCGCAGCTTGGGCGGAGGCTGGGAACACTTCTGGAATGTGGTGACCGCGCCCAGGGTCGTAGCCTCGCTGCGTTTGAGTTTCGGTGCCGCGCTGCTGGCCGCGGCCGTGAATGCGGCATTCGGGCTCGTTATCGCCTGGGTCTTGGTGCGATACCGGTTTCCGTTCAAGCGTCTCATCGATGCCATGGTCGACCTGCCGTTTGCGCTGCCTACCGCAGTGGCCGGCATCGCGCTGACCGCCCTGTATGCACCCAATGGTTGGTTGGGGCGCGCACTACAGCCGCTCGGAATCCACGTGGCCTTTACCCCCTTAGGAGTGGTCATCGCGCTCATCTTCATCGGCCTGCCGTTCGTCGTTAGAACGTTGCAGCCTGTTCTGGAGGAACTGGACAAAGAGGTGGAGCAGGCGGCGGCAACGCTGGGCGCCTCCGAGTGGCAGACCTTCGCGCGAGTCATTCTGCCGGCGTTGTGGCCGGCCCTGCTCACGGGCTTCGCGCTGGCCTTTGCCCGCGCCGTCGGCGAATACGGATCGGTCATCTTCATCGCGGGCAACATGCCGATGAAGTCGGAAATCGCGCCGCTGCTCATCATCACAAAATTGGAGCAGTACGATTACTCCGGCGCAACCGCCATCGCCGTCGTGATGCTCATGCTGTCGTTCGCCTTGATGCTGGGCATCAATGCGCTGCAAAGCTGGGCAACGACCCGACACGGTGCGACCTAGTGCACGGTGCGACCTAGTGGAGGCCCCCGCCATCGCCGCCAGATACGAGGTCCCCGTGTCACGCAGCCTGCAGCGCCGGGATCCGCGCCAGGGAATGCGCTGGGGCCGCTTGGTTTTGATCGGCGTGGCGCTCGCGTTCCTCGCGGTCTTCGTGCTGCTGCCGCTGCTGGTCGTGTTCGCGCAAGCCTTCGCCAAGGGCGCCGGCGTGTATCTCGCGGCCGTGTCCGAACCCACGGCCTGGTCAGCGATCAAACTCACCCTGACGGTGGCGGCGATCGCGGTGCCGATGAATCTGCTGTTCGGCGTGATGGCGGCGTGGGCCATCACCAAGTTTCAATTTCGCGGCAAGAGCACTCTCATCACTCTCATCGATCTGCCGTTTGCGGTGTCGCCGGTCATTGCAGGCCTTACCTATATTCTGCTGTTCGGCGCGCGCGGTTGGTTCGGACCCTATCTGCAAGCCCACGATATCCGGGTGGTGTTCGCGGTTCCCGGCATCGTGCTCGCCACCATCTTCGTCACTTTTCCGTTCGTGGCCCGCGAGTTGATTCCGGTGATGCAGGCCCAGGGCAAGCACGACGAGGAAACCGCACTCTCGCTGGGGGCCGGTGGGTGGCAGGTATTCTGGCACGTGACCCTGCCCAACATCCGCTGGGGTCTGTTGTACGGCGTCCTGCTCTGCAATGCGCGCGCCATGGGCGAGTTCGGCGCGGTTTCGGTCGTCTCCGGGCATATTCGCGGGCTGACCAACACCATGCCGCTGCACGTGGAGATCCTCTACAACGAATACAACTACGCCGCCGCGTTCGCGGTGGCATCGCTGCTGGCTTTGCTGGCATTGCTCACTCTCGCGGGCAAAAGCTTCCTGGAATGGCGGCAGCCGGAACTGAGGCATGGGACGCGCCGGGCACGCACGAATTTGGAGAAGTAGGACATGAGCATCACGCTACGCAACGTCAGCAAGCAATTCGGCGAATTCGCCGCGGTCGACGACGTCAATCTGGACATCCCTAGCGGTGCGCTCCTGGCGCTGTTGGGTCCCTCGGGCTGCGGCAAAACCACCTTGCTGCGCATCATCGCCGGTCTCGAGACTCCCGAAAGCGGACACGTGCTGTTCGATGGACGTGACGCCACCCTGTGGCCGATTCGCGACCGCAAGGTCGGGTTCGTATTTCAGAACTACGCCCTGTTCCGCCATATGTCGGTGTTCGAGAACATCGCGTTCGGGCTCAAGGTCAAGGCGCGGCGCGAGCGTCCTCCGGCCGCCGCGATACGCCGGAAAGTGCAGTCGCTGCTGGATCTGGTGCAGTTGAATTGGGCCGGCGATCGCTTTCCCGCCCAACTGTCGGGCGGCCAGAGGCAGCGCGTGGCGTTGGCGCGAGCGCTTGCGGTCGATCCGGAGGTGCTGCTGCTGGACGAGCCCTTCGGTGCGCTGGATGCCCAAGTGCGGCACGAATTGCGCCGCTGGCTGCGGCGTCTTCATACCGAACTGAAATTCACGAGCATTTTCGTGACCCATGATCAGCAGGAAGCGATCGAAGTGGCGGACACCATCGTGGTGCTCAACCGCGGGCGGATCGAGCAAACCGGAGTGCCCGGCGAGGTCTATGATTTGCCTCGTTCGGCGTACGTGCACCGCTTTCTGGGCCAGGTCAATGAACTCAAGGTGGAATGGCGCGAGCGCCGCGCGTTCCTGGGTCCGAACGACATTTCGAGCGATCCCGCAGTGGCGCCGCCGGGAGCCGACCTGATCGCGCTCATCAGGCCGCATGAGATCGATATCGTCGGCGAATCGGTGGGCTGGCCGGCATCGGTGCGGGATGTACGGGTGATCGGACCCATCGTTCGCCTGGAACTTTGCGTCGACGGCCGGCCGGCGCACGAGCCATTGGAGGCGGAGATCAGCCGCGAAAGATTCGACATCGACCGATTCCACGTCGGTCAACGAGTGGGTGTGCGGTTCCGCAGATGGCAGCTGTATCCCGCCAATCCGAATCTCGTCAGCGGTGCTGCAGCCTGAGCGCGAGACCCAAGTCATTGGAGGGCTGGTATCTCGCTGTAAACGTCGAGAATGCTTCGGCCGCTCCCTCAAGATCGCTGTCGGGCAGTTCGAAGCTATTGAAGCCGCAACGGGCCAGGAAGAACACCTGATCGCGGCGCACGTAGCCGGTGGCGCGCAGTTCGCCGCGCCATCCATGACGCTCGCGCAGCAGACGTGCCTGGGTATAACCGCGCCCCTCGCTGGGTCCGGGGAATTCGGCGCCCACCAGATCGAAGCGCGGAAGATCCGGCGCCAGCTGCTCCACTTTGTGGACCGGCGATAAGATCACGCCGAGGCGCTCCGGTGCGGCGAGCCACCGAGGCTTATCGGACAGCCATTGCTCGAAAGTCAGAATGATCGCGTTCGCCGCAGCCGCGGATGCGGGAGCGGCGTTTTCGGCCTCGGTGAGATAAGTCCAGTCGTCGGCGACGACGCGTCCGTCACGCAGCAACTGGCGCGGCATACACTCGTTCCTTGAAGGGCTTCACGCCGAGGCGGCGTACGGTATCGAGAAATCGTTCGTCCGGTCGACGTTGTTCGACGTACACATCCAGCAATCGCGCGATCGTTTCGGCCACGTCGGCCTTCGCCACGGACGGCCCGATTACCGCGCCCAACGATGCATCGGCCCCGGCGGCGCCGCCGATGGTGATCTGGTACCACTCCTCGCCGCCCTTATCCACGCCGAGAATGCCGATGTTTCCAACGTGGTGGTGACCGCAGGCGTTCATGCACCCCGACATTTTCACGTCCACTTCGCCCAGATCGTACAAGTAATCGTAATCGTCGAAGCG